>CAZFMS010000422.1:0-2959 GCA_964520125.1 uncultured Planctomycetaceae bacterium
TCTGAGCGGTACGGTCCAGACCGTCCAGCAGAATGAGCCGTAGCACCGCCGCCTGGGTAGTGGAGACACCGGCTCCGACGCCTGGGCCATTCATATTGTCAGAAGCTCTGAAAACCAGTAATCCCCGCAAGGGGGAAGGACTTGAGCACCGACGTCAGCAGCAGGTCATCCGGACCAGCAGGTGCTGAGCCGACGCGGCCGCCAGGCCGGCCCAAGGACCGGCGGCATCGAGACAGGGCAAATCCGAAGCGGGGCCGGCCCCTACTTTCGCTTCTTCTTGCGGCCGGCGGAGCGGCCGGTTTTCTTGCGCAGGACTTCGATCTTCAGCATGCGCTTCAGCTTCCTGGCCTTGGTCCTGGTGACCTTGATGAGCTTGGCCCGCTCCAGCCCCTTGATCGACAACAAGGTGGTGGTCTTGTCGACGCCGCAGATCTCCGCCACGGCCTGGGTGTTGGGGCCCGCCGGCGCGGCCCGGTCGGTCAACAAGTAGGCGTACAGAATCTTCTCGTTTCCGGTCAGCTTGGTCGATCCGGCAATCTCCGCGGGCAGTTTCCAATTGTCGTTTTTCATTATCCTGTTCCCTGACCTGATCCTCTATGACCTTGGTTCCAAATGGCCTGTCCCTACGCAGCAGCGTCCGATTGAAAGGTTCATGCCGGGTCGCGCCCTCGTCAGAGGCCGAACTACGGTGTCATCCGACAACCTTCCTGGCATCTCTAGGATAGCCGCCGCGGGCGACGGTGTCATCGCCCAATAGGTGAAATCTCGACATCCGTTCCTCGGCCGCAATCCGCCGCCCGAGCCGGATCGCCGCCGCCATCATAGATGCTGATCATTCCGACGAATGAGGAATACTACCTTGTTGCCGGACGAGGTGCAAGCATCCTCCCGAAGGGCACGGCACATTCGGAAGAACTTCCGGGCCGCCGCCGAACCGACCCCGCAGATCGTCGCTAGAGGGCCCTAACCGGTCTTGGCGAGGGTCTCGCATCGTCCTCCCGGTCCCTTGCCGCCCGTCGCCTCCAGGAATGGACCGTCCTCCCGAGCCGGGCGATTACCAGGGCCAGGCTCGATTCTACGGCCCGGGGGCGGCGAGACTGGGTCCTGCAACGGCACTACGACAGATGATGGACTGGAGCGCGGCCGCGGAAACCGCAGAAGGGCCTCTAACCCGCATTGGCCTCCTCGGGAGATAGTCTCCTCGCGAATTCAGCCAGGTGACGCTCTATCTCGGCGATCCGGTCGGGAGTGAGGCGGGGTTTTTCTTCGCCTTCCTGACGGGGTGGGAGACCTCAAACCAGACCCCACGGTCGTTGTCGCCGCCGCCGTCGTCGTCTACATCGCGTCGGCGATAGGTGACTCCGCTCTCGAGGCACTGGCCCCATTTGAAGCCGAAGCCTGCGGGGCGCTCCAACGGACGCCGTCTGTTCGATTCGAACCCCTATGCTGGAACTCGGGGCCTGCCTTGTTCTTGCTGCGAACCTCTTGGGGGGCACACCCTGTTGTCGAGGGCCTCACGATAAGGGCAACCCTCACCCGATGTCCCTTCATGACCACTCCCCGCCCGGCACTCCGTCCCACTCCCCCAGAGGGTGACTTCCTCATCCACCCCGGCTGCAGGGAGCATCTCAGCCCAACGCCGAATACGTAACCGGATTTCGCCGGGGGGACAGCAACGCCAAGGGCGGCCGCCGGCGAGACGAGGTTCGTCGTGGGAGTTTCTCGGGAGAGTGGGCCGAGGCTAGCGGTCGATCACGTCCGCGGTCCAGACGTTGTAGGCCAGCGTCGCCAAGGCGGCCAGAACCAGGCAGGCCCCGGCGACTCCATGGCGCCAGTCGCCCGTCGCCGCGGAGACCGCGGTGCAATAGAGAGCGAGGGCCTGGAGCACGATGGCGGCGACGCACCTCACGGTCTGGAATCTGGGCAGCGGTAAGAAACGGCGGCGGGTGTTCAGCAGGCAAGGGGCACAGTAGGCCCGGCCGTCCAGCCCCTTGAACAACTCGACGAAGCGGCCGCAGCCGGAGCAATTCTGCGGCGGGTGAGACTGGCGGCTGGCCCGGAATCCGCCTTTCAAGGTCGCATAGGCCTCGGTTACGTGGCAGAAGGTGGCCAGACTGTCAGGATCTCCGGCCGCCCGATCGGGGTGATGCCTCAAGGCCAGGCGTTTGTAGGCCCGGTGCACCTGAGCCGGCGTCGCCTCGGGACGCAGCCCCAGGACACGATAGCATTCACGATAGTCCAACGCCGCGCTCCCTGCGGTGGTCGGCACGCCAAGTTACGGACCCCTTCAGGCCCCGAGGCCCTCTGCGGACCCGAGCCCACCAACTTTCGCCCCCCCCTGTCCCTGCGTCCTATCGACGCGAATAAGGGGCCCCTCAAGACAGTTTATCAACCGAGGACCGCGTCTGCCGGAATCGTGGTTATTTCCCCACCTTGGATCGCCGTCTGGGGACGAAGCGCCAGCCGCCGACGGGTCACCAGCCCCGGACGCCGATTCGGCCGAGGAACCGCCAAGCACCAGGTCGGTCGGCCCACACATGTTCCAGTACTCCATCGGTCCTGGGTGTGTTCGATTCCATCTGGAACAGTTAGGATCAACTCCAACGAGGAGTCTCTGAACGAAAACCAGGTCCCACTGTCGCGCTCGCTCGGACAGTGGTTTCTGCCTTGGGATCAGTGGCCGCCCATGAGTCTGTCGAGCATCAGCAGGACGCTTGTGAGGGACCTCTCCCGTCTGCGTTTCAGCCGGCCGGTGACCCACGTCTACAATCCACTCGATTACGCCCGCCGGCCCTATGGCCGGTACCTGGAACGATTCGCACCGCCGGTCGGTCAGGTTCTCCTGGTCGGCATGAACCCCGGGCCCTGGGGTATGGTCCAGACCGGGATCCCCTTCGGCGAGGTTGGTGCAGTGCGCGACTGGCTGGGGATCGAGGAGCCGGTCGGCCGGCCGCGGCCC
>CAZFMS010000423.1:0-2944 GCA_964520125.1 uncultured Planctomycetaceae bacterium
TCGATAAAGTCCAGGTAACGCTGTATACAAAGGAAGAGGATGTTGTCAGGCTGCGCGACGAAGCGCGTGAAGTTTACAAACAGCGCAATGTCCGTATTGCCGGGATGTCGGATGAGTCTGTCGAGACATTTTATTCATGCACTCTCTGTCAGTCGTTCGCGCCGACACATGTCTGTGTCATCTCGCCGGAACGCCTCGGTCTTTGCGGCGCCTATAACTGGCTTGACGGTCGGGCGGCGTTTGCCTCATCCACCAGCAGGACCTCGTCAACCAGGCCATCCGCGAAAAAGCCGCCGACCGCCACCTCCACGAAATCAACAACCTCGTCAAAGACCACGTCCGCACCCTGGAACAAGACCTGAAGTCAACATCCCCCACCCCCAACCAGCACCCGCCAGGCGCCACCCATGGCCCCCCAGCGAGCCGGGCCGTCCACGGCCCGGACCTCCCCCCGAATCCCCAGTCCCCAATGCCCTCACCCGCTTCGACGCATGGGTTGAATGTGCCAATAGGACAACGTCCGCCATAGCCACTCGCAGGGCCCGAAGCGGAAGTGGCGCAGCCAGATAGGGCTGATCACCAATTGCATGCCGAAGATGGCCAGCACCACCAGGACCGCCGCGGCATGGCCGATCCGGCCGAACAGGCCCAGCCCGTAGCTGTAGAACACGAACCCGCAGATGACCGAGTGGCTCAGGTAGTTGGTCAGGGCCATCCGTCCCACCGCCGCCACCGGCCCCAGCCGGGCCACCAGCCCCCCGCGCATGCAGGCCAGGGCCACGATCCCGCAATAGGCCAGGCTCATAGCCATGCTGCCGAGGTAGAGCCCGAACATATAGACCACTACCCCCCAGACTTCCTCCGGGGCCAGGGCACGAGACACCGTCGCCGCGATCTGCAAGGGAACGCCAAAGGCCAGCCCCAGCAAGGCCATCCGCCGGTAGACCCCGGCGTGCTGCGGGGACCCCAAAAAGAGGCCCCGGCGAACCAGGAAAATCCCCAGCAGAAACAGCCCCAGGCACCGCCAGCCGATCAGCAACAAATTGACCGGCAGCATCGCCCCGAAGAACACCACGCTGCGATGCAGCACCATCTCTCCCCAGCTTCCCGATTGGTAGACCCGCTCTTCGTCGGCCATGAACGCGAAGAAGGCCAGAGCCGGATCCTCCGGGGGCCCGTTCGCGGGAGAAGTTGCCGTGGGAGAAGTAGTCGTGGGAGTATCCTCGGCCGGCTGGGAGACCGCGGCCTGGTCTGCGGCCATCGACGCCCGATGGTCCTCGGCGATCCGCTCCCAATCGAGCATCGGCTTGGTTATCTCCTCCGGCCACAGGGCCGCGGCTCCACCCATGATGCCCAGGGGCACCAGGAACAGCACGATCGCGGTGATCAGCAGCCGTCTCGGCCGAACGTTGCGACACAGCAGGGCGATGAAGCCCATCAGGGCATAGAGCACCAGGATGTCGCCGTACCACAGCAGCACCGCATGAGCCAACCCGATGAACAGCAGCACCACCAGCCGCCGGACGTACATCCCCGCGAACGGCCGATTTTCGGCGGCGGCCCGCCCACTCTGCAGCCCCAGCCCCATGCCGAACAGCAGCGAGAAGATGGTGATGAACTTGAAGGTGGCGAAGAGTTCGATGCCCAGCCGAGCGACGGCATCCTTCGCCGACATGTCCTCCAGGTGCCACTCCGCGGCCTCCAGGAAGGTGAACGCATAGAAGGTGATGTTGACCAGCAGGATGCCCAGCACGGCCACCCCCCGCAGCACATCCAGGAGGACCACCCGCTCACCCTCGGCCACGGGCGCGGATTCAACAAGTCGGGCATACGGAAGCGGGCTTTCGGCCATCACTCCATTGTGCATCGGCCCGGCGCGATCGGCCAGCCGGATTCCAGGCAGGGCTGGTCCGGGTGTCCGCCGCGGCCCGGGATCATCCCGGACTCGCCCGGGAGGTGAACAGCCGGTCAATCGGCCCTTGACCGGCCGTCTGGGGAGCCCTGGCCGAACCGGGCGGCGGACTCCGAGCCCTCTGGAGGGCCCCAACATTCCGGCGGGGGGGCGGCTACCCCCTTTTCTCGCGCCGCCCCACTGGGTATAGTGCTGGCCTTGACTCCCTGCCGACCCGGATTGGGGAGGATGTCATCCGAGTCGTTCGTCGTGCCGGGCAGGAAAGGACCACACGTTGCCGTTGCAGCCATACCCGAATAGGATCAGCCAAGCATGGGCAACATAAAGCTTGCAATAGTGGGCGTCGGCAACTGTGCCAGCTCGCTGCTCCAAGGCATCGAGTACTACCGAACGCGCAGCTCGGGTGACACGGCCGGCCTGATTCACCCGGTCATCGGAGGATATCGGCTGGCGGACATCCAGGTGGTGGCCGCCTTCGACATCGATCGTCGTAAGGTTGGCAAGCCGCTGGAGGAGGCCGTCTTCGCCCCCCCGAATTGCACGACCGTTTTTCAAGGGGAATTACCCTCTTCCGGCACCACCGTCCGCATGGGGCCCATTCTCGACGGTCTGGCCGACCACATGAGCGACTATCCCGACCACCGGGCCTTCCGGCCGGCCGAGAAGGAGCCGTGCGACGTGGCCCGGACACTCCGCGATGTCGGGGCGGAGATCATGGTCTGCTATCTTCCGGTCGGTTCCGAAGACGCCGTCCGACACTATGCCCAGGCCTGCCTGGATGCCGGCGTGGCTTTGGTCAATTGCGTGCCGGTCTTCATCGCCTCCCACCCGGAATGGAGCGGGCAATTCCGGGCCAAGGACCTGCCGGTGGTCGGCGACGACATCAAGAGCCAGCTCGGGGCGACCATCGTCCACCGCAACCTGGCCCGGCTGATGGACGACCGGGGGGTCCGGCTGGATCGCACCTATCAACTCAACACCGGCGGCAACACCGACTTCCTCAACATGCTCGAGCAAACCCGGCTGCAGTCC
>CAZFMS010000424.1:0-2928 GCA_964520125.1 uncultured Planctomycetaceae bacterium
ATCTCGTCGGCCAGGATGATGTTCGAGAAGATGGGCCCCTTCTTTACGGTGAACTGCCCGGTCTGCGGCTGGTAGATCAACGTGCCGATCAAGTCGGCCGGCAGCAGGTCCGGGGTGAACTGCAATCGGCGAAAGCCCGTCTTGATGCCCCGGGCCAGGCAGGAGACGGCCATGGTCTTGGCCAGCCCCGGCACGCCCTCCAGCAGGATGTGGCCGTTGGCCAGGATGCCGATCAGCATGTGCTGCAGCATCTGTTCCTGGCCCACGATTACCTTGTGCATTTCCTCCCGCAACCGATCAAACGGCTTGCTCGCCGCCTGGATCGCCGGGCCGATGTTCTTCACGTCGAGTCTAGTCACGGGTCGCTACCCCTGATACAGATGACCACATACCCATGTAATCCTGGAACGCCACAATCCCCCCATACAGACGGACCACCGGCGGTCCACCTGTCAAACCAGCCCAACAAAATAGACCAGCAGCACCCGAAGAACAAGCCCTAGGCACCCGGGGTGCCGACCTCCACGGCCGGCTCGAAGACGACGCCCTTGGGCCGCCGTCCGAAAATCAGCAGGAACAGCAGCAAGAGCAAGGTCCCGGCCAGCAGCCCGTAGGCCCAGGAGACATCGCGGTAACTCTCGTAGAACTCCGGAGTCGCCCAACGCTGGAGTCCGTACCGCAGGCCGTCCGTGCACAGCAGGCCGGCGACGGCCACCGCCAGCGCGTAGGGCAACTGGGTCCAGACGTGGCGGGAGAGTTCACATTCACTGGCGATCGAGGACAGCACGGTGGTGTCGCTGATCGGCGAGCAATGGTCCCCGAAGACCGCCCCGGTGAGCACCGCCCCGACACAGGCGTAGAACAAGGGCTCGGCCTCGCCGGCGGGCATGTCTCCGAGCACGCGGGCGGTGATGGAGATCACCGCCGGGCAGAGGATCCCCATGGTGCCGTAGCTGGTCCCGGTGGAGAACGAGACGATCCCCGCCGTTACGAAGATAGCCATCGGGAGCAGCACCACGGGCAGGCCGCCCTGTCCGGCCTGATCCCCCGAGACGATCTTGTCCTGCAGAAACGCACTGGCTACTTCGCCTAGCTGCAGGTCCTTGCCCCCCTGGGACAGGCCCCAGGCCAGCACCAGGATGATGCAGGCGGCGAACATCCGCGACATGCCCACCACCACGGCGTCCATGGTCTTGGCCATGGTCAACGAACTCCATAGCACCGAGATCACCACCGCGACCAACGCGGCGCTGAGCGAGCCATAGACCAGGGCCGGATACGAGTCCGCCGCCCCCAGGGTGGTCTTGATGCTCTCCCATATCTCTCGGGCACTCCCCCAGGCGAGCATCTCGCCGTCGTCGATCGAAGCCTGCCACCCGCTACGGAACAACAGACCGATCGTCATCGCCACCAACACGAACACCGGCAGGGCCCCCAGCCACCAGCCGTTGCCGCTGTTCTCAGCTATTGAATCTCGAACAGTGCCGGCCGCTTGCTTCCCGGCCGCGGCCCGCGATTCGGCCGTCCGCATGCCGCCGAAGTCGCGACCGGTCACCGCCACCAGGGCCACCATGGCCAGGGCCAGCCAGGCGTAGGTTCGGTACGGGATGCTGGCCCAGAAGGCCGTGCTTCCGTCGACCCCTTCGAGGAAGGCCGGCACGTCTTGGCCCAGGGCCTTGAAGCCTTCGTCCAGATAGCCGATCTCCACCGCCAGCCAAGTCCCGATGAAGATCGACGCCACCGGGGCGGCCGTCGAGTCAACGATGTAGGCCAGCTTCTCCCGGCTGAGCCGCAGTCGATCGAAGAGGGGCCTCATGCTCGGTCCCACGATCATGGCGTTGGCGTAATCGTCGAAGAAGACCACCAGGCCGGCGAGGAAGGCCCCCATCTGTCCGCGCTGCCGCGTCCTGATCCGCCGGGTGACCCGGGCGACCATGGCCCGGGTGCCGCCGTTGGCCTCGATCACCCCGATCATCGCCCCGATGAACAGGGTGAAGATGAGGATCTTCAGGTGGTCGTAATCCACCCCCACGACGTTGCCGAAATCGTCCGTCGCCGCCGGGGCCAGGACGCCGAACAGGTACGTGTCGATCGCCGAGGTGACCCACAGGATAGGGTTATACGTGCCTTGTATCAGCGCCGCGGCCACCAGGATGCCGGCCGACAAGGCCGCGATGACCTGCCGGGTGATGATCGCCAGGATGATGGCCACCAGGGCCGGGGCCAGGGCCCGGATCAAATCCTTGATCTGGTATTCCGCATCATCGCCGGGGACCGCCGGGACCTGCGGCGTCAACAGCCCGAGGCCGTCCACCTCCGCGATCTCTGATTCGCCCATCTCCGGCTCGACCGGAGGCTCCGGCATCACCACCGGCCGATCGGTCTGGGCCTCGTCGTCTTGCCACGCCCCGGCCAGATAGACCGGCCCAGCCCCCTCCACCGGCTCTGCCCCGACCGCGGCACCGGGCCTGCCAGAAGCGGCCACCCCCGCACAGCAGGCCACCGCCACCGCGGCCACCACCCACCGCCACGCCTTCACGGGATGACGCCCCAACGCCGGCTCGAGCTTGCTATCCGACGATTCGAGATGCATGACCTGACTCTAATCAACCACTCCCCGCCGGTCAATTACACCTATCACCATGCCCCGAACGGCACCCGCATAGCGGGTGCCCCCGCCGAATGTGGTGTGACGAGTGCTGCCCCTTGTTCCACGAAGGCTTGTGGCCCGCCTTGATAGGTGGATCCCGCGATTTGGCCGCCCACCGTCTGACGGGTGTAGAATACACACTATGGCCAAGCGACCCCGAATCCGACGCGTGCTCAAGTGGGCCGGGGCCGCGGCGTGCGTGTTCATTCTGGCCGCTTGTCTGTTCAGTTACTTATGGGCCCTTTCCCTTCATGGCGATGGCTGGTACTTGAGCCTCA
>CAZFMS010000425.1:0-2910 GCA_964520125.1 uncultured Planctomycetaceae bacterium
CCGAAGCCGACGCGGCCTGTGGCGCCGGCTACGGGGAGGTGTCGCCGGATCGAGTTGTCAACGGACAGCAGGATCTCCATGTGGGCGGACAGGAGATCTCCATGCTCACGGACAGCAGAAATCCGGGTGGGCGGACATCTGATCTCCGGGTGGGTGTTCAGGTCAGTGGTGTCACCCCTTTCCCGTCTGTGGCTTCTGCGAGGCGGTAGGAGCCGCCTTCGGTGACGACGACGTGGGCGTGGTGGAGGAGCCGGTCGACGGCGGCGGTGGCGAGGGTTTTGGGCATGATGGTGTCGAATCCGGAGGGATGAAGGTTCGAGGTGACGGCCACCGATCGGCGTTCGTAGGCGGCGTCGATGACCCGGTAGAAGGCTTCGGCGGCGTCTTGGCCGACGGGGAGCATCCCGATGTCGTCGACCACGATGAGGTCGGAGCGGCAGATCCGGGCCACGACCTTGGCGACGGTGGCGTCGACCTTGGCTTTGCCGATGGTGTGGGCGAGGGATTCGAGGGTGAACCAGGCGACGCGCATCCCACCGTCGATGACGGCGTGGCCGACGGCCTCGACGAAGTGGCTTTTGCCGGTGCCCGACGGTCCGGCCACAGCGAGGTTCTCGGCCCGGCCGACCCATTCGAGGGTGCGGAGCGCCCCCTGGGTGGGGGCGGGGATCGACGACTCGTCGCCCTGCCACGATTCGAAGGTCTTGCCGGTGGGGAACCCGGCTGTTTTGCGGCGTTGACGGCGGGTGGCGGCGTCGCGGCCGGTGACCTCTTCTCCGAGGAGGACCCGCAGCACCTCAGCGGGGTCCCAGCGTTGGGCCCTGGCGGTGGCAAGCACCTCGGGAGCGGCTTGACGCATGTAGGGGAGGCGCATGCGGCGCAGCAGGCCAACCAGCTCGTCGGGGACCGGCGGCGGTTCGGGCGGCTTCACCGTTGCTCGGTCCGGGAGGCACCCAGGCTGGCGGCGAGCCCAACGAGTTCGGCGCGCAGCTCCAGGACCGTATAGGGCGCAGCAAACGTCTCGAAGTCGGCGACAACCGCAGGGGCGGCCTGAGCGAGCCAGGTTTCGATGAAGGCCAGCTCGGCGATCTCGATGGCGTCGGTGGTGTCGATGGTGACCATGGCCCGGTTCATCGCCCGAACCCTTCCCAGGGGGAGGTGCCGGGCTGGGTGGAGTGGTCCTCGTCGGCTAAGACGGCGGTGAACGCCTCCATCACGGTGTGCTGGGCTCGGCGGTGCTGCAGGATCGAGACCAGATCCCCGTTCCCGAAGCGCCCCGCCACCGCCGCCAGCCCCAGAGCGTCGTCGACCGCCTCGACGTCGAACAGGCCAGCCAGCTCGACCGCTTCGGTCATCTTGGTGCGGACCCGTTGGGCGCCGGTGGCTGCTGCTTCTATCAGCCAACGGTGCGCCCCCTCACCCAGGGCCAAGAACACTGCTTCGTCTACGGTGCGGGCCTTGGGCTTGGGCGCCTTGGGCCCGTTACCCGGCGGATGATGGGGGTAGTGGGCGTCGACGATACGGGGATTGCCGGGAGTAGACAGTTGGTGGCGGGCGATCTCGCCCAGCCCCGACCCGGTGCTGCGTCCCACGATCACCAGCTCGTCGCCTACCACCCGACACCACACCTCGGTGCCCTGATGACCATCCGGTGTCGAGTAACGCACCGAACCGAATCGGATGGTCTGGTCGTCTCCCACCCGGCGGGTCTGACCCAACGCCACCGTATACGGCTCGGCCGCCAACACATGCAGATGCGAGCGTTCCTCGGCCAACATCTCAACCGGGGCCCGACCGGTCTCACGATGCGGACGGTCGTTTACTTTCACACAGAACGCCTCGCACGCGTCGGCGAGCTCAGCGAAACTGGAATAGTCGTCAACCAGGTTGGCCTGCGTCGGCACCAGATCGGCCTTGGCGATCTTGACCGTCGCCTCCGAACCTCCCTTGGTCTGCGGGTCATACGGCACACAGGTCTGGACCACACAGCCGTAGTGGCGTCCCGCCGCCACCATTTCGGGGTGACGGACCGCTACCCCGGCGACATGCTCGACGGTGACGGTCTTCTCGTTGTCGGTCAACACATAGGTCGGAACACCACCGACCTGTCGCAGCGTGGAGTCCACACAGGCCAACAGTGTTCCCATGGTCCGATCCCACGTGGGGATCACCACCCGGAACCGGGACCACGCCACCCAGGCGCAGAACAAGTTGGTGCGCCGGCCGGCGATGCGGGGCCCCTCCCCCCAGTCGAACTGCAACCACATCCCCGGCTCCGGCACCCACGGCCGGTAACGGCGCCGATGCCCTGTGCGCCACGCCGCCTTGGCCTCGGCCACCGCCCGACGGGTGGTGCGCTCATCGCCGCAGAAGCCCATAGCGACGATACGCTCATGCACCTTGTCGGCACGGACCTTGGCATTGGAGCGATCCACCAGCTCCTCCACCTTCTCCAAATACGGGTCGATCAGCCGGGCCCGGCGCCTCGGCTCCAGCGGATCCCGCCCGGCGTCACGAACAGCGACGTAACGGGCCACCGTCTTGGGGTCACACCCCGCCAGCTCCCCAGCGGAATACGCGCAACGGGTCAAATCAAACGCTTCGACAATCTCCATGATCTCCCTGTCAGACTTCATCAACGGTCCTCCCGACGGTCGCTCAAAGGTGTGTCACCCTCGAGCTAACCCGTCGGGAGGGCCGCCATAGCGGACCATTCACATGGAGGTCTCGTGTCCGCCGGCATGGATTTCTGCTGTCCGCCGGCATGGAGCCCCGTGTCCGCCCACAGGGATTATCCAGTGTCCGTCGTCACTGGAAACGGGTGTGCGGTGGCGGTTCGGGGGGACTGTTGGGCATTCTGTTGGGTGGTCGTGTTCGGGTGGTTCGCGTTGTGTCCTGTAAGGCCCACTG
>CAZFMS010000426.1:0-2909 GCA_964520125.1 uncultured Planctomycetaceae bacterium
GTGCTGGACGATGACCACGGGGGGAAAATCGGGGGGCACCCGGGTCAACAAATCCTTGATGGCCTCGGTACCGCCGGTGGAGGCCCCGATGGCCACCAAGTACTTGGAGGGGTCGAGTCCCGCCGCCCGGAAAGAAGTTGGAGCCTGAGGAGTCTGGACGCGCAACACCGGTTTTCGCTTGATGGCGATGGCGGCGGCCCGGACTTTCTCGGCCAGGTCCTCGCCCATGCGTCGCAGGGCCCGGCTGCCGCCGCTGGACGGCTTGGCCACTACGTCGATGGCTCCGGATTCGATGGCCTCCAGGGCCGCCTGGCTGTTGGACGGAGCGATGCTGCTGCACATGATGACCGGCACCGGATAGTGGATCATCAGCTTCTTCAGGAAGGTCAGTCCGTCCATGCGGGGCATTTCGATGTCCAGGATGATGACATCAGGCCGATGGGCGATGATCAGCTCTCGGGCTTCGAAGGGGTCTTTCGCCCCGCCGACCACCTCGATGCCTTCCTGGTCGGAGAGTACCCGCCGGAGGATAGACCGCACCATGGCGGAGTCATCCACCAGGAGAACTTGGATGGGTTTCTTGGTCTTCAACTCGTGCTCCATTCACCGGCCAGGTGTTCACCGGCCTGACCGGTGAACCGCGCCGACGGGGTGCCCGACCAAGGCCGCCGATCGATTCGCCCCGACCGGCTCCGGCCTTCGGTCCTTCTGTTTCGAGCGGAGAGGCTCATGGGGTCAGTCCTTCCGGTAAACGGTCGGCTCCACATAGGTCAATGGGTGTTCAATACCATTGAGGCTCTCCGAGTGGCCGATCATCAAGTATCCGCCTCGGTGCAATTGGCCGGCGAACTTGTTGACCAACTTCTGCTGGGTAGCCCGATCGAAGTAAATCATGACGTTCCGGCAGAAGATGACGTCGAATCCGTGGCGAAACGGAAAAGTCTCGGTCATCAGATTGAAGCGCGTGAACTGGATGCTCTGCCGCAACTGCGGAGCCACCTGGAAGTACGGCTTCCCGTCTTGGACGACCTTGTCGATGTACTTCTGCTTGTATTCCGGTGGAATAGTCCCCACCCGGTGGGTCTCATAAAGGCCCAGCCGGGCCTTGCTGAGCATCTGTACCGACAGGTCGGTCGCCAGGATCTTCGGACTCACGGTGGGGAAGGCGGCCAGGGCCTGGTGAGCCACCATGGCCAGGGAATGAGGCTCCTCCCCGCTGGAACAGCCGGCGCTCCAGATGCGCAGCCCGGAGTGTGCTGTTCGCCATCCCTGGTCGGCGGCCCATTTCCGGATGATCTCCTCGAGCAGGTTGAAGTGCCTGATCTCGCGGAATAAATGGGTGGTGTTGGTGGAGATGGCGTCCAGAAGGAAACAAAGCTCCTCGCCGCTGGGGTCCTTCTCGACGTGGTTGTAGTAGTCGCGGAATGATTCGAAGCCGCCTTGGCGGACCCGCTTGCCGAGGCGGGCCCGGACCAACTGCATCTTCTCGCCGCCCAGATTGATCCCGCTCTTGGCGTAGACCAGACGACGGATGAGTTCGTAGTCCTGGCGCGTGAGATCCTTGACTTCGGGCATGCTTCTTTCCCCCCCGGTCAGACGTGGGTCAGCCGAATCCTCACCGGTGGTCCGCCCGGTAGGCTAGTTGAACACCGTGACCGTCGACGCCCAGGGTGCACAATTCGGGACCATCGGCGGACATCAGGTCGGGTGCTTCGGGCATTTCACGGACTTCCGGGATAGACAGGTCAAAGACCTGGTCAGAGCTGTGTACGGCGGTGACGAACTGGCCGCACAGGACGTTCATGAACTCCTTGACCGCGTCCCGGGCCTTGGATTCGGCGTCGTCGTCCTGGGGATCGATTCCCAGCAGGTTTGCGGCCAACAGGACGGAGAACTCCGTAGTGCAGCGCAACCGAAGAGTGCCCTCCAGCGGTCCGCTATAGGATATGGCGATCTCCAGCCACGAGGTCTCCGGCGGAGCTTCCGAGATCTCGTCGTCGGTGAACATGAAGGCCAAGTTGGCCAGGACCTCAGAAAAGATCGTCGCCAGTGCTGCCGGCTTCAGTTGGTTCATGGTCTTTCACTCCTAACAAGGGCTTGAGCACGTCGCGCAATTGCTCGGGCTGGAAGGGCTTGCGCACATATCCGTCGGCGCCGATGTTGGCCAGTTCCTCGATGCGCTGCTTGCTGCCCTCGGTGGACACAATCACGATGGGAATATCCTTGAGTCGTTCGTTCTGCTTCATGCGGGTCAACAATTGGATGCCGTTCATGGTGGGCATGTTGATGTCCACCAGCATGACCGCCACCTGGTGATCGCTCAGCTTGGCCAGCGCCTCGATGCCGTTGGATGCCTCGTAGACCTTACCGACGTCCAGCCCGGCCATTTGCATGGTTCTCTTGACGATCTGGCGGATGGTCGCCGAGTCGTCCACGATCAACACGTCTCGAGACATCGCTCTACTCCTAGCCACCGACCGGCGTCCTGCTCCCATCGGTCTTGACCGAGTCCGCAAACAACTGCTCTACCCGTAGAAGTTCAATTAACGTCTGGGCCCCAATGGCTTCCAGGTCCTTCTCGCACAGACCGTGGCGCTCCATCACCGCCGGGTCGGCACGGTAGTACAAGCCGTCTTCTCCCAGGCCGATGCCCAGAAGGAGGCAGATGCAGTTGGCCAGATACACCGTATCCACCAGAGGATCAGGCGGATCCAGCCCTGCGGGATCATGATGGAAGCGGATGCACCGCACGATGGTCTCGGGGAGCTTCCACATCTCGGTGATCTTGGCCCCGATCTCCTGGTGGCAGTAGCCCAGAACCTGGTGTTCGGCCTCGACGAAAGATAAACGCTCCTCGGTTCTGTCATCTACGTTCCAGTCACTTGCCGTATCCATGGTGAGCATCATTA
>CAZFMS010000427.1:0-2899 GCA_964520125.1 uncultured Planctomycetaceae bacterium
GATGGTCCGGCCCATCGGGCCCGAACCAGCCGAGCCTGACCTCCGTGATGTCCTCCGGCGGAGGCAGCTCCCGCCCCGGCCCGGTGTACTCGGCAACCTGGGCGCGGGCCTCGAAGAAGGGTTTCTGCTCAGCCGCACCAGTGGTAGATGCGAGCGACTCGGTTGGTACTGTGGTTGGATTCCCCGCGGCACATCCGGCCGAAACCATGCCCGCCGTACAGACCATCAACAGATGGGCCCAATGGCCCATCCTACGACGTTTTCGACGCCGCGAACCACGGATCGGAGTTGACAGGGGCAATCGACGATTCATGGCGGATGAACTCATGGCGGGTGAAGTCATGGCAAAAGAGTATCGAGTCTTCTGTGTTGCACTTGCAGGTTTTTTTCTAAGTGCAATTTGCCGCAACTAGGCGCAACACCGGTCGTCGGCGGGCGGCAAACCACGTCGCCCCAAAGACCGACTTCATTCAGTAGTCTTGCTCCGCGCTCCGCATTTGCCGAGAATCGCTCATCGAGTCCAACAGGTGGCGGAACATACCGGCCAGCAGTTGCGAGCGGCTCCGCCGTCCCTTCGAGACGGGATCTGCGTCTTTGCTCTGCGATCTCCGCGTGCTCTGCGGTGAACTATGCGGATTAGCGCCGCTACCGGGCCGCGGCGGTCTTGCGGTTGACGCGGTCGCGGGGGGCGATGGTGCCGCGGGGGATCTTCCAGTCTTCACGAGAGTAGAATTTCCACGCGCCGTCCTCCACGCGGGTCAAGAAGACCTCGCCCAGGTCGTCCAGGCAGGCGCTCAGCGGGATCAGGCCGGTGACGCCCGCATACGGCGTCGCTCGATGGGCCAGCACGTCGCGGATCTTGGCCCGGTTCAGGCCGGCGGTCTGGATGGCCCAGATCAGCATGTTCATGCCGTCGTAGGCGTGGGCGGAATAGGTGTCCGGCTCCACCCCGAAGCGCCGGCCGAAGGCCTCGCCAAAAGCCTCGAGGTCCTCATCCGGCCGGGTGGGGTCCCAGGGATAAGCGCAGATCACCCCCTCGGCATTGGGGCCGGCGATCTCCAGAAACTCAGCGGATGCGCAACGGTCGCAGGCGAAGTAGGGCTGCTCCATGCCCCGAGCCCGCATCTGGTTGAGGATCACCGCCCCATCGCGGGCATCGCCCCAGTGGACAACGGCCTGAAGGTCGCTGGCCTGGAGGCGTTCGAGTTGCAGGGAGAAGTCGTCGGCCCCCACCCGGTAGGCCATCTCCAGGATGACCGGGTGTTTCAAGCGGCGGCTGCCGTCCTTGATCTCCCGCACCCCGAAGCGGCCATAACGGTTACTGGCCCGGATGATGCCGATGCGAGTGTAGCCCTTTAGACGGTAGAGATAATCGACCAGCAAATACCCCATCTGCCGGTCGTCCCCGATGCAGCGGACCACCCAGGGGATGTTGGTCTCGACGAAGGTGGGGTCGGTGTCGCCGGAGTTGATCATCAGAATCTCGGCCTTGAGGGCCACCCGGATGGCGATGTGGCTGTTGGCCCCGTCGATGGTGCCCAGGATGGCCCAGACCTTGTCCCGGTAGGCCATGGTGATGATCTCGTTCCCCGAGGCCCCCCACAGGCCGTTGTCGTTGGAGATGACCAACTCGAAGGGGATAGCGCGCTTGTGGTAGCCGCCACCCTGGTTGGCCTGCTCGACGGCCAACTGGGCCCCGTGGAGCATGGCGGTGCCCAAGGCCTCCTCGTGGCTCCGGCCGCCGGTGGCCACCGAGACGGTGGACTCGATCGGCCCGATGAAGCCGATCTTGACGGCCTCCAGGTCCTCGGGTTCGGGGATGGCCCGGCCCGGCCCGGTGTACTCGATCTGCTCCAGGAAGTGCTCTTTGAAGGGCGTAACGTGGCGAAACGGCTGCAAATCGGTGGCCGAGAAGGCGTAGTTGCGGTCTCGCTTGAGGTCCAGGTCCGGCACCTCGTAAGGACCCACGTCGATGGCCTCGAGCAGCCTCCGGGTATCGGCGTCGACGGTCCGGGCGGTCGCGGTTTGCCCTGCCGCTGCCGTCGTCTCGGCCTCAATCGGGTCGGCCTTCTCTTCGTCAGTGGCGTCAGTCTGCAGACAGGCCGACAAACTCAGGGCCAGGCAGGTGCCCAATACCGCGGCCATTCTCACGGTCAAATGCTTCACCCTCATCGTGTTGGCCTCCCTGTGGCGCTTCGCGTCGTGGATTCTATTCCGTCGCCCCCGTTGGGGGCTGGCGATTGTGTTCTCCAACTCTTCCCCAGGGCTCGTTGCGCTTCGCCCTGGGCCTTATTCCGTCGCCCCTTTCAGGGGCTGACCGGAGGTCGCTACACCGTCGCCGATTCGCGGATCGTCGCGATGCCCCTGGCCACGGGCCCGGCTGAGATCTCGGACCCTCGCAGGTCGCAAGCCGGGGTAATAACCCTTACCGACGGCCCGGCCGAGTCCCTTGGAGGTCCCTAGCCAGACATCGTCGCCGTCGAGTTCCACCCACAGCACATGGTTGTGCGGCAGGTTCGGCGGCATGGTGATTTCGGCCAGGACCTTCTTGCCTCGCTGGATGACGGCCTTGCCCCGACCGGCCTGATGGTCGGTGGTGTAGGTGACCCAGGTGTCGGTGGGGAAGTCGGCCACGACGCCGAGGCCCTTGTCGGTGGCGAACCAGGCCTCGTTGGCGCTGCGGCCGGCCACGGCGTTGTCGAAATCGCTGGGCAGGCCGCAGTCGTGGGCGAAGTATCCCCGCCAATGTCGGCCGTCGTAACGGCAGGCCCCGAAATAGGTGGACACCCACAGGGTCTTCTCGATGTAGCTCACCCCGCTGGTGATGACGTGGACGATCCCGTCGTCGCGATAGAGGTCGATCTCCATCTCGCCGTCCGGGTCGAGGTAGTCTTTCCAG
>CAZFMS010000428.1:0-2892 GCA_964520125.1 uncultured Planctomycetaceae bacterium
ATTTCGGTGCCATAGACGAGATGCCCAACTCTGCATCCTTCTTGTTCTGTGCGCTGGTCTCATGCCCACGGATGGTGATGTCGGGGTGTGTCTTGACTATTTCCTTCTTGATGTGTTTGTAGAAATCTATCTGACCAGAGTTGGTCTCATAGAACCATGTGGTCAACCCGTACTTCTCGTACCAGTCCTTGATGATGAAGATGGCACCCTCTTGCCCACCAGCCTGTTGTGTTTCGAGGTCAACCATTGAAAGATTCTCTGATGTGTAGTGCCACAGAAACGATGCCTGGACACCACGAGCACTCGGGTCAAGCCCTGCAACCAAACGCCCAAGGGGAAGGGCATCAAGACCAAGGCCACGCTCATTATCTAAAGCCGTCTCCTTGATGAGCGGTATGTCGAACACGATACCTTCTGTGGGAATGGGGTGGTTCAGGTACCGCATCTCGAAAGCACCGGGGATACCCAATGCATCCATCTCCTCTTTCTTCTCCATGAGCCACCGGTACGAACGCACATACGGGAACAGCACACATTCGTGGTGTACATAGAGGTCCGATGGGTCATCTACACAGTCATCAGAATGGGCAGAGTCGATGATGACCTTCCATGCCTGGACCCCACCATCCATCTTCATGAGAGAGTTCGTGAGGTCATCAGGGTGCTGGCGTGAACCGATGTTCACCCATGCAGTGTGTTCCTCTTTGCGTGTACCAATCTCAGCGAACTTGTTCTTGGAGTACACACGCTGTGCCAGCTCTCGTGTGGTATCGAAGTCTTCAAGGTCATCGACAATCAGGAGGTCAACATCTCGGGACAGAATCTTTGAGGTACGGCCAAGGGCCAACATAGAGGACGACTTCTGCCCCACCCTCTTTTGCTGTGCGACCTTTATCTCTTTGGCAGACCAGGGCTTGTTCCCCATACGCTCAGGTTTGTAGGTCTCACCAGGAGGCAGTGTGTCATGGGTCAACTTCTCGTTGTTCTCAAGGTGGTCCTTCACGGCACCCAACATCAGCTTTGCAACATCAGAGTTCGCAGCTACCCACATAATCCGTATCTCAGGATTCATGATGATGAGCCACACCGCAAAGCGCACCAACATCTCAGACTTCCCATGACGGGGAGGTGAGACAATGAGCTGCTTACCACCTGTCGCCAAAGCGTGAATGATGGAACGTATCCACCTCTTATGGAAGTCCTCAACCCTGGGCCTATTGCCTTCCAACTCAAAGTAGTAACGAGAGAAAACCACATAGGCATCTGTCAACTCATCGAGCAGAACCTCGAACCCAAGAGTCCCTTCCCCTTCAACACCCATCTCCATGAGAGCAAACAGCTTGTCAGAAGGCATGGTGATACGAGCAACAAGAGAAGGCTGCCACACACCCTTGACCTTCTCCA
Source organism: uncultured Planctomycetaceae bacterium (assembly GCA_964520125.1). Lineage (GTDB taxonomy): Bacteria > Planctomycetota > Phycisphaerae > UBA1845 > UTPLA1 > JAFGQA01. The sequence continues at coordinate 1,405 of CAZFMS010000428.1, forward strand.
ACCTCTTGGTCACCAACACAGCCTGTAACGCACGAGAGACAGAAGCAGTCGAAGTATGGAATAGGTTCGCCACATACGCAGCCTCAATGGTTCCATCAGACATGTACTCAACAAGGTCTGGCCTCGTCATCAACCTGTCGTACACCTCACCCTTACGCTGGGTAGGTTCATCGTGAAGCTCCAGAGAATGAGCAAGCTCAATCTTCTCCTTCCTCTTCTTCGCCTGGAACCTCTTCTGAGCAGCCTTGACTGCATGAGATTTTGTGCAGTACTTGGCATGGTGAGCCAACCGTGCTTTGGGAATCCTCAACCGACAGTCAGGGTCCCTACAGATGACAACAGGGAATCTCTGAGAAACATTCGGAGCATGGTATTCACCTTCAGGCAACACGTTGCCATCAGCATCCTTGTACTCAGGCATTGACCTTGGACCTCATCCACACAGAGTGAATATGACACGCACAGACCGACCAGTAGAGCATGAACTCATCATCAAGCACACACTGTTTCGTGATAATCACATCGTCACATTGTTCGCACATACAAAGAAGCATACACAGAGAAGCCCCCTCCTGTGAAGGAAGAGGCTTCTCATCGTACCTTGCAGGAAGAGCGACCCCCTGCTAAGGTGAGGTTTGTAACAACCGATTGGAGCGTACCACATGACGAAGTTCCCCGAAACCCTTTACCTCGAAACTCAGTGTGGCAAGCACCAGTCCCTCTTCGATGGTCACGGTGTCCACTCTGAAACAAGAGGCCAACGTAACCTCCTCTACGTGGAAGCAAAACTCTCTGGTTACGAACCTCCACACCAGACATGCTGCCACCATCAAGTAAAGTCTCTGATACACATACTGCGTGAAGGACGGAAACGGCAACCTGTCTAGGCCACAGGCACCTGCAAGCCAAGTACACCTTCACGCACAAGACAAGAAGTCACCACTCAAAGTGGTAGGCACAGTCTTGTCCAAAGAGAGACCTAGAGAGCCTCTACCCCATCCTCATACGTTCACACAAGAACATGAAAGAAACAAAGGGGACACATACTTTTGTAATGGGGGTGTCTTACCAGATACTGAAGTGGGGGTGCCTCGCTTCGCTCGGCTGGCCCCGAAATTGAGATACCCGCAGTCGAACGCATGTTCCCCCTCCCCCGTCGTACACCTGTTCGACTCATGCGTGTATGTGCATATATCGAATGACACCGATGTAGTTACACATATGTGTCCCCCTCCTGTGCGTGGTGGAATTGATGCCGATAGGTGCGGTCGTTTCTTTGACACATACACACCGTGTCTGTCGTTAGGTTGGCGATTCGCCAACCACTCATCCATCCATGTGCCTCATGTGCGCTAGTGGTCATACATACCTATACTCATGTGAGACGAAAGGATAGGACATGAATACGCAAGACGAAATAGCACGTATGACGCAAGATGCAGCAAGCAAGCATGTGGCGGCTGGACAAGTAGTGACGTGCGATTACTA
>CAZFMS010000429.1:0-2885 GCA_964520125.1 uncultured Planctomycetaceae bacterium
GCCGATGTCCTGTTTCGGCTGGAAGATCGCACCGACCTGCTCCGTGCTTTTGGCGATATGTTCGCCGCATTGGCCTGGGATCCGGCCGACGAGGCGTCCCGGCTGGGCCTGCTGAACGCCTGCAACCACCTGGCAATCTACCTTGACGAGGAGAACGCGAAGTTGGTCGAGTCGGCCAAGCTCTGGCTGGGGGTCGCCTACCGACGGGCCGGTCGACCAGAGCGCAGCTTGCAGGTCCTCCGGCCCACCTTGACTATGCCTGCCGATCCTCGCGTGGGCCTGCTGGCCCGTCTGCAACGCTGTTTGGCCCTCGGCGATCGAGGCGACCAGGTGAGCGGTATCGCCCTATGTCTGAGACTCGGGGCCCGGGTGGAGGCCTGGTTCGGAACAGAGACTCCCGCGACGCGGAAACTGGCCGTCGATGCCGTCCGCTATGCCCGTATAGAGCTGCTCCGCGGCTGGGCGGCCAAGCTCGAGATTCAAGGACAAAACGAGCAGGCCGAGGCCGTCGCCGCCCAGGCCGACGAGCTGATCGGCTCGGAGCCCTATCCCCCGTCGGCGGACCGCTGCCTGCACTTGGTGGAATCGATCGCCGGCCTTCCCGATTGGAGCCCGGAGCCGCTACCCACCACAACACGTGACGCCCCCAGCCCGATTGACCCGGACGAGGACTGAGGCCGCCCAACTGCTCACTTCCACGAAGTTACGCTGATCCGGGCTTCATCTGCGCGTAAAAAAAATGTGAGGCCAAGTTGGCGTTCCGGTACACGCCAGCACGGCCTCACACTGCAAGAGAGATATACGCGGCCTCAGTCGGCCAATAGACACCGCCGGAGATACTCTGCCTCAAGCAACGGATCTCCGCCGACATCCTTAAGGCTGCTCACGAAGGCCTGGATATCCTTGCCATCGACGTGCCCGTCGCCGTTGTAATCGCAATCACCACTCTCGGTTGTAGTGGCGACAGGATCGGCGACGGCGGGCTGCACCGGTTTTAGAATGCCGTCAGCGTCAAGGATGTTCTCAGCGACCTCGTGAACCAGCTGAGGACTCCACAGGCTGGGACCCACGAACAAGACCGCGACAGCAGCCGCGGCGGCCAGCGGAACGGCCACCCGGGCCCAGGCAAAGCGTCGATGCGAAAGGCTCGCGGCCTCTGGCTCGGCGGTCCGCCATGGATACCGGTTCCCACCACCTGAAAAAGCGCCATCGCGATCGGCCTCTCCCAGGAGGGTCAGGATTCGTTCCAACTGGTCATTCTTGGGATCCATGCCTAATTCCTCACCCTGTTATTGCCGTAACCCGGGGCCCTGCGCAGGAAAAACCTCAGAAAACTTGATGCCCTTCTTGTCCAGGCACTTACGGAGGGCCGTATAGGCGGCGGGGAGACGGACGTTGCGAATCGTAGATTCGGGAATCGCAACTTCCTTTGCTATAGCACGTAAGGTCAAATCCTCGAAAAACCTGAGCCGTATGATCCGAGCATCGGCGTCATCCAGCCGGGCGATACACTCGTTTAGTCCCTCCATTACTTCGGCCTCAGCGGCGATTTTCTCGGGGCTCTGATCATCGATGAGGCCCGCTGCCGTCTGAGCGACCTCGACGGCCGAGTCCAGCGTGGTGGGTGACTTGCGGCAGTGCTCCCGATAGACGTTCTGGAGGATCCCGGCCATCCAGACGGCGAAGGGTCGATCGGGGTTATAGGTCTTTCGCCCGCGGAAGGCCCGGCACCAGGTCTCGTTGAGCAGGTCGTCCACCCAGTCGGCGCGGTGCGATACCCGCCAGGCCATCAGGCGGATCCGTTGCTGAAATCGATCGTAGATCCGCTCGAAGGCCCGGTCATCGCCGGCCGGCACGGCCTGGAGCAGTTCTTTTTCGGAGCGATCGGGCATAATCTCGAGTCCGCCTCAACGATTGAGCCGCCGACATCCGGGGTCACGACACCGGCGTCGCCGGCCAGCAGGTCTGCCGGGGCATCCTGACGGGTGACGGATAATCGTGGTATGGTAACAAACCGTTGGTGCAAGGGGGCATTCCGGAGGTTCCGAGTGGAGAGCAATCCGCCTGCCGCTCGGGTTGCTCCTTGCCCGAGACAAAAGCATGACTACACTACTCCGTCTTGTGGCAACGGTCCGCTCGCCGAATAAGCTACTCGCAGGCCGGCCGGGACGCCCGAGAGCAGGTTCGTCGCCGCCAGCCGTGGGGCTGGAGGGCGTCGGGTGATCTCGGTGGCGCGAGTGTCCGGCCTGGTGTCTTAGAGGACCGAGACGTTAACACGGTGGCGACTGGATGATCGGGCGTGAGGGGGCGAGTGCCCCTGATGACAAGAGGTTCGGATGAAGCTGGCAGTCCCCAAGGCAACGGTTGAAGGCGAGTTCCGGGTGGCCCTGATCCCGGAGACGGTCAGTCGATTGCAGCAGGCCGGTCTGGAGGTGCTGGTCGAGAGTAGCGCCGGGTTTGCGGCGGGCTTTCCGGACTCGGCCTACGAAGCAGTCGGAGCCAAGATGGTCGGCGACACCGCGGCCGTCTACGAACAGGCCGAGGCGGTGGTCATGGTCGGCACGCCCAGCGACCAGGAACTTGCCTGGATGAAACCGGGCACTATCTTCTTCGCGCCGTTCAATCCGCTGACTCGACGAGATTTGGTCGGCAAGCTGGCCGAGCGGGGCCTGCGGGCCCTGGCCCTGGACATGATGCCTCGGATCAGCCGGGCCCAGAAGATGGACGTGCTGAGTTCGATGAGCACGGTGGCCGGCTATAAGGCGGTGCTGTTGGCGGCGGTGGAGCTGGGCAAGATGTTCCCCATGATGATGACCGCCGCCGGCACGATCGCCCCGGCGAAGGTCCTGGTGCTCGGTGCCGGGGTCGCTGGATTGCAGGCCATA
>CAZFMS010000430.1:0-2880 GCA_964520125.1 uncultured Planctomycetaceae bacterium
GTGATAGCAGTTCTCCGCGTTGTTGGCGAAGTCCGGGCCGTCGTCACCGTCGAGGTCGCCGCTGAGGGTGGTCTGGTGGATGGCCCAATCGCGCTGGTCAAGCCGGGTCTCGCCACCGGCGAACCCGCCGTAGATTCCCACGCCGTTGACCATGGGGAAGGTGGCATCCCGGCTGCCGCCCGGTTCGGCCGGAGTGTAGACCCCCTCGGCGACCCAGATCTCCAGGACTAGAGGATTATCCGCAGCGACGCTCAAGGCATAGGGCAGGTCGTTCCCGGCATTGGCCCAACTCGAACCATCACCGCCCGGGGCGGCGTCACCATCAACGTAGAGCACGGGCATCAGGACAGGGTCGTTGTCGCCTTCGACCGCGGTCAGCCGGGCAGTCGGGAGACCGTCGGCCGCCATCCACACCTGAGTGTTCCCATTAAGGGGATCTGCATCCTCCTCCGCAGCCAGAGTTACGAGCTGGGGGGCCGAGTAGTTGTCCGAGTCGAAGGAAAGCGTCGGTCCAGATTGGACGCTGACATCCGGGTCTCCGGCTTGGATGGTTACGATAGCGGCCACCGGACCCTGCGGATCCATGGTCAGGCGCACGGTAAACTCGGCCGTAGCTCCCTCGGGGACGGGCAGGAGATCGGTGCTCAGCACGAAGGCCTGGTTAGGACCTTCGTGGGCCCCCAGGTCGACGATGCTGTTCTGGATCCGCGGGCCGCCGTCGAGGTCCAGGGGCTCGGTTACCGCCGCGTTGTTGCCAATGTCGATGCACGGCGAACCGGCGACCAGGCGCAGGTTCTCGTCGTCCGTGCCAAAGATGTTGTCCGGCCCGGCAGCATCGATCAGCAGTGGATCGTCGTCGATGTTCCCCGAACCGGCATGGCCGCCCTCTACGCAGCTATATGTCACTGTTGAAGTAGCACCGCCGGAGGCTCCGATCTGGGTGCCGATATTCCCCCAGAGGATGCAGTTGGTCACCGTCGAACTGCTCTCGTCGCTGTATATCCCGCCGCCATAGTCTGCCCGGGCCTTGTTCCCCAGGAAGGTGCAGTTGAGCAGGTTCAGATCGTTGCCGGTTCCCGCGGTGGCGCCGTTGCAGACTCCCCCACCGTAGGTTCCGAAGTTCCCGCTGAAGGTGCAGTTGATCACGGTTGTGCTGCTGTTGTCGGCCATGTTGATGCCGCCACCGCTATCAGTGCCCGAGTTCATCCTGAATATGCAATTGACCACCGTCGTAGTGCTGTCTTGGACTTGCAGCCCACCGCCACGGTCGGCCCGGTTGCGAATGAACGCGCAGTTGGTCACGACGGCATTGCTGCCTAAGTTGTGCATCCCGCCGCCGCGATAGCCGATCCCGCTGAAGCGGGAAGTCTGGTTATCGACGAAAGTGCAATAACTCACCTGGGCGGTGGCCTGGACGAAACCATCGCTGCTGTTGGACATCCCGGCCCCGGCATGGGCGACGTTTCGGCTGAACGTGCAATGGCTCACGGTCGGGTTGCTGGGCAGGCCGGCGCCGGTGTGATTGTACATTCCGCCGCCCCCCGAAAAGGCCGAGTTGCGGTCGAACGTGCAGTAGCTCACCGTCGGGCTGCCGCCGTCGGTGTACATGCCACCACCGGTGTTGTAGGGAGTGGCGCCGTCGGCGTTGCCGGCCCGGATGGTGAAGCCGTCGAAGATCGCCGTGGCATCAGTCCCGCTTCCGACGACCACGTGGTAACTGTTTTCGCCGTAGTTGGCGAAGTCGGGCCCGTCGTCCTCGGCCAGATCGCCGCTGAGAACGGTCTCGAAGGCGACCGTATCTCGCTCATCCGGGATGACACCAAAGAGGCCGGCGTACCCCCCGGTGATGGTCACATTGCTGAGGAGTTGAAATGCAGCGAAGCGATCGCCGGGGGTGACGATCCCACCCGCGCCCCGGTCCGGTCGGTAGGTTCCCTGGGCGACGCGGATCTCGGTGATGGTCGGATCTGCCGCGGCCTCGAAGAGGGCGTCCTGAAGGAACTTGTAGCCGGTCAGCCAGGACCGGCCGTTGAGCCCGAGGGCGTCCTCATCGACATACACTACGGTTTGGGCGTGGGCCGCCGTGACGGTCAGAAAACCGGCAAGGATGCTTGCGTACCATGACCCCCGGGATTGGCGCCTCATCGTTCTCCCCCGGATGTTGCCCACTCCAAATGACTTCCGCTTCCCCACAGCTATGATACGCCGATCCGGCTCCGCTTTGCAAGCCTCTCAGCGTCCCTGGAGGGCGAAACACGGGACGGCATATGTCCTGCCAAGGGGCCGATTCTCGGTCCGAGACCGGCCAACCGGGGCCTTCGATGGCGGCAGGATGGCCTCAGCGAGGGTGGCGGGAGGCCCGGCCTAGATGCCCAGGAGGTTCTGAATGATGGTGTTGGCCGCGTTGATGAAGACGGTGTTGGCCATGGACTGCAACTCGAAGTTGAGGGCCGCGAGGGGGTCGGGCCAGCAGGCCGCGGTCTGAAAGAGGGGCCAAGCGGCCAGGACCACCGCCCAGGATCTCCAACGGACCGACCACCAGCCGCCGGGCCGGCCGCGTCGTCTTCCTGCTCGAGGCTTCTGCAACATACCAGGCCGCCTTGTTTGCAGCATCGATCGCTGCCTCCCCCGCCGCCGATGTGGAAGGCTCCGTACCTTCTAGATGACACCGAACAGCGTGTTGAAGAACTGCGCCGTGATGGTCTGAATCGCTATGGCCGTGCTGAGCAACAAGTTCTCACTAAGCACCTGATTCATCGCCCCGTCGGGCAGACAACCGACAGCGTAGCACAGCAGCAAGGCCGGGGCCAGCTTGCCCAGGCCGCGGTGATTCCTTGGCGCTCTCTTGGTCATCGACGCAAGCCTCCCAGCCCGCACGAC
>CAZFMS010000431.1:0-2873 GCA_964520125.1 uncultured Planctomycetaceae bacterium
GATCACCGTCGTCGCATTCGGAGTCGTCGATGCAGGGTGGGAGGAGGCACGGGCTGGTTCCATCAAGGGTGACGAGATCCTGGTCCAGGTTAATCAGCGAATCTGGAATGGCCGCAAGCCCGAGCAGGTCGAGGGCCAGGTTTCCACCGTCGGCGCTGCGGATTGGTTGATCGGGGGCCGGGGCATCGGGGGGGCGGCCGGTAGCGGGATCGGTCCGGGAGATGGGGTTCATTTCGTAGAGGTCGTTGGGGCCCTGCTGGTCACAGAGCCAGACGGCAAAGGGGATGGTGTAATTGAGCGGGTCGGCTGGATTGCCGTGGTTTAGATCCGTTCCGCCATGATCAGAAGTGACAATGAAGGCGGTGTTTCCGTAGAGGGCCCGGTCCTGGCGAACTACGTCCATGATTTGCCCCAAGGAGCCATCCACATTGATGATGCTGAGCACATAGGGTGAACCCGGGGTGAGGTCCCAGCCGGTGTCGTGGCCGGCCTGGTCGGGGTATTTGTAGTGGAGGAAGATCAAGCTCCCTGAGGGTGGAGCGTCTTCCAGTTCGGCGATGATGCTCTCGGTCAATATTCTCAGATTGGGGGTATAGAGGTAGGTATCAATCTTGTCCGGCCCGTCATCCTCGCCGGTCAGGTCTGGGGCCCCGTTGACCTGGTCCCAGGATACATCGAACAACGAGAACTTGGTCTTGCCGGCATAGAGGGCTGTATAGAGTCCGTTGTCGTGGGCGACGTCGAACATGCCGGCGACGTACTCGCCGAGATGAGTGTGGAGGGTCTGGCCGGGCAGTGGATCGGTGTTGCCGGTCCAGCCGTGTCCACCAGTGCCCTGCACCGGGCGGCCGGTCATCATCGAGACGTGATTGGGCAGGGTCCAGGTATGGGAGTAAACGGTCCTGGCGTTGGGCGTCGATGAGCCCTGGAAGACCTGGGTCAGGTTGGGGATGGACTCGGCGGGTATAGCAGTCAGGGCATCGGCGCGCAACCCATCGATGCTGACAAACACCACGTGGTCCACAACCGGGCCCGCCCCCACTGCCCAACACCACGACGTCATTCCTCCAACCAAGGTGATAGATAGCCACTGCGGCATGATTACTCCTCCTGAACAACGGGAGACCTCGACCGGTCCACGGGAGATGGATGAACGCTCCAACCCCGCGCGGTCCCCCATGCGCGGGGATTCGGCGACCCATGGATCTTGTCTGGCGGCCCGGCGGGTCGTCGAAAGACCCGCTCCTCTATTTCGATGTTCGGCTGAGAAACCCCCGGGAAACCAACCGGGATTCCTCCCCTAACTCCGGCACTTCAACTGTCCTCTTCCTGGGCGCATTGTACAGCGTCTGTCGGTTGGATAAAACCCCTGGTCCAGAATCTCGTGGTCATGGGCGGTAGGGCGAGGACGCTTCTGGGTCCGGGCTCTGCCCTAGTCCCGAGGGCGAACCCGGCTCTCCCGGGCTTCGCGAGGCCCTTTCAGTCCGGAAGGCCCCATAATGCCGTCAGGTTGGCGGGCCCGGCCCTCCCGGATTAGTCCCGACCGGTGCCAGGCCTGTGGGCGTTTTTTTTTTGTTCGGCCGCAGGGTTAGACCCGTGAGAACGGGACTGCGTCTGCGAGGCAGCGCTGGTGGAGCACTCCACGGCAGTTTGAGGCCCGGAATAACGGGGTGACTCGGAGGCCCCATGGTTATCGAGGGATGAGGGGCGGTTGTTGCTCAGCGTCTCCGGACTTGTTGCGCTCATTATTGCGGCGCGGCGGGCGGCGCGCTCCCCTGCGGGTCGCGGCTAAACGGGAGGGGGGAATTGGGGATTGGGGGAGGGGCGGGGGTTCGATTGCCGGCGTCTGCGGTTGAGTTGGGGGGCTGGGGGGCTCGCTTAGAGGGCCGAGGCGCGGGTGATCCGGTCTCGGACCCAGTCGACGGTGACGCCCTTTTCGGCAAGCATCCGGCTGACGAAGCTGTCGGACTCGCGGAGAATGGCGAGCAACAGGTGCTCGTCCTCGATCTCGCCGTGGCCCAGGCGGTTGGCGGAGTCGACGGCGAGGACCAGGCGGCGCCAGAAGCGGGGGGAGCTGAAGGCCTTGGCCAGTTCCTGCTGGTGGAGCCACTCGAGGGGGTCGTGGCCCTGGGCGGTGGCGGCGTGGTCTTCGTGGGTGCTGGAGCCGAGGAGGGTCAGGATCTCCTCGCGGAGTTGCTCGATTTTAATGCCGCGATCGGTGAGGAGTCGGGCGGGGATGTTGCTGCCCTCGCGCAAGACGCCGAGCAGGAGGTGTTCGGTGCCGATGTACTTTTGGCCGAGCTTGCGGGCCTCGTCGATGGCGAATTGCATGGCCTTGCGGGTGTCGGCCCGTTGGGCCATCTTGGTCTGGTGCAAGTCTTTGTCGCCCGGTTTGACGAGCTTGTCTACTTCGTCGCGGAAGGTCTCCAGGTCGATGTCCAGATTCCTGAGGACCAGCGAGGCGACGCTGGAACCCATGGACAGGATGCCCAGCAGGATGTGTACCGGGGCGAGGTAGTCATGATGGAGTCGTACGGCTTCCTGATTGGCCAGGACCAGGGCCCTTCTCGAGCGGTCGCTGAAACGTTCGTGCACGGCGGTATTCCCTTCTTGAGTCTGTTGCCATAGGTGGATGGTCAGTCAGTCTTTGGTTCGATGGCCTCTGCCGACGGGGGCCGGGCGGGGCCATCCGGACGGTCGTTACCTGACCCGGCCGGCTTCCTTGGCGGCCTTGATGATATCCTCCTGGACGGCCCGGGGCACGCGGCGGTGGCTGTCGAACTCCATGGTGAAGGTGGCCTTGCCCTGGGACATTGAACGGACATCGGTGGCGTAGCCGAACATCCTGGCCAGCGGCACGTGGGCGGTGATGG
>CAZFMS010000432.1:0-2868 GCA_964520125.1 uncultured Planctomycetaceae bacterium
GCGCTCGGCGGTGACGGCGTGGACGAGAGCATCCGCGTCTATCTGCAACTGCTGGATCAGGATGGCGACACGGTCAAGGTCGCGGGTTCTGCTCAGGTACGCTTGTTCGACTTGGCCAACCCCGAAGGTGCGCAGCTCGTCGGCCAGGTGCAGTTGGATCCTGACCAAATGCGCCGGATCTGGTACGGGCGATTCCTGACCTACCACTACACCATCGACGTGCCTTGGGCCGGGAAAGCAAAGCACGCCGCCCACCAGTCAATAACCGTCCACGTCCGATTCTCTGACCTGCTCACCGGCCGCAGCTTCGAGGCCCAACAAGTCGTAGAGGTCCGCGGTGCGGCCCCGCCGAATGAGGCGACCCCCTAGAACATCCGGAACCGAGCGGGTCGAACCATCCGTCGCCCCGCCGCTTCGTCAAAGGACCATCCGTCCGGTGCTCCGCTGCCTGGCCGCGGCGTTGCTGCCCGCGCACCTCTAATACCCGCGCGGTTCCCAAGCCGAGAGCCCGATCGAAACCCCCGGGTCCGGCCGTTTTTGCGCCTGCCCCGAACTCCTCACTGGCCCGCCCTGCCAGCATTGAAAACGGGGAACGGACACCGGCAATACCTGGTGCTTGGCGATGGCCGATATTATCGGCAATAGGGTGGTGTCAGGGCCCTGAAACGGCCGTTGAATAGGTGTTTCGCCGCGAACCCGACGCGCCCCGTGGCGCCGTGCTTCTATGGCGGAGAAACAGGGTCCGCGCAGGTCCCGGCAGTGCTGTGGAGGCATCTCGCCCTGTGGTGCCGGGTGCCGGGCAGCAAGTTAGTGGGTCGCCTCGATGGTCAGTTTTGTCGGCGGCGCCCCGCAGCTCAGCAGGCCGCGCGGACCGATGAGGGAGCCTCCAGAGTGAGCATGGAGCCAGGAATGGTGAATTCACGGCCGGCGCAAGTCCGGCTTTTTCCGATCGGTGCGAGGGGTGCCGGAACTCGGGCGGAACTGGACCAGGCGGTCACCCTGCTGGGCTCGAGCGAAGAGTGCGATCTCATCATCACCGCGGAAGATGTGGACGCCGCCCACGCCGCCGTCGTTCTCCTGGGGACCAAGGCCTATCTGTGCGACCTGGGGGCTGCCGCCGGGACTACCCTCAATGGACGCCGAGTGCGGTGGATCCGCCTGGCCGACGGGGACGAGCTGGGCTTTGGTTCGTGCCGCTATAGGATCGAACTCGATGAAGCGGCCGCGCCCGGAACGAGCGAGGAGCCGCCGTTCAGCCTGGCAGATGAGGAGACCGTCGGGGTGGTGGGAAGCATCGATCCCGTGTTGGTCGTGGGAAGCGACCCGGGATGCGACGTCGTGCTGCACTGTGAAGCCGTTGCCCCTCGCCATTGTCTGGTCGTGTGGACCCACGAGGGCCCGATCGTTCGATCCCTCCAGGACCGGGTCCGGCTAAACGGCCGCCGCATCGGCTTCGGGAGACTGGTGAACGGAGACTCCATCGGCGTGGGCCCGGTCGAATTGACCTTTGAAGCTCACGTCGGGGGGACGATATCGGATGATTCTCAGGCGGCCCGAGAGCCGGTTTGCCGGCCTCTCGACTCTGGTGGCAGGCTCACCGCGGCGGCCCTGGCGGCGGGCCGCTTGGCCTCGAACGGAATGGCCACACTACGCGGCCTCTGGCCCGACGCGAAACCAACGGACGACCCCCCATCCGATTGCCCGGCCGGGGCACCCGAACATCGCGGCCGGCCGGAGAGGTCGTCCGGCCTGCAGGAGAGGGAACGCGCCTTCTGGGAGGCACCACGGAAGGCTCCCAGGACGCCGGAGACTGGGGTGGACGGTGTCCCGCCGGGAAGCTTGCGAGCCAACATGGGTTTGGCCGGCCGGGGCGAGTCGGCCGCTCGGGAGAATCCCCCGGGGTCTCTGCAGGAGAGGAGTCGCCAGGTGGATCAGCGCGCCACCGCTTGGCGGGAACGGGTGGCCGCCGCCCAACAGGCCCTCGATGAGAGGGCCCGGAACCACATGAAAGACCTGAACCGAGAGCGCCAGCACCTCCAGGGCATTCAAGCCGACCTCCAACGGCAGGCCGAGAGGCTGCTGAGGTCCGCCGATGGAGGCCGTTCGCCGCCGGGACCGAGACGGGCTGAAGCGGTTGGACCCAAGCCGGCCGCCGTCGCCCCCCCGCCGAAGCACGAAGCACCGTCAAGCCCCCTCGTGCCGCTGGAGCAAACCACCAGGGAACTGACCGAGCTGGTCTTCAAGGCCCGAGACGAGATCGGCGGCGCCGAGAGACGGCTGGACTCGCTGGGGGCCGATATCGACAAGCTGCGTGGCTTCGTTGCCCAGACGCAGGAGAGGCATCAGGCCCGGGACTTGGAACTGGCCGCCCAGTTCAAGACGTTGGAGAAGGCCCAGCAAAACCAATGGCGAGATCGCGAAGCGCTTTCATCCAAGACCCGCGAGTTGGACGTGCATGAGGCGGCCCTCGGCAAGCGGATCAAGCAGGCCGAACAGCGACGGGACGATCTTGAGCTGGAAGCGCGTCGGTTGGGCGAGGCCCGGGCGTCGCTCGACGAGCGCCGGCAGGACCTGCGCCAGGGCCTGGAAGGAGCACGCCAAGGATTGAAGGCCTGCCGGGCCGAGTTGCAGCGCAAGAAGGCAGAATTGGCCAAGGCGACCCACCAGAAGCGTCGCTCCGTCGAGGCCGAGATTGCCCGACGGCAGGCCGAGCTGGACATCCAGGAAGCCGAGATCAGGGCTCGCCAGGCAGCGCTGGCACCGGCCCGCCGGGATGCCCTGGGGAAGACCGACCGAGAACTATCTGAAGCACTGGATGGCGGACTGGACCGGCTCAGGCGCACCCTGGATATCACCGTCCAGGGCTTC
>CAZFMS010000433.1:0-2855 GCA_964520125.1 uncultured Planctomycetaceae bacterium
GGCCCTGGTGCCGGCCCGGCGGAGTTCGCAGAGCAGCGTCATGAGCCGGGTGGTGCCGCAGATCTTGCAGGAGTTGGAAGGCTTCGATCGCTCGACGGCGTCGCGGCCGTTGTTATTCGTCGGGGCGACCAACGAGCCTTGGGTCCTGGACAGTGCCATCATGCGGCCCGGGCGGTTCGACTCCAAGATCCACGTGCCCCTGCCCGATGAGCCGGCCCTGCATCGCCTGTTGGAGATCTACCTGGGCAAGCGCCCGCTGGCCGAGGACGTGGATTTCGGCGAACTAGTGCAGCACTTGAATGGCTACAGCGGGGCGGACATCAAGGCCATCGCGGCCAAGGCGGCGACGATTCCCTTTATGGACGCCGTGGGGGGCGGGCAGCCGCGGCCGATCGGCGAGCAGGACATCTTGGGCGTCATCGACCAGATGGGGCCTTCGGTGCGAAAGCAGGACCTGTTGAGATTCGAGCAGTTTACGACGGCCAGTTAGTCGCGGGCTCGCCGCGGAGTCTAGAGGCATGGCGGATCGGTTTGACGTCAATTCCCTCGGCCAGGACCCGGAGCTGGTTGCCAAGTTGGTCCCCGCGGATGCAGTATTCTCATTCTTGAGTCGCCAGGTGTTCGTGCCGCCAGCCTGCGTGGCGCTGGTCTGGGGCGAGACCGGCCAGCCGACGGTGGCTCGGTCCGGACGGGTCATCGAATCGGGCGAAGTCCGGGAGTTGCTATTCGTACGCACGGTCCCCTTTTCGGTGGAAGACCAGGTGGCCGGCCTGACCTCCCAGGACGGCTACGCGTTCACCGCGACGATTAAGTATGCAGTCCAGGTGGTTCCCGGTCGGGCGGAGCTGGCCGCGTTTCGCCAGGCGGTGCTGGGCAGCAGTAACGAGGTCAAGGTCGACCAATTGCGGCAACACTGCGAAGAGGCGGTGCGTGCGGCACTGTCGTCCTTCTCCAGTGAGCGCCAGGCCGCCGAGCTGGCCGCGGGCGATGCGGGGAGCGAGTTCGACGATGCGTTGGCCGAGCGTTTCAAGTCCGTCGGTTTCGAGTCCGGCCTGGCCCTGGGGCCCGATCCACGGGTCACCTTCGACTCCCCGGCATTCGCTGAATCGCGCCGCGCCGCGGCGACCGCGACCCTGCGGCGCAAACGGCTGGAGACCGATGAGCAGTTGCGCGACCTTTCCGCCAAGGCCCGGGAGAAACGTCTGGCCGAGGTAGGCGAGCTGCTCGAACGGGTCAAGGAGATGGCCCGGCAGCAACCGGGGGTGGCGGTGGCGGATTTGATCAAGACGTTCGACCCCAGCCGCAGGGGAGCGCTATACGAAGGTCTGATGGTAGTGGACCAGCCGCAACGACGAACCGAGGCGATCATCGCCGTCGCGGGGGACGAGTTGTTGTGGTTCGACCCCGCCAAACCAGGCCGACCGACGCGCCGACGAGACCTGTCTTCGAATGCCGGGGCGCTGCGCTCCGTGCGTTTGGCCGATGACGGCGGTGAGCGGGTCCTGCTGGTCGGGGCCCGGCGCGGAGTACACCTGGTCGGTTTGGACGACTGCCCCCACCAGACCTTCATGCTCGACGCCCCGAGCGAGGTTCGCGGCGCTGTAAATGCGGCTGCGTTGTTGGGCGATCACATCTATGCGACGCACCGTGATTTCGGACTGGTTTGCTGGGGGCGCGATCGGGCGGAGAAGCACGAGCTGTGCCTTGGCGATGTCACCGGCGGGGCCAAGTCGGTGCGCGACGTGCAGGCCGATGGGGCGGGTCGGCTGTGGTTCGCCGTCGATGACCGAGTCGTTGGATGGAACCCGTCTGGAGACGAGCCGCCGGTCATCCTTGCCGCTCCGGCGGTGGTCCGGGCCCTGCTGGTCGCCGAGGGCTGGGTTATCGCTGGTCTGCAGAACGGCGGCATCGTACGCTGGTCGACCTCCGACCCGACCGATAGGGAGGAAATCCGCGGCCCGACCGGCAACGCCGTGCGCTCACTGGACTGGTGCAGCGGCGGCGGCGTCCCGCGTTTGTTGATCGCCGACCTTGGCCCGCAACTGGATTTGCAGGTATTGGGCGATTCCTTCCGTGGAGAGTTTCGCAGCCGCTGGAAGGTGCGCTGGGGTTTTGCCGGTGAGGACATCGTTGTGGGAGTGAGTGACATCTACGATCGCCTGCTGATCTGGCAGATGGATGCCCCCAATGAGCCCGCCGCCAGCATCTCGGTGGGGGAACTACTCCAGCTCGACATCCAGGACCTCGCCCTCCTGCCCGGCCCCGCTGACGGGCTGGCCTGAAAAAGGGGGCCGGGAGTCGTTTCTTGACTGGTTGGGCCTTCAGGGTTACAAGGCAGGCATGCCCAGACGGCTGCGGATAGCTAGGGGGGGGATGGTCTACCACGTGCTCAATCGAAGCGTGGGCCGGAGAACGGTCTTTCGTAAGCCGGGCGATTACGAAACCTTCGAGAAGACCTTGACCGAGACGCAAGCTCGGTTTCGCTGTCGGGTCCTGGCTTATTGCCTCATGCCCAACCACTGGCACTTGCTGCTCTGGCCGCCGCGGGACGGGGAGCTGTCCGAGTTCATGCGGCTGCTGACCGTCACCCACACCCAGCGTTGGCACGCCCACCGAGCGTCGGCCGGGACGGGGCCGTTCTACCAGGGGCGGTTCAGGTCGTTTCCCGTGCAGTCGGATGAGCACTTCTTGACCGCCGCCCGATACGTGGAGAGCAATGCGTTGCTGGCCGGCCTGGTGAAGCGGGCGGAGGATTGGCGTTGGTGCAGCCTGTGGCGACGACGGAACGGGAAGGCTGCCCAGCGGGCCCTGTTGAGTTCCTGGCCGGTGACGATGCCCCGTCGATGGCTGCGACT
>CAZFMS010000434.1:0-2850 GCA_964520125.1 uncultured Planctomycetaceae bacterium
AAGACGACCGTGTCGCGAACGGGAAGGACGGGCAGAAGCTCGGGAATGACCGGTTTCTCGTCGGCATCGGCGGAGAGGGGCCCGGATATCAGTACCTCACCGACATCGGGGCTGAGGGTAAGGGTTTGGTCACCGACGTTCTCGGGCAGATCCAGATCTTCTTCCTGGCCGCTCATTTGGGTATGGTCCTCGGTTTTTCCGGACATTCATCTTAGGCACGCCGGTCCTTGGTGTCATCGGCAGCGGGGGGCGTCGATGGGACATGATTCCAGCGGCTGATTATATTCGGACCCGAGAGTGGTGGGCATCATGGTCGCCGAGGGGTGTCGGGGGGGGGCGTTGAAGTTGGAACCGGCGGCTCCCGCCGCCGGCTACTGGCTTTCGATGCTGGTTGCGTTTCGTCGGCCGGGTGGCTTGGTGCGAGATCTGGTTATCGCTTGGCGTAGGAGTTCAGTCGGCGGATTGGAGCACTCCGGCCAGGCGGGCGGCAACGTCGGCCGGCGTTCCCGGGCCGTGACAAGTGATCGGACCACGGTATCGAGCTTGCTCCAAGGTGGCGAGGACTTCCGGCCAGTCAACATCACCTTCGCCGAGGGGGCAGGGCCTTTCGGGCGTCGGGGCGTCGCGGTGGGCATCGTGGAAGTAGACTCGGAAGACGCGCCGGGCCAAGGTGCGAATCCAGTCCTGAGGTCCGCCGCGAGAAGGGAAATCGGCGAGGTCGAGGCAGGCTCCGACCCACGGTGAATTGATGTGGTCGAGGAAGGCGCGCCCTTCGAGGGGCGAGGCGAGAAACCCGTTCCAGCAGTCTCCGCAGGCCAATTGGATGGCCCGCTGCTCGGCCTCGAAGCGAAGGTCCAGCAGGATCTCGAGGGCCCAGGTGTAGGCGTCTTCGGGGCTGGATCGTGGGGACGGGGGGTCTTGCGGTGGGCCGACAGCGGGAACGGTGATGAGGGTATCGGTTCCCAGCCAGACGGCGCGATCCAGGGCGGCGACGGCCCGGCGGTAGCCGGTATTGCGTTGGGCTGGATCGGGGGCGGCGAAGCCGGTCTCCCAGAGGCCGGTGACGGTGAGGGCGGAGATGTCCAGGCCCTGGCTATGGGCGCATTTGGCGATGGTGATGCAATCGTCCGGGGAGGATTCGAGGGTCAGCGGTCCGTCGCTGGTGAGGGCCAGCTCGACGGCCTGGAAGCCCGCCTGGGCGGTCCGGCCGATCATGGATTCGATCGGCGTACCTTGCTCGAAGATGCTGACGTTGAGCGAAGTTTTCACGCCCGGCTCCGGCGATCTGGAAACAGAGACACGGTAAGGGTCACTGGTCGGCTGTCAACAGTTGCGCTGGCGAAGGGCGCGAATGCCTCAGGCGAGGAGTATCTTGGAGTGTGAGGGGGCCAGGCCGGTGGGCGATTCGGCGGCGGTCGGTGATGGGTTGCTTGGTGGGCGGTAATGGGGCGAGGGACTATTACCCGCAGTTCTTCATGGCCCGGTCGGGACAATCTCCGCCTGATTGACTCGCGGGGCGTCGGTGATGGGAGTTGCGCACGATGAAGAATGCGTTGCACTGTCGGCAACGATAGCGTCGGCCGTGGGCGGCGGCGGGCAGGATGGTGGGATGCTCGCAGTGAGGGCAATGGATGTATACTGGCACGTTGTATTCCTCGTGAAGTGCGGCTCGCTGATCCCAGAAGCACAACAACGACGGGCACCCTGGCGGCTGGTGGTGGGCCGCGGCCACTGTTCGAAATCCGCCGGGTGCAAGAGGCCGCCGGAGCGACCTGTCGGACCCTTGTATAAACGTCCCGGCCCCTGGTGTATTTCGCCGAGGGGCAGAATTATTTCTGGGATATTGGGAGCCGGCCTGAGGGGCTCTTGGCGTCCGGCGATGTGTTGAACCAGGAGCGCCCTATAAGTAAGAAACGGGCCACCGGTTCCGGTTAGGAGCCAGCGGCCCGCGATGATCCGACCGGACTGGGGTTTTTTCCCGATTGGGCCGGTACGATCAGCCCCTTGTCTAGGGCTGAGTGGTATTCACTCAGGAACCACATGCTCGGCGGCCCTTGGAGGGGCCACAACCGGGACCAGCGCCGCGTTGGCCACAGCCGCCTGAGCTACCACCGGGCGTGGCGCAGGCCTTGCCGGTCCCACACTTGGCCGGGCCGCAGGAGCTGCCGCATGCCGCCGGGGAGCCGCCGCCGCAGCGTTGCCCGCAACCGGCCCGGCTACCGCCACGCGGTCCGCAGGCCGCCGGTCCACACGACCCGCCGCCGCAGGACCCGCCACCGCACTGCTTGATGCAGATGATGATGCAGCAGCCGCCACAATTGCCCGGGCCGCTGCCACAGGAAGACCTGAAGGAGTTGCCGGAGCCGCAGCTAGCCGGGCCACATGAGCCGGCGCCGCGAGGACCACACGCACCGCCGCGGGGGTCACACGCACCGCCTCGGGGGCCACACGCACCGCCGCGAGGACCGCAGGACCGGGTTCCGCATTGCCCCTGTCCGCCTGGGCCACACTTATTGGGCCCGCACTTGTTCGGTCCACACTTGGCGGCACCCTTGGAGCCGCAGGCGCCCGCGCCGGGGCCACACTTGGCGGGTCCGCACTTGTTCGGTCCGCATTGCCCGGCCTGGTTGCCGCATTTACCCGCACCCTTGGAGCCGCAGCCACCCGCGCCCTTGCCGGGGCCACACTTGTTCGGTCCGCATTGCTTGGCTTGATCGCCGCACTTGGCGGCACCCTTGGAGCCACAGGCGCCCGCGCCGGGACCACACTTGGCGGGTCCGCACTTGTTCGGTCCACATTGCCCGGCCTGGTTGCCGCATTTACCCGCACCCTTGGAGCCGCAGCCACCCG
>CAZFMS010000435.1:0-2847 GCA_964520125.1 uncultured Planctomycetaceae bacterium
ATGAACGTGGCCGCCCGGGAGCTGGCGTACGAGATTTTCGGCGAGACCGAGCCGGCGCTGCAGCGGGTGGAAATGGCCTTGCAGCTCATCGCCATGAATCCCAGTCAGGCGAATCTGGTGTGGGACTTGGCGGAGTTCCTCGATGAGTTGGCGTTGCATTCGCAGGCCCAGGAATGGTACCAGCGGGCGATCGACGTGCACCGCCTCTCGGGGTCGGGGGCGATACCGGTCGGGTTTTGGCACAAGCTGGCCTTGTCGTACAGCATTTCCGAGGACTATGAAAAGGCGAAGGAGGCGGCGGACCAGGCGTTGAAAGTGGACTCCTCCCTTCACCGCGGGCGACTGTTGCGATCCACCGCGGAGACCAAACTGGGGCTGCTCGCGGCGGCAAAGGAAGACCTGGAGTTCGTCTCTCGGGCCTACTCCTCCCGGGGGGACGAAGTAATCAAGAAGCAGCTCACCGCGGAGGCTGCGGAGGTGGCCTGGTTCTATTGCTACCATCAGCCGGAGCCGGAGAAAGCCGCGGCCCTGGCGAAGATCGCCATGGCCGCGGTGGAGCCGAGCCCGCTGGCCCGACTGGCCCAGGGCTACGCCTTGCGGCTGCAGGGTCGGACGGATCAGGCCGTGCCTATCCTCGAAGCGCTGGCATCGACGGACCAGCTTGCGGCGTTGGAACTGGCCAAGGCGCTGATCGAGCAGGGCCAGCGAGCCCGGGCGATGACCATCCTGCAAGAGGCGGCGACGATTCGTTACTCGGGCGTTGCTTACAACTTGATCGGGGAGTTGCTGGCCAAGTACGGGGAGAGTTCCCCGCAGGTTCCACTGCATAGCAAGGTGGTCTCGGCGCTGGACAAGTTTCCGCGTGACGTGTTCGACTATGCCCAGCGGCCGGAGGAGTTTCTGCGGTTCAGGATGCGGTTTGCGGCTGAGCCGTTGCCCCCGATCGGCCCGGTGAACGTGGTCTTTCGGTTGGAGAATGTCGGCCCGTTCACTATTCCACTGGGCGAGGGTTTCATGTGCCGACCCCTGATCGCGCTCAGTGCCCGGGTCATCGGTCCGGCGAGAGAGGATGGTCGGGGGAATGTCGCCTACCAGAACTACCTGCAAGTTCTGATGAACTCTCGCCTGCTGCTCTCCCCCGGCGAGGCCGTGGAGAAGACGGTGGCGATCGACGTGGGCCCTATCCGGGAGCACTTGACCAGAACGGCCACCCAGACCGTGAATCTGGAACTTACCGCCATGTTGGACCCGGTGAGCGTGGACGGCGAGCTGACCTCGGGGCTGGGGACGATCAGCGGCGGCCCGATTCGTGCACCCCGACCGGGAATCGATGTGTCGGTCAAGGGGATCAGCGGGTTGTTGAATCAAGTGCAATCGGCCAGCGCCACCGATCGGATCTTCGTGGCCGAGCGATTGGGGGCGTTGCTGGCCGATGCAGAGCACTGCCTGCCGGACACTCGGGCCCAGGAGCTGCCGATGGAGGCCCTGCAGACGGGGCTGGCCGTCTTGTTGTCCGATCATGATTGGCGGGTACGGGCCCGGGCCTTGGTGGCGGCGGGGTGGTCGTCCTTGGATTCGCGGGTCACCAATGCGGCAGCCCCGACCATTCGCGACCAGAACTCGGTGGTCAAACTGCTCGCCGTGCGGTTGTTCGCTGAGCAGCACGGAGAGAGTTTCGTCCAGGTGCTCGAGTTGCTGAGCAGGACCGATCCCAATCGGTTCGTGAGGATAATGGCCGAGAGCTACCGCCCGGGGACACCGCGAGTCCAGGCCAGCCGGGCCGCGGCGGGGGCCGAGGAAGAGTTGCCGTAGGAGACTGGATCCCCCGCCGATTCAGCAGACCGGTTATCACGGTTCAGTCCCGGACTGTGGCGCCGCCGGATAAGGGGGTATACTCCGGTCCATGCAGAAGCCTGGCGTTGACCCAGTCACTGGCGATTTCAGACGCTTCAAAGAAGAAGGCTATCGTCCCGGGACCAGCCGGGCGATCGGGCAAGGATTCTGCAACGCTCGGGATGCGCTGGCCCGGGGCCTCATCGTCATCGGGCTGACGCCGAACATGCTGACTATCGCCGGCTTCCTGGCGACCTGCGGGGCGGCGGTTTGCTTTTTCTTCGGGGGGAGCTACTCCCACGGGGCCGCCCGAGCACTAGGGCATCCGCCGTACATGTTGATCGCGGCAGGCTTGCTGGTGCTGGCCAGTGCGTTCGACATGCTCGACGGGGCGGTGGCAAAACTGGGCAAGCTGCACACGCCGATCGGGGCGGTGCTGGATTCGTCGGTCGATCGGTTCAGCGATCTGGTCATCTATCTCGGCCTGATCGGTCACTTCGTTATCCAGCAGAACCACACCTACGCCATGCTGGCGGCGCTGGCCCTGAGCAACACTTTCTTGATCAGCTACATCAAGGCCCGTAGCGAGACTCTGATTCCCAAGTGCTCGGTGGGGTACTGGCTGCGCGGGGAACGGTGCGCCGCGATGCTGATCGCGGCCTGTGCCGGCACGGTCCCCGCGGTCTTGTGGCAACAGGCCCTCCTGCCCGCCTTTACCGTTCTGCGGCGGTTGGTCTGGACACACCAGGTGCTGGCCGCGAAGGCCGGCGGACAACCGGCCCCGTCAAACATCCCGGCGGCCGGGTGGAGGGGTTTGCTCAAGCCGTGGCGTTACCCCCGCGGCTCGGTGCCGTACGACTTCGTCACCGGGGCCAACATCCTGTTTATCATCCTGGCGTCTCGGATTAGTCCCCTGTTCGGAGCCCAGGCAGACCCATTGCGGTGGCTGATGGACTGGTGGAGTTGACAGTGCCCCCCTCGCAGGCGTAGTGACTCGATGGTCCGGCCGGGAAT
>CAZFMS010000436.1:0-2845 GCA_964520125.1 uncultured Planctomycetaceae bacterium
CGGTCAGCACGGGGTGGCCACCGCCACCGCCGCGGCCGTCTTCGGCCTGGAATGTACCGTCTACATGGGCTCCGAAGATGTCCGCCGACAACGCCTGAACGTCTATCGAATGGAATTGCTGGGGGCCAAGGTGGTCCCCGTCGAGGCCGGGCAGCGCACCCTCAAGGACGCCATCAACGAGGCCTTGCGGGACTGGATCGCCAGCGTCGAGACCACCCATTACGTCATCGGCTCGGTTATGGGACCACACCCCTTCCCGATGATCGTCCGCGATCTGCAATCCGTCATCGGCCGGGAAACGCGGCAGCAGATTCTCGAGGTCGCCGGTCGCCTGCCCGATGCCCTGGTCGCCTGCGTCGGCGGCGGCAGCAACGCGGCCGGGATGTTCTTCCCCTTTCTGGCAGACGAAGGCGTCCGCCTCATCGGGGTCGAGGCCGCCGGCGAGGGGCTGGACAAACGGCACAGCGCCACCATCTCCAAGGGCCGCCCCGGCGTCCTGCACGGCATGCAGACCTTCGTGCTCCAAGACGAGGACGGGCAGACTTCACCGGTACACTCGGTCTCCGCGGGGCTGGATTATCCCGGCGTGGGTCCAGAGCACGCCCTTTGGGCTCGGACCGGCCGGGCGGAATACGCCTCGGCGACGGACGACCAGGCCCTGGCGGCCTTCGAGCTGCTGAGCCGGACCGAGGGGATCATCCCGGCGTTGGAGCCGGCCCACGCGGTGGCCCACGTGGTCCAGCTCTCCCCCCAATTGGGACCGGACAAGATCATCATCATCAATCTGTCGGGCCGCGGCGACAAAGACTGCGTGGAAGTCGCCCGACTGCGAGGTGCCGACCTTGGGCACTAAGAAGAACGCCAAGAAGCCCCGTCCCGAAAGACCCCGGCGCCAAGGCCCCGGCCCGAAGCCAGGCCCCGCCGCGGACAACCGCATCGACCGAGCCCTGGCCGATCAGCCGCCGGGCTTGTGGCCTTTTCTCGCGGCCGGCTACCCCGATCTGGACACCACGGCGGCGATGCTCCGGGCCTTGGCCAAGTTGCCCATCCGCGGGGTAGAGCTGGGCTTTCCGTTTTCCGACCCCATCGCCGACGGGCCGGTGATCCAGCAGGCCTTCAGCGAGGCATTGCACCAGGGCGTACGGGTGGGCCAGATCTTCGACCTGGTGGCGGCCGTGCGGGACGAAATAGACTTCCCCCTGCTGGCCATGGTCTCGGCGTCGATCGTCTATCGGCTGGGGCTCAAGGTGTTCGTGGGCCGTGCCCGGGAGGCCGGCTTCGATGGGCTGATCGTGCCGGACCTCTCCCTGGAGGAGGCCCCCGAGTTGGCCAAGCACGCCGAGCAGCAGGGCCTGCGCCTGGTCATGCTCATCGCCCCGACCACCTCGCCGGAGCGGGAGAAGCGGATCGCCCAAGTGGCCGGCGGCTTCTTGTACTACGTCTCCGTCCAGGGCACCACCGGCGAACGCACTGCCCTGCCGGACGACCTTGCCGATCACGTCACCGAGCTTCGGCAAGGCACCGGCCTGCCGGTGCTGGTCGGCTTCGGGATCAGCAAGCCGGAGCACGTCCGCGACGTTTGCAGCTTCGCCGACGGGGCCATCGTCGGCAGCGCCATCGTCCGCCGCATCACCGACTGCCTCGGGCTCGGGGCCCCATCCCAGGAAGGGGACGCCCCCCCCCCAGGTGCCCCCAGCGGGCCCATCGTGGATGCCGTCATCCAGTACGTCGCCGGGTTAATGTCCGGCTGAAACCGCCCCTACGGCGGTGCCCCGAGGGTTTCCGGGCGGGCCCGCCGGGCTGACCAAGCCTGCGGTTTTTGGACTATCCCGGCCCGCCGGGCGGTGTCTACCAGGGCACAACCGACCACGGAGGCCCCGCCATGAGCCGCACATTCGTCTCGACCCTGCCCGTCCTTCTACTTTCCCTGTGCATGACCCCCTCGGTCGCCCCGGCCCAGGCCAGAGGTGAGCCTGGAGGGCCCTCACCGTACCAATACGGCCCACGCCAGGCAGGGCAGGGGCAGCCATCGCCGCCTGCGGGCACGCTGGAGGGACCCGCCGTCGAACAGCAGGGAGACGCTGAGGCACCCCAGGAGTTGTATCAACTCCGCCCGGGCATCTACGTTTATCCCGCCCCGTACAGCCCGGACTACTGGAGCCCGCGCTTCCGGCCCTACTACGACTACAGCCAGCACCGCCAGCGAGTGGGCGCCCGACAACGATTCTCCCGGCCGCGGAACTACGGACGCCGCACCGGTTCCCGGCACCGCAACTATGGCGGCCATGGCAGCTACGGCGGATATGGCGGATACGGCGGGTATTACGGCTACAACTCCTACGGCGACGTCCACGGCGCCTATGAGCAAGGCCGCTACGATGCCAACCACGATTATCTCTGGTACATCGCCTCCCAGCGGGCCGGCCGGCTCTTGAACCAGCACCGCGAGTTGTTCGACCAGGCCATCATCCTGTTTCGCCAGGGGCAATACGACCGGGCGGCCATCAACCTCCTCGGGGCCGCCGACAAGAACCACGCCAGCGCCGCCTCCCGCCTCCACGCCGGACATGCCCTCTTCGCCCTGCGGCGCTACGACGAGGCCGTCAAGCTGATCGCCCGGGCCTTCGAGTTGTCCCCCGGGCTACCCTACAAGCACTACGACCTGCGTGAAGAATACGGAAACCAAGCCGACTTCGACCGCCACCTGCAAAAGCTGAAGTCCTACGTCGCCCGGCACCCGGATCAAGCCGGGCCGGTCACCCTCCTGGGCTACGTGGTCTTCCACAGCGAAGGCCCCGGTGCCGCCGGCCCCTATCTCGAACACGCCGCCCGGCTGGACCGAAAA
>CAZFMS010000437.1:0-2845 GCA_964520125.1 uncultured Planctomycetaceae bacterium
CATCGGCATGTTGGCCGGCTGGCCCTTGATGGTGTGCGAAAAGAACATGTAGGCCTTGTCGGCCTCCAGGCAAGCCGGGGGGATCTCCTTGACCCCCAGGATGATCGGGCAGTCGGCCAGATCATCCGCCACCGTGGCCCCCGCCTCGCGGAAGGCCTCCGCCGAAAATGCCCGGATCGGCGACGACTGCACCGTCAACTCCAGGCCATGCTCCGCGACCAGACGCCGCACATCCGCGGGCACCACCGGCACCCGCGCTTCCCACACGCTCTTGTCTTCCCGACGTATGCCTATTCGCGCCATTGCCGCTCCCCGACAAACCGCAAAAAAACACCAGACCCGTGCTGTCCACGAGAATACTACCCCCACCGTCATCAGGCCGCCGGTCCCAGTCCTTCCCCAGTCGGCGAGCCTGATTGTCCCCGCCACCGCGCCGAGACGTGCATCCTACAACGCGGCTCACCACCGATCAACAGGTCCGCGCTCACCACGAATTCGTCGCTCGCCCGACCGCCAAACGGTGTCAGGTTGAACTCGGCCGGGCGCCCTGTTAGAAACCACTAAACACGACACCGACCGCGCCGACGCTGCGCCTTGCTTCGGCCGTCCAGGTGTCAAGGGACAATAGATGCGCCGCGAATACTCCCCCAGGTCCCAGCCGCGGTGGGCCGTCGTGGGCCTGTGCTGCCTGGCCGCCTGCTGCACGGATAGGCCTCCCTGCACGGACTCTCTACCGGAAGCGCATCCCGCCACGACATCCCCCAGCACACCCCGGGCCGCAGCGCCGCCATCCGTCGAAGCCCCGCGCTTCGCCACCGGCCCCATCCCCACCGACCCCTCACGATACCCCTACAATCACGCCGCCTCGATCGTCGAGCTGCCCAACGGCGACCTCTTCACCGCCTGGGGCGCCGGCTCTCGAGAGCTGGGCCCGGACACGGTCATCCTCGCCTCGCGCCGCCGCGCCGGCCAGCAGGCCTGGTCACCGCCGGTCGTCGTCGCCGATCGGCCCGACCACGCCAACGCCAACCCCGTCCTCTTCGTCGACCGGGCCGGCACCGTGCACCTATTCCACGTCGAGATGTTCGGCCCCACCTTCTGCCTCGGCACCGTCGTCGTCCAGACCAGCAACGACGACGCGACCACCTGGAGCCTCCCGCGATCCGCGTTCGACGCCATCTGTGTCATGGTCCGCAACAAGCCGATCATCACCCGCGGCGGCCGCTGGATCCTCCCCGCCTACATCCAGGCCGTATACCAATCCCAATTCTGGCTCAGCGACGACAACGGAGACCACTGGCGCAGCACCCCGGCCCGCCTGACCGTTCCCAACAACCTGCAACCCGCCGTCGTCGAACTGGCGGACGGCTCCCTATTCGCCCTGGCGCGAACCTCTTCCGAGGGTCACTCCCTCTGGCAGGCCCGCTCCACCGACGCCGGCCAGACCTGGTCGCTCTGCCCACGCCCCGACCTCCCCAATCCGAACAGCGGCATCGACCTGCTCCGCCTGGCCGGCGGCGACTTGGTCCTGGCTTACAACAACAGCCCCACCGAGCGAACCCCCCTCGCCGCCGCCCTCTCGACCGACCAGGGCCGGACCTGGCTCCCGGCCCGCAACATCGAAACCGGCCCCGGCCAGTTGTCATACCCCTCGATCGCCCAATCGAGCGACGGCACCATCCACGTCGTCTACAGCCATCGCCTCACCCACATCCAGCACGCCGAATTCAACCGCGCCTGGCTGCTCGCCGATCCCGATCTTGATGACTAGCCCCGCAAGCGCTCCGCCTGCCGGACGAATCGCCCTACCCTTGACCCGCCGCCGGGACCACACTACCCTCATTCCCTTGGATAGATCGTCGCCCCCTGCGGCCCTCCGCTCAGAGCCGGCGGTCGCAGATCTCCAACAAGACGAGCCGCGGGCCTTCAACCCGCGCGGCGCTGCACACTAAGAAAGGCCTCCGCCCAGCTACTCTGCCAGACCCTCCTGGAAAACCGCCATGCCCGCACCCGCACCAATTCAATGCTCCATCATCACCCCCGAGGCCCAGCTCCTGGATGCCAAGGCCTCGGCCGTGGTCATTCCCGCCCACGACGGCCAGATCGGCATCCTCGAAAACCGAGCCCCCTTGCTCTGCGAGTTGGGCACCGGGGTCATGCGCGTGGACACCCCCGACCAGGGCCCCCGGGTATTCTACGTCGACGGCGGCTTCGCCCAGGTCCTGGACAACGAAGTCATCGTTCTCACCGAACGGGCCGCCGCCGCCGCGGATATTGTCCGCGCCGAAGCACAAGAGGCCCTCACCGCGGCCGAGCAAATGCCCCTGCTCGGTGCAGAAGCCCTCCAAGCCCGCAACCGGGCCATCGCCCGAGCCAAAGCCCAACTCCGCATCGCCCCCAAGTAGCATCCGCGCCGGCTTAAAGCGAACGGACCACCGCGCAGGAAGCCCGTAGGATGGGCCATCCGGCCCATCTGTTGATTCTCCTGCACACCGATGAAAGCTCCGCAGGGATGCCCCGTCCTTTCCAGGTCGAAAGGGCGGACTACTCGGCTGCCCAGCCGTCGAAGCTTACGGACTGCACGCGGGGGGGGGGCATCGAAGTTGACGGAATGGACGCCGGGGCCGGGGGCGGCGGGTTGGGGCGGAGCCAGGAGGGCGTCGACGAAGGGCGGGATGTCGGCGCCGTCTACCTTGCGGTCGCCGTTCATGTCCGCCCACAGGCAGCCCGGGCCGTCGGCGTCGTGGCCGAGGAGGCAGTCTCCGAAGAAATACAGGTCGTCGGAGTCTACGTCACCATCACTATCAAAATCACCGCTGGCGGGCTGGGGGATGCTTCCCCAGCG
>CAZFMS010000438.1:0-2832 GCA_964520125.1 uncultured Planctomycetaceae bacterium
GTCAGCCCGGCCAGCGACGTGGGAGTGCGTCAAAACCAAAAAGTTCTCAAACTCGGAGCGGACCGTACCTGGCTGTCGCTGCGAGAAGCAATCGCTCCCCCAGGCTCGGAGAACCTGGGCCACCCGACCCGACCACACCGCAAACCGTAGCGGTCAGGCGACGACACCATCCTCCCTCATAGCGGTGATCTCATTGCTCGAGAAAGCGGCATCCGCAAGGACTCTATCGGTGTCCTGGCCGTAGGAAGGTGCGTAAGGGAGGCGCCGTTTCATGTTGGTCATGTGTTCCTGCTCGGTCGACGGGGGCGGGAGGCGGACGCGCTGGCCGGAA
The DNA here is from genome assembly GCA_964520125.1 of uncultured Planctomycetaceae bacterium. GTDB lineage: Bacteria > Planctomycetota > Phycisphaerae > UBA1845 > UTPLA1 > JAFGQA01. The sequence continues at coordinate 332 of CAZFMS010000438.1, forward strand.
GGGGTTGTGGTTTCGAGCAGCCGGTCGCGGATGGGTGGGTAGTCCATTACCTGGGGCACGGTCTGGATCGGGGCGGCGACCAGGCCCTTGGCGGCCAGGAGGTCCATCAGCTCGGCGGTCTGATGGCGGAGGGTGATTGCCCCGATGTCGCGGTGGATTGACTGGCGGTCCTGGCGGCGGCCTTCGTTGGTCTGGCGGGTTGGGGAGCCGATGTTGGAGAAGGCCTCGAGGGAGGTCAGCCGGGACCATTGCACGTCGTTGCCGATGGCCAGGTAGACGTGGCCGTCCGCGGTGGGGTAGACGTTTACGGGGACGAACTCGCGGTGCTCGTTGCCGCTGCGGCGGACCTCGTGGGGCTCGTAACCCAGGTCCAGCAACGGGATGCTGGTGACCAGCCAGGAGGCCGCGGCCTGGGCCATGGAGACGTCGATCCGGCGGCCTTGGCCGGTGTGGGCCCGTTCGGCCAGGGCCAGGCAGACGGCGGCGTAGACCTCGTCGCCGGCCTTGAGATCGACGAAGGGGACGCCACAGAGCGTGGGCGGGCCGACCGGGTCGCCGGTGAGGTCCATGTAGCCGGTCAGGGCCTGGAGGGCGGGGTCGTAGCCGGGGGCGTCGGGGTAGTCCGGGCCCATGGCGGAGAGGCCGGCCCAGATCAGCTCGGGGCGGACGGCGCTGAGGGTCTGGTAGTCGATGCCCAGGTCCTGGTAGCGCCGGGGGAGGGTGTTGCAGGCGAAAATGTCGACGGGGAGTTCCTTGATGAGGCGCTGCAGCACCTCCCGGCCGCGCGGGTCTTTGAGGTTTAGGCCGATGGCCTCTTTGCCGGCGTTGGGGCCGATGAAGTAGGCGTGCTGGTCGGGGCGGTCGCCCTTCTTGCCGACGTACCGGTTGGGGTCGCCGGGGAGTCGGCCGCCGGAGGGGGTGGCCTCGAGGCGGATCACCCGCCAACCCAGGTGGACGAAGCGCTGGGTGGCGTAAGAAAGGGAGAGGGCCTGCTCCAAAGAAAGGACCGTCAGTTTCTTCATCGCTCACGCTCCTTGGAGTCCATCCCAGGATGTGGTACCGCCGTGGCACCGGCGTCTCGCGGGTGTTTCACCACAAAGCAGAGGCCTGTGCCCCAGGCGGTCCTACCGGTGGGCGGCGAATCCATTCTCGGTCCTTCTCCCCGAAGGAGAGCAGGGGTGGATTCCCGCCCGAACCAGGGGCGAGAAGGATTCTCGCACGCGCGTTCCAGTCTATCCGATGATGGGCCAGTCTCCCACCCCCGAGTGCGAGGAGTGGCTCACCCGCCGGCGAGAAGCGGGGGTCTCGCGCCCGCGGCCATTGAAGACGGTTCCCCACTCCCGGCAGGGCGATGCTTGGGCCGGTGGATGGAAACCGGTGCATGAGGCCGCCGTCGCTGGGGCGAGATCGGGATTATACGGGCAGCGGTCCATCCTCCCCATTCTGTTCCTGCACTTTTTCAGGTTACGCACTGTCGCTCGAGTCTCCCTGGCACTTCTTGATCCGCTTGGGTGTGCAGTGCTTCCGCGCACGTGGATGGTCTTCTGGCCGTCCATGGCATTCTTCAACCCGCTCTGGCGAGCAGTCCTGCGGCATCCTTGCCAAACGGTCTGGTTTCTCGCAACAGCGTTGTGTGTCGCACATATCCAAATCTCCTTATTTGATTAAGTGTCCGCATGGATACTTAATTACCAAACAAGAAAAGAGAGGCCTTACCGTCGCCTGGGGGTCAAGAACGCATCGGCCGAATCATGCCAACTCGCCAGGGTGGTTTCGTTCAGGCCATAGTGGACGAAATACCCTCGCTTCTCGGCCTTCACGAGCTGGATATCTCGGAGGATGCGCAGGTGCTGTGACACGGCCGCAGGCGTGACATCAGGCCGGCTGGGGCCGAGGGTCAGAGACGGCTCGTGCTGAGCGCCCGAGCGTCAGAGCTGGCTTGTGCTGAGCGTCAGAGCGTCAGAGCCGGCTCGTGCCGAGCCGGTCCGGGGCGACACGCCCCGGCTCTGAGGGGACACGTTCCGGCTCTGAGGGGACACGCCCCGGCTCTGAGGGGACACGCTCCGACGACCGCCGATCCGCAATCGTCAATCATCAATCGTCAACCGTCAACCGTCAATCGTCACTGCTCCGCGAGCTTCCTTGATCTTCGTGAGCACCCGCTCGGGGGTCATGGGTAGTTCGTTGATTCGCACGCCGGTGGCGTTGTAGACCGCGTTGGCGATGGCAGCGGCCACCGGGATCATGGGGGATTCGCCGATGCCCTTGGCTCCGTGGGGACCGGCGGGGTCGGGGATCTCGACGAAGGAGATGTCCATCTCGGGAAGATCGGTGGTGGTCATCAGCTTGTAGTCGGTGAAGGAGGGATTGAGGATGTGCCCGTCGCGGAGCTTGAGTTCCTCGGTCAGGCAATACCCCATGCCCTGGAGGACGCCTCCTTCGACCTGACCTTCGATGCCCAGGCGGTTGATCACCCGGCCGACGTCATGAGCGGAGCAGAT
>CAZFMS010000439.1:0-2823 GCA_964520125.1 uncultured Planctomycetaceae bacterium
ATTGAGTATGAACAAAACCCGTCTCAAGAGCCTCGGGGAGGCTGGGAAAACGATCTCGGAAATCGCTGCCGAGATGTCTGTATCCCATGGGACAGCCAATTACTGGTTGAAGAAGTACGAGCTTAGAAAAGCTACGTACCGCCACAACCGGGTTGAAAGGGCTGCCCTTCGAGAGATGGCGGAGGTTCAACGCAGGAGTCGTAGGGAGATCGCGAAACATTTTGGTGTGTGTCCGACCACGGTAGAAAACTGTGCTTGGAAGTGGGGCATTAACCTGCCCATGTGGAATGAGTGGAAGGGCTATCCGGATGCTTTGACGACATGGCAGGCAGAGTTCTTGGCAGGGACTCTTCATGGGGATGGTCTGATCCAAGTCCCCATGGGGAACCGTAGTGCGCAGTTCTACGCTCACCACGGCCCAAAGCGGCCGCACGGCCATCGCCGCGCAGTCCGACAGATTCACCGCCAGGGCCTTGCGACCGATCTGCTCCGGCGAATGGGCCGCCGCGTCGAAGTGTACGCCGTCCATCAGCATGTCCGTGCCCACCAGCAGTTCCGTAGATGGCGCCCGCACGCCGGCCAGGTCGTCGCCTATCCCGAACGCCACCGTGGGCCGGTCCGCCGGATAACGGGAAGCGATCCAGGCAATCAGGTTGTCCTCGGATTTTCGCATTTACTCAATTCTATCAGGGCCGCCTGGCCCGGCCTCGGGAGGCCGGTCTTCCGACTTCTGCTTGGCTCGCTCCGACTTGGGCCGCGATTTCCAACGCCGGTGAATCCACAAGTATTGTTCCGGGGCCACCCGTACGAATTCTTCTATCGCCGCCGAGTACTCCTGGGTGATCCACTTCAGCTCGTCCGCCTGGTCCTTCCATTCCTGCGGGTGAATGACCCGGTTTACGCAGATCTCATACTCAAACCGCTCACCGATGCGTCGGGCACAGCCCACCACGATGGGCACGTCGTACTCCATCGCCAGCAGCCCGATGGACTTATACGTCGATGCCGGGCGGCCGAAGAAATCCACGAACAGCCCCTTGCGCCCCGCGTTTTGATCGGCAATGAAGCAGAGCACCCCGCCCGAGGACAAAACCTCGCCGGCCGACCGGGCCACCCCGCGCTTGTACAGCAATCTCAGCCCGCTGCGCTCCCGGCTGTCCAGCAGGTGGCGATTCAAATACTCGTTATCCAGCGGACGCATCACCGCCACGATGTCGAAGCCCAGGGTGGCCAGGGCGAAGCCCAGCAGTTCCCAGTTGCCGTAATGGCCGGTCAGCATGATGCAGCCCCGGCCCTGCAACAGCACCCGGATGGCCTCGTCGAGCTGGCGGAGCTTCACGTATCGAGCCCAGGTCCAACGGGTCACCAGCCTCGGAGACAGCAGCAGCTCCACCGCCAGCATGGCCAGTTGCTGCATCGAGGCCAGCGCGGTAGCCGAAACCCGCTCCTCATCGAGTTCTGGCAGGGCCTGACGGATGTGCCCCTCCGCCCGCAGGCGATGCTCTCGGAATCTGCCGAGTAGCTTGTTCGAGCCTGCCGTCAGCTTGACGCTCCAACGCATGAAGCCCAGTCGTCCCATCCACCCGGGGACGCGCGTCTCCGGCAAGGCGTGCGGCAGGTAGTACCAGACCCAGCCGAGCCCCCGCATGGCCCGCAGGACCGTGTCGATCGGGAACATCGCCAGGCCCGCGGCGACCAGACGGACGGCCAGGTATGCCAGGTAGTCCAGCCATGCCTTTCGCTGCTTCATGGAGTGCGATTCTACCCATCGCCTCCGCGATCGACAGCCCGCCGTTCTGCGGCCCCCCCGGGAATCCGCTTGACCCGTCAGGACACCAAGGCACGCCGAGTAAGGCAAGGGCCGCGGCAACGCCCCCCCAGGTCCGTCGTTTCCACGCCGGCCGGCCATCCCGGCAGCTTCGGTTCTCCGCTAAGATACCGCCATGCCCTGGTACGACTACAAACCGAGCAAGAGGGCCGTGTTCGCCGGCCTGATGGTCCTCTCCGCCTTGGCCCTCGCTCTGCCTAAAGACTGGAGCGACGCCCTGAAGAACGCCGGGCAACTGATGGTCGCCCCGATGGACTGGCTCTACCGCCTCTCTCATGGGGCCGCCTCCTCGGTCTCCAAGCTCGATCCCGCCCTCGACCCGGACCACCGGAACCAGCAAGTCCTGCTCCACCAGCTCGCCTCCCAAATCGACATCACCGAGCAGCTTCGCCGGGAGAACACCCGACTGCGGGCCCTTCGCGACGGCGGCCTGTCCGCGAGCCTCCCGCTGCTGCCCGCCAAGGTCGTCGCCCGTGACGTGGTCGCCTGGCGCGATTCGGTCCTGATCGAGCGCGGCTCGACGCGCGGCGTGGGTCGTCGGGATTGGGTGGCCTCACGCTTCTTTGTCGACCAGGGCCGCCTGGCCGGAGTCGAGGAGAACCAAGTCGTCCTGGCCGGCGAGTGCCTCCTGGGCCGCGTCGAGCAGGTCAGCCCGTACATGTCCCGCGTGCAGTTGCTCAGCGACATCGACGGCCCCCCGACCGAAGTCCGGGTCGGCGCCAGGCGGGGTCAGTCCTTCGAGTTCGTGGACTACCCGTGCAGCCTCCGCGGCCACGGACGCGGCCGCATGATCATCAAGGACGTGCCCTACCAATACGTCGAGGGGACCGCGATCCGCGAACCGGGTCCTGACCAACGACGCATCCGAATCGGTGACCTGGTCTTCACCTCCTCGGGACAGCTTGGCCTGTCCGTGCCTTTGGTCATCGGAGAGGTGACTGAACTGGTGGAAAATCCGAAAAAGCGACTCGTCGTCAGTCTGTTGGTCCGGCCCG
>CAZFMS010000440.1:0-2790 GCA_964520125.1 uncultured Planctomycetaceae bacterium
TGTAGCGCTTGAACTGGTCGGCCTCGGGGGCCAGAAAGTGGGCACCTTGCCAGTCCGCCAAGTGGTCGGCCAGCAACCTCATGGCCCCCAGGCCGCCGATGACGATAGGTCCTCCAGGGTCGCTGGGCCCCTTGGCGTCGGCAATGGCCCGGGTCACCAGGTTACCGTGGTTGATCCCGTCATAGTTGGAGATCGTCTTGCGGGCCTGCAGGGCCGCGTAGAGCTGCCCGTGCTTGGCGGCCGAGGGAATCTCCGGTGGCGATGCCGCCGCGTCGACAAGAGGATCCGAAGTCCATTCAGCCATCTTTCACCCTTTGACCCCTAGGGTCTAATCCGCCCAGTAGGCCGACAGCGGCACCCGGGTGGCCCGGTAGACTCCGCCCTCGTCAGGCAGAAACTCGATCTTGCCCGATCCGTTCTCGATGAAGGGCCTGACCGTCGTCGCCCCGGCCTGAACCATCACCTTGACCACGTTGCCGCCATAGGTGACGTCGATCTCCGTGTCGACCGCGAAACCTTTCGCCGTTTCGGCCGGCACGCCGACCATGATGCCGCCGGCCTCCTCTACCGGCTCTTCGCTGGACGGGACCAGGAGCTTCACGGAGTCCCCGATTCGCTTGGCGACGATCCCGGGTCCGCCGGTGACGTTCCGCACCGGCGGGTCGGGCCAAACGTCCAGCGGCTCCTCGGGGATCACCACGTCCTCCCGCCGACGCAGCAGGGTGACCAGCTCCCGCACGGTCTCCTCCAGCAGCTCGATCCGCCGCCGGTGGTCCTCGGGATTCATAACCTCCCGGAGTTGATTGGGCACATGGCCCCTCTGGCGGACCTCATCCAGGTAGGCCCGCAGTTCGATAGCCAGGTCCTCTATCGTCTCGGCCACGGATGCGCTCCTATCCTAGAGAACGTACGCGCTCAGGCTCGTCCAGGACGCGCTGTTGTAGAACTTCCTGGTTTCCGTCGCCACGCCGGCGTCGACCCAGGCCGTCGTCTGAATGATCCGGCCCGTGGTGGCGTCCGTGACCTTGTTGGTAAGCCGCTTCTGTTTCTCGGCGACGCAACTGGCGACCCAGGTGTAGCCCGGGGCGGCCTTCTCCAGGCGAAAGCGGCACTCGAATCGCTCCTCGCCCTGCCCGAGCTGGCGGATCCTGGGCGTTAGAAAGAGCATCGTGTACGGGGCGTGTCCTTCCCAGGCCGTGGCGTTGCAGGTACCTAGCAGGGCGTCGATCAACGTCTCAAAGTCGGATATGTCGCTCCCCTCCACGGTCAGCCAGTAGACCTTCCGCGGCCGCTCGACCCAATTAGTGCCCTCTTTGACCCGCCAGCGGTACCAGGTATCGGTATCCCAGAAGGCCTGGCTGACCAGCTTGTTGTCATGGTCCTCGATCACTTCCTCAACGTCGCCGCCGTAGTGCGGCAACAGGAAACCCCGCCCCCTGCGGATGGCCCCGTTCCTGGGCGTCCAGTAACGGGCGACTACTTGGGCCAGGCCGCTCTCGCTGTCTATGTCGACGTCGACGTCCTGGACCACGCAGCCCCACAGGCCGGTGACGTACATCGTGCTTCCGCTGGCCGCCGAGGCGTCACCTGTCACGTCGACGTGGGTGGTGTCGGTGAAAGTGGCGATGACGAAGCTGCCCACTCCCTCGATGACCATGTAGTTGCCGACCATGCCCGCGGTGAAGACCGCGGCGCTGGCCGTGAGTGTCGTTATCGGGTCGGCGTAAGCGGCCCCGGTGACCGTGGCCGCTCCGCTGGCGATCGCCCCCGCGTCTGGCCAGGGGTCGCCCCTGGGCAGTTCGCTCTCGGCGTCGGCGATGGCGCTTGCCGCCGGGGCCTCGAACTCGCGGATCCCGGAGTAGTTCCGCGGCCCCCGTCGCCAGCGCCTGCGGTATTGTTCCACCAGTGCCATTATTCGCTCCAGGCTGTGCGGTCGATGTAGACGATCACGGCCCAGCGGGCCGAGACGCCGACCTTGCCGACGATGCGGGCCGACTCCACCACGGCCGCCGCGTTATCGGGGTGGGCCGTGCCCCGCCCGGGCAGGTCGTCTTCGGTGGCCTCCGACGTCACGGTCCACCATTCTTCCGTGATGACGGCCCCCGGGCGTCTGAGGATCCGGGTGCGCGTGTCGTCTCTGGCGATCAGTCCCATGTCGCCCCCTGGCGGCGTGGCCCACTCAGGCCAGGCTCGGCAGTCGTTCCTGGTCCTCGGTGAGCTTCTTGTCGGCTATGATCGCTCCGACCATGGCCTCGGCGAACCGCTGCGCGAAAGGCCCGCTGACCTGGCCCTTCATCACTTCGGCGTCGGCCAGGGCGGCGGCCCTCAGCAGCGGCCCCATGCGGGCCGGCCCGATGGGCAGCAAGGCGGCGTCGGTGGGCAGCGTCACCCCGCCCAGGTCCGCCTGGTAGCGATACAGGAGCACCCGCGACACGTCGACCCGCGGGGCGGTGAAGATCCGGTAGACCTGCTGCGTCCCGTCGGTGGGGATTGGCCCGGCGACGATGGCGAAATAGATCACCCCGGCCGCCGTCGTGTAGGAGCGCCAGTACTGGAAGAGCTGGCTGGCCGAACACTCCTCGAGGCGTCCCTGGTGCTCGCCGTCCTGCCAGGGGTAGACCGGCCCATCGAGCAGCCCCCCGAAATCACTCGGCAGGTCGTACATGCCGGGGTGAGGGATGCTGAAGGTCTTGCCCGCGAAGTTGGCCGAACTGCCCGTGCAGACGATGACGGTCTCCGAGACGTAGCTGTCGACGATCAAGGTGTCCGTGACGTCGGTGACGGTGATCT
>CAZFMS010000441.1:0-2772 GCA_964520125.1 uncultured Planctomycetaceae bacterium
GTGCCGGCCGAGGTCCTCCCTGGTGCCCGAGTATTCCGGCGCCGGCTAAACTCCGGACCCTGGCAACCCGAAGTGACACGGGGATCATCGTGCACGGAGGAATCCAAAGTGCCACGCTGCATAATCAGGTCGGATCGACGCCGAGAGTCGCGGGCCGAGGCGGATGACGTTATCCGTTGGAAGCGCCCCGGCCGGGTCGAAGACCACCAGGCCTGGATGATCGACCGGTCACCATCGGGCCTCGGCTTCCTGAGCCGGGCCGAGAGTGCTCCGCGGGTCGGCGAGATCGTCCACGTCCGCCGGTTGGAAGGCGACTGCTGGGCGACCCTGGACCGGACCGTCAGGGTAGCGCGGGCCACACCGACCCCGGGCGACGGGCTGGTAATGATCGGGTGCCACATCGAGTAGCTGACCGCCTGGGCCCAGCTCATCATCCCACGGATCATCCGACCGGGCCTCTCTCTTGCCCCCCTGCCTCTCTCCCTAGGCCAAACCCAGCCCCCCCACCGCGGAACAACGGCTCAGGTCCGTCCGTTAAGCAGGTTCACCTTTTCGAGCAGTGCCCAAATCGCCGCGGATCACCCGGGCGGAACCCGGCTGAAGGCCGTTTGGGGGCCACCAGGCCCCTCCTCTTGACGGCGCGGAGGGCTGAGGGTGGTGCCTGGGGTACCCACGGCCGGGGCAGGCCAAATCGGCCAATGGCTTGCATTCTTGGTGAGATCACGCAATCATATATCTTATGGAGTGACCCGCGACCCGGGCGGTCCGCTGTTCGGCCAGCGTCTGGCTTCCCACGGCGCTCGGAGCGTTGTTCCAAACACTTGATTTGACTTCGGCGATCGCAGGTGCAGACGCGAAACGGCTTGGCGGTTCGGGCGCGCCGGTCTTGCATCAGCAACAGATCAATCCGGTGCCGGCGTTCGCAGGTCGCGACCCGGCCCGACGTACGTCGAGGAGCCTGGGCCACACCCGGCCTGGGCTGGGCAACTGGTGACGATCCAGTGGCGGCTTGACGCCTCGGGATCACCAAATCGTCTGACTTGGAGGAGAGGCCCATGCCAAGTAACGCAAGATTCACGAAGGGTAGGTTGGGATCACTCATCGGCGTGATTGTCTTTGCCGGCGGCCTGGCCACTGCCCCGCCGAGTGCCCGGGCCGATGATCCGGACGATTCCCTGACCGTCCGGAGGTCACGGACCACCGGCCTGGCCACCTTCGTGACCGCCGCCGACGGAAAGGCGATCCCGGTCAATCGCCCGGCGGGCCGGACGCGCGTCGAGCCGCGGGACGTCATGGCCGAGCATGGCCACTTGTTCGGGGTGACCGATCCAGCGAGCCAACTCTCGATCTCCAAGGTGGAAGTGGGCCTGCTCGACCACACCCATACGACCTTTGAGCAGATCCACCGCGGGATTCGAGTATTCTCCGGCGTCTTGAAGGTTCACCAGGACTCCGCCGGCGCGGTGACTGCCGTGAATGGCGACTTTTACCCGATATCCGCGAAGCTGGAGGTCCATCCGACGATTGACGGACCTCTGGCGGAGCGGATTGCCCGGCGTCGCCTCCGGGGGGGAGATGCGACGGTCAGGCACAACGAGCTGGTCATCGTCGATCCGGGCTGGTACGGAGATCGGCCCCAGGGGCCGCATCTGGCCTACTACCTCATCCTGGCGGACGCCCCCGCCGGCGTGGCCGTTGCTTTTTTGGTGGATGCCCACACCGGTCGGGTGATGGATCAATGGAGCATGGTACACACCGCCCGAGATCGCCAAATCTACGATGGCGGAGGCACCAGCAACATCCCCGGCACGCTGTCCCGTAGCGAGGGCGACCCTCCGGCCGGCAACTCCGATGTGGACGCGGCGTATGACTATTACGGTGACGCCTACGACTACTTCGACCGGGCTTTCGGTCGAGACAGCCTGGACGACGCCGGCCTGACCATGGTCGCCACCGTTAATTCCACCGTCCTGTGGTGTCCCAACGCCGCCTGGAGTGGAAGCCTGCTGCAGATGGTCTTCTGTTCCGATTTGGTCACCGACGACATAGTGGGCCACGAGTTGACCCACGGGGTGACCCAGTTCAGCGCCGACCTGATCTACCAGAACCAACCCGGGCAGCTCAACGAGTCCTTCTCCGACGTCTTCGGCGAGCTGATCGACCTGTTCAACGGCGACGCGGCCTTCGTCGGCGTTCCGGGGGGTACGAGCTGGCCGATGGCCACGGATCGGGTGACCGGTTCCGGCATGGACTCGCCGAACAACGCCCGTAGCGGGTGTAGCTTCGGGTTGGGTTATTCGGATGGCGTACGCTGGCTCATGGGTGAGGACGCCACTGCGGTCGGCGGGGCCCTGCGTGACATGTGGAACCCGGCCTGCATGGGCGACCCCGACTTTGCCAACAGCAGCATGCAGACCTGCTATACCTGGGACAGCGGCGGCGTCCACAGCGGCAGCGGAATCCCGAATCACGCCTTCGCCATGCTCACCGACGGCAAGAGCTTCCGCGGATACGACGTGGTTGGCATCGGGCCGATCAAGTCCGGGGCCGTCTGGTACCGGGCCCTGACCACCTATCTGACCATGGGTTCGGACTTCGAGGACGCCTACTGGGCCTTCACCCAGGCGGCCGCCGACTTGGTGGGGACCTTTCCGAACGATCCCCGCACCGGCAGCCCCTCGACCAGCATGTTCACCTCGGCGGATGCGGGGGAGGTTGACCAGGCCTTGCTGGCCGTCGAGTTGAACACGGTGGGGACCTGCGGCCGGGAGC
>CAZFMS010000442.1:0-2771 GCA_964520125.1 uncultured Planctomycetaceae bacterium
GTTCGCGATATTCAACCCGGTCAAGCTCTTTACGCTTCTGGCGATGGTGCCTTTCATGCTCGGCGTGGGCCTGCTGGGCTGCTGGGGCATCGGTTGGCTGGCGGGGGCGGGGGGCAGTTGGTGGCCGCTGGGGTTGTTGGCCGGCCTGGCGTTGAACCTTTCGGCGTTTCTGTTCGGCACGGGCTTTGTCACCTTCGGCGTCTCACGGCAGCGGTGGCGGGACGTGGTGAGCGGGCAGGAGAACCGCCGGGCATCTCGTTGAACCTAGAGAATCTGGCATGTGTGGAATCGTGGGATTCTTCGACGTTGGGCCGGTCTCCCGGTGGGAGGCGGCGCTCGCTACGGCGGTGGCCTCTCTGACTCACCGGGGACCCGACGACTGCGGCAGTCACCTGGCCCAGACTCCGCGGGGCACGATCGGCCTGGGTCATCGGCGGCTGAGCATTCGCGATTTATCCCCGGCGGGTCGTCAGCCGCTGTTCAGTGAAGATGGACAGGTGGCCGTGGTCTGCAACGGGGAGATCTACAACGACGCCGAACTGCGGGCCGAGCTGGAGGGTCGAGGCCACCGCTTCAGTTCGCAGAGCGATAACGAAGTGCTGATCCACGGCTTCGAGGAATACGGGCCGGAGCTGCTGCCGCGGCTGGATGGCATGTTTGCGTTCGCCCTGTGGGACGGACGCAGCGGCCGGCTCTGGTTGGGGCGTGATCGGTTGGGGATTAAGCCGTTGCTGTATGCCCGCACGGCGACCGGCCTGGTGCTGGGGTCGGAGATACATGGGCTGGCCGACTGGCCGGGGGTATCACGACGGGTCAGCCTGCGGGCCTTGCACCAGTACCTGACGTTCGGCTACGCCCTTACGCCGCTGACGCTGCTGGCCGACGTGCAGAAGGTCAGGCCGGGGCACCTGCTCTGCTACGACCCGGGGCGCGGCACGCTCAACGAATCTTGCTACTGGAGCCTGGAGGACGCGTTCCGGGCGGGGTCGAGCATTGGGCAAAACGGCACCGCGCCGGAGGGAGAACTCTGGTCGCTGCTGTCGGACTCGGTTCACCGCCGGCAAGTGGCCGACGTGCCGCTGGGATCGTTCTTGAGCGGTGGGGTGGATTCGACGGCGATATCGGCGGTGTTGGGGCGGGCGGCGCCGGGGTCCCAGACTTTCTGCTGCGACTTTCCCGAGGACACGTTCTCCGAGGCCCGGGAGGCCCAGGCCGCGGCCCGATCGCTGGGTCTGGAGCATGCTTCGCTCACCATGGCCCTGCCGACGCCGGAGGAGATGCCGGCGCTGGTCCGGGCGGCCGACGAACCCTTGGGCGACAGCTCATTCCTGCCCTATTACCGCTTGTCGCAGTTTGCCCGACAGCGGGTGACGGTAGCCCTTTCCGGCGACGGGGCCGACGAGCTGATGGCCGGCTACCTTACCTATCGGGCGAACGGGTATCACCGGTTGGTGCGTCGGCTGCCGGGGGCCCTTCGCGGATGGATGGCCCGGAGCCTGGCCCCGGCGATCCGGCCGGGGATGACCAAGGTAGGGGCGGCGTTTCGGGCCCGGCAGTTTCTGGCGGCGGCGGATACGGATGGTGGCCGGGCCCATGCCCTGTGGCGTTGTCTGTGGTTGCCGGAGGACGTGGCGGGGATGTTGCCGCCGGAGGTCCTGGAGGAGCTGCGGCGCGAGGAGTCTGATCCGCTGGATGACGTGGCCGCGAACTTCCGGAGGGTGGGGGATTTGCCCTTTTTGCAACAGGCCCTGTATGTGGACCTGTCCACCTGGCTCTTGGATGACATCCTGCCCAAGGTGGACCGGGCCAGCATGGCCCACGCCCTGGAGGTTCGGGTGCCGTTTCTCGATCATCGCTTCGTTGAATGGTGTGCGGGGCTGCCGCCGGAGCTGAAGCTGCGGGGGCGGACGGGAAAGTGGATTCTGCGCCGGGCGGCCCGGCGGCATGTTCCGGGCATACGCTTCCAGCGCCGCAAGCAGGGTTTCAATTCTCCGGTAGGTCATTGGCTCAACGGGGCCGTCCGGCCGTGGGCCCGCGAGCACCTGGAGGATGGGCAGGCCGCGTCGGCCGGCTGGCTGCGGCCCGACGGGGTCCATCGTGATTATTGGCAGGAACACCGTCGGGGGGCGGCGGATCACGGATTCAAGCTCTGGTCGCTGGTCTGGCTGATGGAGTGGATGCGGCAGATGAAGGCGACGGTGTAACGACACTGGCGGACAAGCCGCCAGTGGCACCCAACTTGTTCAGACATTTGTTCTTCCCGCTTGGCGGGGCTGGGCCACGGTGGTTGGCTGTGGTGCTCGCAGAGTTCCGCTGCCTCGCCAGCTTACGCCTAGATATGAGCTGATGTGGATGTCTTCGAAGACGTCGGCGGCGAACCAGGATCGGATGCGGTCCTGGGAGATGGGGGTGGTTTGGGGGGCGTTCAGCTTGTCGAAGACGTTCGAGGTGTTGCGGGCGAAGCTGAGCCGGCGGGCGTTCTTGAAGTAATCGTGGTAAGGCAGGAAGCGGAGCGGCAGGCGATATAGGGTGTGGATCAGCGGGTAGCAGGCTGCCATGATGGCGCTGCTCAAGATCTGCAGGACCCGCCGCGGCAAGGGCCGGCAGACCAGCTTGCGAAAGGGCTCGATCAGGTAGCGGAGCACGGCGTTGCCCTCCCGCGAATAGACCCACACGATCATCCGACCGCCGGGCTTCAGCAGACGGGACAGGTTGGCGAAGGCCCGATCAGGGTCGTCGGTGTGGTGCAGGACGCCTACGCAGTAGACCAC
>CAZFMS010000443.1:0-2741 GCA_964520125.1 uncultured Planctomycetaceae bacterium
ACGGTCCGGCCGGCGGCGCCGGCACCGCAGAATTCGTTCCTGCCGACAGCGGCGGCCTGGAAGGGCGCATGGGCCGGGTCTTCGGCCCGGACGGAAACCTCTACGTCAGCAGTTCGCGTCAGAACAGTATCCTGCGTTACGACGGGGCGAGCGGGGCCTTCCTCGGCGCCTTCGTTCCGGCCAACAGCGGGGGGCTGAGCGGGCCTACGTTCTTGATCTTTGACAACGACGGTGACTTCGACGGAGTGGCCGATGCTGACGATAACTGCCCGTTGGTCTCCAATGTCGATCAGGCCGACACCGATGACGACCAGGTGGGCGATATCTGCGACGACTGCCCCGACGATCCCGACAAGACCGATCCGGGGGCCTGCGGCTGCGGCACGGCTGATACGGACAGCGACGGCGACGGCACGCCTGATTGCTTCGATCAATGCCCGAACGATCCGGACAGTGACGGCGACGCGGTCGATGATTGCCTGGACAACTGTCCGGCCGATCCGTCCAAGATTGACGCTGGGATCTGCGGGTGCGGCGTGCCGGACAGCCTGGATGACGGTGACGGCGACGGGGTCATCGACTGCCTGGACAACTGCCCGATGACGGCGAATGCCGATCAGGCCGACGCGGATGGCAACGGCATCGGTGACGCCTGCGAGTCTGGCTTCGCCGGGCAGCCCGCCGGTTCTTGCGGGTGCGGGGCGGGCGGCGTCCTGTGGGGGCCGCTGATGCTGACCGCAATGGGCTGGATGCGGCGCAGGCGGGTCCCCGGGCGGCGGTAAGGCTACTGCGCCCATTCGTGAATCCGCCACTGCCGGCGGCGGCAAAATCCCAGTCAGGGGTATACCCTACATCACTCAGGCGGTGCTCGACACCATCCGTATCACCGGCTTTCACGTCGGGTTGGTTCAGGGCATTACTAGGCGGCTGGAGCAAGACCGGCACGTTGGAGCGGCCACGAAGGGCACGGAACACGGCGCAAAGGTCGTCTTCGCTTGAACCGAGCGGTTCGCCGGGGTGCAATCGCGGGAGCCCCGCTGGAGGATGACGCAGGTGACGCGAACCCCAACTGCGTTTCCGGGTTGGCGATACGTCGGAGTCCACTCATGAGTCTAGGGTGTATTCCCAGCCTGTTTTAGCAGGTGTCGAATCGCGGCCTCGAGTTGCAGGTCACGTCCTTCTAGTAGGGCCTTCGCCGTGTGTTGCACGCCAATGTCGGGAATCACGCCACGACCTTCGAGCACGGTGCCGTCGGACGTTATCGTCTTAGCGACCGGGTAGATAAGGGTGTCGCCGTTTGGGAGCGGGAGGACTTCAGCCACCAGGACGATTCCGGGCGTCCGCTCCCCGATGACGACGGCCCGACCCAAGGCCTGCATGGCTCCGGGGAATTCTTCGGCGGCCGAACTGCTCATCACGTCGATGAGGATGGCGAGGGGACCCGTATACGGCCTAGCCGGCGGGTCGAGGTAGACTTTCTCGTCCCCCCGGCGCCCGCGATAGGTCCAACAATGCCGCCGCTTTCGCACCATCCGATCGGCCAGCGCCTTGCGGACGCCAAAAGCGCCGCCTGTGTTTCCGCGAATATCGATGACCAGTCCGGCGGCTCCCCGCATCTTGTCCACCGCGGCCAGCAGGCGATCAACCACCGCGGGATGGAACATGTTGAAACGAATGTACCCGATGTTGCCCTCCAGCCGCTTCTCCTCGAACTCGATGAAGACCGGTGGCACGCCCTCCATGAAGAGGGCTCGGCCGGGACGCTCCTCGCGTTTCAAAGTTCGTTTGATACGCTTCTTCCCGGCATCGAGGCAGACCACGGTGACTTCGGTGCCGGGTTCTCCGTAGAACTGTTCGAGAAGTTTCTGGGTGAAGAGCACCCGGCGATCCAGTGGGGCGATGGGTTTGCTGTCCAGCACTTCACGCTTCAGGTCGGCGAGGGACTTTCCGTTGATGGTCTCGAGCGCAAGACCAGGGCGCAATCCCGCGACCTCCGCCACCGAGCCGGGTTTGACGGAAGTAACGATGGCCTGGCCGTCGATGATACGGGCTTCCATGCCGAGGCCGCCATCGGAGAAGGCGGACGGTGCCCCGATCCACTCGGGATGGTCCTTGGGAATGACACACAGATGCGAGACTTTCAGTTCGTAGAGCATGGCATTGAGTTGCCGATAGAACTGCTCGTCGGATTCGGCATCCACGGCCTTGGGGCGATATCGATCGCCCATCGCCTTCCAATCCACGCCCCCGAATTTCGGATCGAAGAAACCCTCGTTAACCGTTTGCCAGACGGTGTTGAAGATCTCCTTGCGGGGGACATCGGTAGGGTCGTCACAGCCGGGCACAATGGCGCTGGCGACAACGATCATCAATATCTGGACGTTCATGCACGAACCCTCTGCGAATTCAGGTGATGTCTTACGTAACGAACGGCGCCGGCCGTCACTGGCGTCTGGCCCGCCAGTTTTCCTTACGGAATCGCCGGCCGGGATTCTGCGCTAATCGAGCTTTAGATCATCACAGTACCGCAGGAAGCCTCTCGATTCCATTGGGATCGCGTCCCCGCTGTGGTTCCGGCCCGTCCGGCCGGTCCAACATGGCGATCCTGCCCCCGACCCAGCCCGGACGGCGACTCGGGCTCGTCTCACAGACCGTGCGGGCAGTAGTTGGGTTTCAGCCTGGATCATCGGCGGGCTAGGCTTCGATCATGGTCAGGGCGTCGGTCGGGCAGACGGTGACAC
>CAZFMS010000444.1:0-2723 GCA_964520125.1 uncultured Planctomycetaceae bacterium
AGTGGGTCTCGAAGGTCAGTCTTATCTGCGGGCCGCCCGCCGATCGGGCGGCATTCTAAGGGACACTCGCACCGGACGATACCGTAGCGTGAGGCGGCAGTGCGGGGAAGGACATCGGACCAGGCGATCAGGCGGCTGGGGCCGGGTTTTTCGGACGCGGAGCGGCGAAACCAGGGGCCAGGCCTGCAGGGACTCATTGGCGGTCAACTCAGATCATCAGGAGCCGATCAAGCTCCCAGAGCGAGGCTATAACTGCCCGGGACGTCCCGGGTGGCCGATCGCCGGCCGGTGGTCGGGGCGGTCGGCAACGAGGTCAAGCATGCGAGCGACGCCGTCCATCGCCGGGCAGGAACACCGTGGGCTCGGGCGGATAATGATCTATGCCGGGGAGGGGTACTATCGGCGACTGGTGGCGGGGTCAGTGGCCATATACTTGTTCTTGGCCGCCGGGGCCCTGGGTGATGTGCTGGTGCGGCGGGGGATCCTCGACTTGTCCGCGCCGGCGGCGCTGTGGTTGAACCTGGCCGTTGGTTACTGGCTGGTGCTCTCGATGGTCCTGGCCTGCGGTGGGGTGGGCCGGGCGGTGTTTCGCCTTCCCTATCTTCGCCGGTGCCAGGGGCCGCCCCTGCTGCGGGCCATCTTCCAGATCGTCGCCGGCGCCTATGTCTCCTATTGCCTGCTGATGCTCCTGGGCGCCTTCAACCGACTCAACGCGCCCGGTTTCGCGCTGTACCTGCTCACCGTCCTGGGCATCGGGATAATCGAGTTGCACCGGTGGCGACGCCGGACCCGCGACGGGAGGGTCTCCGGCGACCCGGTCCTGACGGCGAGCGACGTCGGGAATAAGTGGGCCTACCTGATCCTGGTGGGGGTTGTCATCTGGGCCCTGCCGTACCTGGGGCAAACGCTCTTGCCGAACACGGAGTGGGACTCCGCGGCCCATCACCTGCCGATCGCCAAGACCTTTCTGCAGCACGGCATCTGGCAGGTGGACGAGGCCTACGCGCCTTACAATTTCCCCGGGGCGGTGCATCTGTTCTACGCCCTGTTTCTCTTCCTCGGCGCGGAATCGGGCATTATCCCGCTTAGCTTCGTGGTCAGTGTGGGCCTCATCATGGCGGTCTACGCCCTGACGGCCCACTTCTGGGGAGGCCGGGCCGGCTTCTGGGCGGCGGCGGTCTGCCTGGGGAACAATCTCCTCTGGGAAGTGGGGATCACGGCCCGCATCGACGCGTTTCTGGCGCTGTTCTGCTTTCTGGCGTGTGGAGCCCTGTTGCTCTGGCTCAGCAATCGGGAGCAGACCGGCTGGTTGATGGTCTGCGGGATGATGCTGGGACTGGCGACCGGGACCAAGTACACGGCCATCTTCTTTGTGGCCGTCCTGGGGGTGGGGGGGCTCCTGGCATTGCTGCGGGGCACGCGGAGGGAAATAGCGGCCCGCGCCGCACCGGCGGCCCTGGGCCTCTGCTTGGTGGTCTTTCCGTCGGCCGCTTGGTACGTGAGGAACGCGGCCCAACTGGGTGATCCCCTCTACGACTATGTCCAGGGACCGGTCTATCGCGATGTCTCGGGGGAGCTGCTGAGCATGGCCCAGCCGTTGAATCGGGCTACGCAAGAAGCCCTGGCGTTGCCCGAGATGCGGGAGTTCATGGAGACCTTGCCCTCCGAGGGACCTGGGGCCGAGTTCCCTACGACCATGTTGAACCCGTACAGCGTCCTGGCCCACCCCGAGCGCCACGCCCGACGGCCGCTCCATACGGTCACGCCGTTCATCATGCTGTTCTTCATCCTTCCCTTGGCTCAGCGAGACCGGCTCTCTATCTGGCTCTATGTCTTGGGCTGGGCCACCCTCATTCTGATCGGGTCTCAGAGCTACCTCCTCAGGTACGCCCTGCCGGTCCTTCCGCTGCTCTCGGTGGGGGCCGGCTTGTGCCTGGCCCGGGCGCGGTCGCGGGGCATGGTGGTGCGCATCGGCGTGGTGATGGTGGCCCTTCCTCTGTACTACTCCGGCTTGGAGTGGCGGAAGGTGGCCTCGAAGGAGCCGGTGGCCTACTGGAGCGGGGCGGCAGACCGCATCCAGTGGCTCTCGAAGGCCGGCTACAACGACCAGCGAGTCACCCCCAGGATCATTCGGTCGTTCAACGAGAAGATCGACGCCGGCCAGATCCCTCGGGACGCGACGGTGTTCATGGTGGGAGAGGAGAAGGGCAACCTGCTGAAGTGCCGATTCCTTCCGGACGGCAGCCGTTATGCCCAACGCTGGATGGCCGAGTTCCTCCGGGCCGGGGGCGAGTCCGAACGGTTAATGCGAAACCTCGAGCAGCAGGGCATCGAGTACTTCTTCTGGAACTACGAGTACCTGAACTGGTGCCTCGCCCGGCAGAACATGAGCCACGACCAGGCCGCGGTCAGCCTCTATCACTTCGATCAATTCCGCAGTCAACACATAGACATCATCTACGAGCTGGGAGGCGTGGGCTACGGCAGGATCAAGTCACGTTGAACGGGTCCGTAGGCCGAACTCCTGCCACCGGGGACTACCCTTAGTCGGCGGAATTTTCACCGCAGAGATCGCGGAGACCGCAGAGTAGTATTCAGTAAGAGGTCATGACCGGATTGGACTCTGTCCTGCAACATGGGTATTCGGGCCCCGTACGCTGACATCCATTACCCCTCTTTGGTCTTTTCTCCGCGATCTCTGCGTGCTCCGCGGTGAATCATCC
>CAZFMS010000445.1:0-2708 GCA_964520125.1 uncultured Planctomycetaceae bacterium
CAGACGGTGGGCGTCCGCCTCGACGATCCTGACCGAGGCGCTCCGTCCGGGCTGCTGATGCCCTCCGCTTGGCTGAGCGGGTGTTTACCTCTTTATGGGATGCCCCTTCGGACTTGGCCTCCGCGCCGCCTCCTCTCCGGGAACGAACCTGGGCAGCTTCATCGCCCATCGCGAGTTGCCGGGATCGGTCCGCCATTGCCAGCTGCCGGAATACCTGCGGGGCGGCTTCGTCGGCCAGCCGAACATCGTTGGCCGTCCAGTTGAGGGCTGCCTGGTGGTCACGAGCATGCTGCTGCATCGAGGTGATCAGCCCGAGGGCCTGCGACGGCGAGAGATTCATCACTACCTGTATCTCGTCCGGGTGATCTTCCTTTTCCATCGGCGGTCCGGCGGGCCCGGACTGATCCTTGACCAGGTAGAACGGCTGGCGAGCCTGGATCGGCTCGAGCAGGTCCTGAGCCTGGGCATCGGGGATGCGATTCGATTTCATGAACCCGCTGATGTGGGTCAGGAGCAGGCGGCGATACTCCGGCTCAGTCTCGATCAGGACGCGATTGGAGAATGCGTCCGCCGGGGCCCGTTGGAGGTCGATGTTGGTTAGCCGGTTGGTTGCCAGCCGCCGCTCGAATCCGCCTGCCGCTAGGGTCTCAGGCGCCTCGCTGCTTGCGAGGCCTGCGGGGATGCCTGGTCCATCCGCCCCCCGGACTCCGGGCGATCCGGTCGGAGTATCCGTTTCGCTGGGCCATCCGAGGTCCTCCGTGTGTCGGGAGACAGGTGCTTCGGCGCTGCTCATCGCCAGACGCTCCTCGCCCTCGATCTGCCGGGCGCCACCAGTGCCGGCCATTATGGGCTGCTCCGCGGCGACGGCCCTCGACCTCTTCGGAGAACGGGCCGCCGGTGCCGGTGATGCGGCGGAGTCCCTCGGTGAGACCATGGCCAGCCTGGCTTCCGTCAGGGTATCTTCCGAGGTGGTTGCTGGTTTCTTGTCCTCGGCGTCGGCCAACATGATCGGGCCCGGTTTGGATAGCCCGTCTTCGCCAAGTTCCCGGTCCTTCGGGGCGTCCGCGGACTCGAGATGGGCCAGCATGATCGGTTCCGACGTTCGATCCACGACCCCAGTCTTGATGAACATCAGCCAGCCAGTGGTCACCACCAGGGCGAAAGCCGCCGCCACCGCCAATCCGCGGAACAGACGTGACCAACCCCGACCGGCCGGGCGCTGCCCGGGGTTATCATCGAGCAGGGCCGCCCTTTCCAGTCGGGCGGTGACTTCCTCGCCGAGGTTCGACGGTGCCCGCCCCCGCGGCAACGAGGCCACCAGCTTCGAGGTCTGGCTCAGTTCATCCAGCAGGGTTCGGGCCTTTTCGTCGTCGGCCAGAAGACGCTCCACCTCGGCGCGCTGTTCATCCGACAACTCGCCGTCGAGATAGGCGGTCAACTGTTCGTATTGTCCCTCGTTGTTCTTCATTGCGGCGACATCGATTCCCGGAGCGGCCTTAGCTTCTCTCGCAGGGCGAGGCGGCCTCGATGCAAGCGCGACTTCACCGTGCCTGGTGGTATATCCAGTATCTCGGCGATCTCCTCGTAGCCGAACGACTCCAAGTCCCTCAGTATCACGACCACCCGCTGATCTTCTTCCAGGCCGGCCAAGGCCTTCAGGACCAGGGCCTCCTGCTCTCGGTCACCGGCTTGCCGGTCGGGGGGGGCGTCGGCTGAGGGCAGGCGACCGGCCAGAGTGCCCGACCCATCAGGCGGCCCGCCACTCGGGTCCTGGTCGAGTGAGTAGCAGGGGGACCGTTTTCTTTTTCGTTGGGCGCTGATGGCCAGATTCATGGCAATACGAAATACCCAGGTGTAGAACCTCGATCGCCCGCCGAAGCGGTCTATCGATTGCAGGGCCCGGACGAAGGCCTCTTGGGTCAGGTCCTCGGCGTCCGCTCGGTTCCCGCAGATCCGCCAGCAGGCGTTGAATACGCGGTCTTGGTGCTCGGCGACCAGGCGCCCAAAGGCCTCTCGGTCGCCACGGCGGCATTGCTCCACCAGCTCCGCCTCTTCGCACCGGATCGCTACGTTAGCGGCCTTCACCTACGGGCCTCTCAATTCATTTGGACGTATGGTTTGCCTGGAGGTTCCATCGTTCCATGGCTCAATAGCGCGGTTTCCGGGCCGTGGCTGGTGTCACGGGGCCGAGGCACACCTTATCAGGCTATTCTCGAGAACGCTACACCGCCGGTCAATGAGCACGGCTCCGAGGTGCCCGGGGATCCTAGTTGCCCTCGTGGGACAGGCATCTTTCTGCAATTCACACCGCCGGGACGGCGGTGCCACAGGGCGGCGCTACAAGGCGTCGCTACAAGGCTGCGCCACAGGGTGGCGCCACAGGGGTGCGCCACTGGGGTACGCCAAGGGACCTCGCCACCGGGCCTGGCCGAGTCTCCAAGATGCACTTCGAGTCATGGCCGCCTTTGCCCGGCCGGCCGTTTCTTGTACGATGTAGGGGTCATGCGGGTCGCGTTACCAATCCACCAACCGGCGGGCCCCGTTCCGAGAGGCGGGCTTCCCGCTCCCGGGCACCGGGATATCCGCGCGGTCCGGACGCTGCGGATCAGCGTCACTGATCGCTGCAACTTCCGGTGCATCTATTGCATGCCGTCCCGCGAGCCGGAGTGGACCCCGCTGCGGCGGCCGCTCGCCGACATGCCCAGGTA
>CAZFMS010000446.1:0-2708 GCA_964520125.1 uncultured Planctomycetaceae bacterium
GTCGACAACGCCCTGGACGCCTGCGAAGAGGCCGGCATCCTGCCGGAAATCTGGGTTCACATCCAAAGGACCTCGAACGGCAAGGACCGCTACAAAGTCGGCGTGCAGGACAACGGGCCCGGCATCCTCAAGAAACAGATCCCGCTGATCTTCGGCAAGCTGCTCTACGGCTCCAAGTTCCACCGCCTCAAGATGAGCCGGGGGCAACAGGGCATCGGCATCTCCGCCGCGGGGATGTACGGCCTGCTGACCACTGGCAAGAGCATCCGGGTCACCTCCCGGACCGGCCGCCGGGCCACCGCCCATTACTATGAGGTCCAGATCAACACCAAGACCAACGCCCCCCAGGTGGTCAAGGACAAGCCCGTCGAGCTGGACTGGGACCACGGCACCGAGGTCTCCATCCAACTGGTCGGGTCTTATCAGAAGGGGCGTTCCTCGGTCGATGAGTACGTCGAACTCACCGCCATCGCCAACCCCCATGCCGGCTTCGAGTACATCGATCCCGCCGGCAAGAGGTTCGAGTACGCCCGCGGCACCCAGGCCATCCCCGAGCCGACCGTCGAGATCAAACCTCACCCCTACGGCATCGAGTTGGGCGTGTTGATCAAGATGCTCAAGGACTGCCGGGCCATGACCGTGTCCCAATTCCTCCACGGCGAGTTCAGCAGGGTCAGCCCCGCGGTGGCCAGGAAGATTTGCCACCACGCCGGCATCTCCGCCCGGGCCCGGGCCACCCGCATCGGCACCCACGAGGCCGAGACGCTGTACAAGGCCATGCAGGAGACCAGGATCAAGACCCCGGCGACCAACTGCCTGGCCCCCATCGGACCAGAGCAGATCCTGGCCGGGCTACTCAAAGGCGTGAAGGCCGAGTTCTTCACCGCCGGTACCCGGCCCCCCGCGGTATATCGGGGGAACCCCTTTCAGGTCGAGGTCGGCCTGGCCTACGGCGGACAACTCGGCCCCGACCCCGCCGCGGCCGAAGAGGAGGGCGACAACAATCAGTCCGTCGTCCGGCGCGGCAAGGTGGTCAAGACCAAACGGGCCCCCACCCAGGCCAAGCTGATGCGTTTCGCCAACCGCGTGCCTCTGTTGCATCAGCTTTCCGGTTGCTGCATCTACAAGAGCGTGGTGGAGACCGACTGGCGGCGCTACGGCCTGCCCCAACCCGGCGGCAACCTGCCCCAGGGGCCCTTGGCCATCTTCGTACACCTGGCCAGCGTGTGGGTGCCCTTTACCTCCGAAGGCAAGGAGGCCATCGCCGACTACGACGAGATTCGCAAGGAGATCAGGCTGGCCGTCCAGGACTGCGCCCGCAAGCTGCAGGCCTACCTCAACCGGCGAAAGAAGCAGAAGTACCAGGCCGATCGCCGCACGGTCTTCGAGCGCTACATCGGCGAGCTGGTCAACTCCTGCGCCAGCATCAAGCGCATCAACCGCCAACAACTGACCGCCGATCTCCTGGCCTTCGCCAAACGGGTAACCGCCCGAGCCGACGAGGAGTTGGACCTGGACGGCCGGACCAAACGCGCCGGCAAGAAGGGAACCAAGTCGAAGCCCGGGAAGCCGACCACGTCATCATCCGGGCGGAATGCCAGCGGTGAGTACGGCGAGAACACCATCGTCCTAGACCCCGCCGACCAACCTGCCGGCCCCCTATTCACCGCCCCAGCACCAGACTAATCCGCCTGGCCGCGCAATCTGCCAGAAGCCAACGCGCGTAGGGACGCCATCTGCCGAGAGCCCTCACGGATCACCTCCGCCACCCGCCAGACAGAGTAAAGCCCGATAATCACCGCTAATCCCGCATCCCAGACAAATCCGCAAAAATATATATTTCGCGTCTGGCCAGGGACTTTTTCCATTGCGAATTGTCAAGTAACCGTGTATCCTACGTCGCGCAAGGGGAATGACCCCGAAACCAGGGCGCCGAAAACCGCCCAAACACAGGCGCGCCCGTAAGAAAGCCCGCCCCGCGGCGGACCCAACGATTCGATCCCCGACGCCATCGAATCAAGCCAACGCGGGACAGTCGTTAATCATGCCCACGCAGGCGTGCGCAAAGCACCCTGCGCGAGGCAGAATCGAACCCGTAAGGCCCAGATCGCTAGCACGAGAGTGCAGCAGAAACGTAGTAAGGAGTAACTCGAATGGCAGACTACGCTTATAGCATGATGGTGAAATCGGTCGATCTCAAACCCGAGATCACCGAGATGAAGGCTGACCAAATCAGTCTGAGCCTGACGACGATACTCGGTCAACTGGCCGTGAACATGGGAAAGTCAATCCCGAAGCTGCCGGACGGAGGCTGGGAGGCTGTATCTCACTCCGTCACCAGGATCGGCGGAGCCCTGTCCGTGACAATCCTGCTGCGACGGCCATTATAGGCGCTTTAGCGGTTTCACGATTTCCTTTTGCGCGGCGGCGGGCTCAGCTTCTCTGAATCTGCCGGAGCGATTGCCTCCGGCCTCGCGCTTGATCAGACGATTCGATCGCCGACGCCATCGAATCAAACGCTCGCGCCAAGCGAACGTGGGGCAGCAGTCAATAATGCGCACGCGGGCGTGAGAAAGGTACCCGGCAGGCGCGTGGGTGTACAGACGATAGTCTGGCCCCCTTCTGTCCAAAACTACAGTGAGGAGACCAATGACACTAGGCTCTGTCTGAAAACAGTAGTTTGAGGTATCGGCGGATCATTGCCAACT
>CAZFMS010000447.1:0-2703 GCA_964520125.1 uncultured Planctomycetaceae bacterium
GGCTCTCCACTTCTTTCTGGAGCAGCCGGCTATCGTGTTGGTTCTTCTCCTTCTCGACGAACAGCTCCGAGACCGCCGCCTCGCAGTTGAGAATGTCCCTCTGAGCGTCAGCCAGTTGTTCTGCGCAGTTCTCCGTTTCCTCGCGAGCGGCCGCAGCCGCCGTGCGGTTCTCCTGCATCTGGCTCTCCAGGCTCGCAATCGCCTGCTTCAGAGCTTTGCTCTGTTCGGCAATCTGGCCCAGAGCGATCTTCAGATCGGTCAGCTTAGCCGCCGATGCTTCCTGCTGCTGTTTCTGCTCGGAATACCTTGCTTCCAATTGCTCGATGTGCGCCGTTCGCTGGTTGTTCACCACCTCCAGCTCGTGCAGTTTCTGTTTCGAGTCGTATTCCTTCTGCACAGACTGAGCGATCTGCTCGGCAAGCAGATCGATTTCACTGGCTATCAGCGGCTCTTCTTCCTTGAGTCGCTTGATGTTCTGCTCTATCACGCTAAGCTTGGAGCTTGTCTGCATCTTCTCGGTATTGGCTTCGTAGATAGCCGTCCTCAGGTCTTTGCACAGCTTATCCACATGGACCTTCATCTGGTCGTTCTTCTCAATCTGCTCGGCAACCTCTGCGATTTCATTGCTTATGCCGTCGATGATTTCGCTCAGTTGACGCAGTCGGCTCTTACGTGATATCAGGCCTGTGGCTTTGCCGAGCGGTCCGAGCTTTATCATTCCGTCGGCGTCTACAAGTTCGCCCTTCAGCGTGACACACTCGTATCCGGTTGCCGCCCCGCCGGCCAACCTGGCCGCATCTTCCACAGAGTCTACGACCAGCGTTTTGCCCAGCAGTTTCCAGGCCAACGGTGCGTACCTGCCGTCGAATTTCACGAACTCAACGAGCCTGCCCTTCACACATGGAAATTTCGACACGTCAATGTCGTCCACTAATGGCTCGATTCTGTCGAGACAAATGAAATTCACCCTGCCGTCAAGCTCGGCGATCTGCTCGCAATCAGCCAACATTCGGCTCGTGCTGCTGCTAACCAAAGCGTCTGTCCGCCCTTCGAGCACGGCTTCGACAGCGTTTGCGTATTCCACGTCGGCCTCGATGATATCCGCCAGCATACCTTCGACGTAATCGAACCGGTTGTTCTCGACCGAGCGATTTTGCAGGATGCTCTTAACGCCCGGTTTGAGGCCTTCGCAGCGTTTTTCCATGTCCGTCAGAATTGCCAGCTCGCTGTTGAGCGCACTTGCCGCCTCTTTGCTGCGAGCCAGCCGCTTGCTGTCGGCCACTAGAGACTCTTCAAGCTCATTCGAATTCTTGCGCTTTGATTCCAGGCTCTCCTCTAGTTCGCCAAGCACCTTTTCGACGTCACCCAAACGAGCATTGTGCCGGGCCTTTTCCGTCAGCAGCTCGTCCAGCTCAGTCCGGGCGATTTGGGCCCGGCCGGCAAGACGATCCTTCTGACTGGACAGGTTGTCGCGATAGACAGAAATGCTCTGAACCTCGTTGTGAAGCTGCGCCGTCCTGCGGACTATATCGATGATCCCTGACTTTTCATCTTCGAGCTGCGCTTCCAACGAGAGACATTCGGCGTTTACCTTCCGGATAGCTTCTCCAAGCCGCTCGACGTCGAGCGTTTTTTCTTCGAGCATTTTTTCGCAGCGCCCCGACTCGTTTTCGTATTCGGCGGAACTCTCCTCAAAAGCACTCCTCTGCTTGGTCAGTTGCTCGATCTTCTCGGTCGCCGATTCTTTCCTCTGCTGCAATTCGGAGACTCTGGCTCGCAGAAATTCAATTCGCTGAGTCTGCTGCTCGATCTTGCTCAGGACGCAGACAAGCCTGTTCCCCGTGCTGCTGAGCTTGTGCTCGGCTTCTATTATCTCTTCGCCTAAACTGCTTATCAATGCGTCCTCTCTGGAGACTTCAGCGGCGAGAGTCTCGAACTGCTCGCTGACGCGATCGAGAGTTTCCTTCTTCTTGTTCGTCTGCGTGAGATTCTTTGCGTATTCGACCAGCGAGTAGTTGACCTGAAGATCCTTGAGCCTGTGGGTGTATTGCAGGTAGTTTCTCGCCTTGCCCGCCTGGAGCTTTACACTGCGAAGTCTCTTGGCGATCTCGCCCAGAATGTCCGCGAGTCGAAGCAGGTTCTGCTCCGTTCGCTCCAGTTTGCGGAGTGCCTCTTTCTTGTGCGCCTTGTACTTGCTGATCCCTGCGGCCTCTTCGAATATGAACCTTCTATCGATTTTCGAGGCACTCACCAAGTATTCGACCTGTCCCTGTTCGAGGACCGAATAGGCCTTGGCGCTTACGCCGGTGTCCATAAACATCTCTCGGACATCTTTGAGCCGGCAGATCTTACCGTTAAGCCTATATTCACTCTCCCCGCTCTTGTAGATCTTTCGCGATACATGCACCTCGTCGGTTTCGATCGGAAGCAGCCGTGACCCCACTGAGTCGCAGTTGGATATGACCATGGTCACTTCAGCCGCCCCCAGCGGTTTTCTGCTGCTGCTGCCCCCGAATATCACGTCGGCCATGTGCCCGCTTCGCAGGCTCTTGACACTTTGTTCGCCCAACACCCATTTGACGGCATCGACAATGTTGCTCTTGCCGCAGCCGTTGGGTCCGACGATAGCGGTTATAGGCGAATCGAAGGCAAATTCCGTCTTGTCGGCAAAGCTTTTGAATCCGTTCAGTATGATTTTCTCAA
>CAZFMS010000448.1:0-2700 GCA_964520125.1 uncultured Planctomycetaceae bacterium
GTTGAAGCGGGACGAGCTTCAGGGGGTGATGGCCCACGAGTTCAGCCACATCTTGAACGGTGACATGCGTTTGAATATTCGGCTGATCGGCATACTGCACGGGATTCTGGTGATCGGGATTCTGGGCACGATATTGATGCGCTCGCTGGCCTACTCGGGGCGGAGCAGCTCGCGGCGGGGCGGTGGTGGGGCGGCAGCGATTTTCGCGGTCGGGGTGATGTTGGCGATCATCGGGTATGTGGGGGTGTTCTTCGGGCGGCTGATCAAGGCGGCGGCGTCTCGGCAGCGCGAGTTTCTGGCCGACGCCTCGGCGGTGGATTTCACGCGGGACCCGGACGGGGTTGCCGGGGCGCTGAAGAAGATCGGCGGGTGCTCGGGCCGGTCGACGATTCTGTCGCCGGCGGCGGAAGAGGCCAGCCATATGTTCTTCGGCAACGCTCTGGGCAAGGCCCTGCTGTTCGGCGGGGCCATGGCCACGCACCCTCCGCTGACCGAGCGAATTCGCCGGATAGACCCGACGTTCGACGGCAAGTTCCCGAAGGTCGCCACGAGGACCCGGAAGGGTAGGCCTGCGGTGAAAGCGGCGGGACTCCAGGAGGCTGTCTCCGGCTTTCGAGCCGCGGGCACGGTGACTGCCGATCCGCGTCGAGTCGTGGAGCAGGTGGGGGCTCCGACCATTGACCACTTGGCTCATGGGGCTGCGTTGATCGCAGCCATGCCGGAGACGGTTCGGGCCGCCGCCCACGAGCCGATCGGGGCGATCGCGGTGGTCTATGCTATGCTGCTGGATGAGGAGGAGGCCGAGCGCGAGCGGCAGTTTGGCATCCTGCGGACCTACTGTGAGCCGGTGTTCGTGGAGGAGACATCGCGTTTGCGGCCCTTGGTGGCGGCGTTGGATCCGGCGCTGCGGTTGCCGTTGGTCGATCTGGCGGTGCCGGCCCTGCGGGGGCTCAGCTCGGAGCAGTACCAGTGCTTTCGTCGCAATGTGAAGCTGCTGGTGGAGGCGGATAGCAAGATCAGCATCTTCGAGTTTGCCTTGCAGAAGGTCCTGCTTCATCGCCTGGCGGCCACTTTCGAGAAGGCCGGCCGCAAGGGTGTCGCCTACTGGGCCTTCACTCCGCTGGTGGACGATTGCCTGGTGGTGTTGTCGATTCTCGGGCGGGTCGGCCAGCGCGACGCCGCGGCGGCCAAGCGGGCGTTCGACGCCGGGGTAGCCCGCTTGCCGCGGACCGGCAAGCGGCCACCGTCGATTCTCCCGGTCGAGGATTGCAGTTTCCAGGTCTTGGATCAGGCCCTGGACCGTCTGGCCTCGGCCTCGCCGGTGATCAAAGAGGCGGTGGTCGACGCCTGTGGTCGTTGCGTATTGGCGGACGGCACGGTGACGGTGAAGGAGGCCGAACTGCTCCGGGCGGTGAGCGACACCCTGGACTGCCCGCTGCCGCCGTTCCTGCCGTCGGCGGCCAGGACTGCCGGTGAGGATCGAGACTAGCTGAGCAGGCGAGGGCCCCGTTCCAAATGAGGAGCCAGATGAGTACAGCGCGTGCATTGTTCGTACTGGCCGTCTGGTCGGCGAGTCTGCATCTGCCGGCCCTGGCTGATGAGACGACTGGGCTGGAGTTCGAGATCACCTTCGACGAGTCTGTTTGGGCCGAGCCGTTTAGTGGGCGGTTGTTGATCTTTCTTTCGGAGAAACGGTTTGGCGAGCCGAGGCTGGAGTATTCGATGTTCGGGCCGCAGCCGTTTTTCTCCGTCGAGGTGCAGGACTGGAAGCCGGGGGAACCGCTACGGGTTGGCGATCCCCGCGGGTATCCCTACGCCTTGAAGGACTTGCCGGCGAAGAAATACAGAATCCAGGCGGTAATGCACACCAACCCGGACCACCCTCACTCGGGCAAGGCCCCGGGGAACCCGAAGAGCAGGTCGATCCGGCGGATGCTCGATCCGGAAATGAGCGGGGTGATCAGATTGGTGATCGACCGGCGAGTGAAGGCGTCGAAGAAAAGATGGCTGCCCGATCGAAGCCGGTTGGTTGAGTACCGGAGCGGATGTCTGTCCGCGTTCCATGAGCGTGACATCTACATGCGAGCGATCGTGACGTTGCCGGAGAGCTATGCAGCCGAGGAGGACCGACGCTTTCCGGCGTTGTATGTGATACCCGGCTTCGGAGGAGATCTTCACGAGGCGGCGGCGTATGCGATGTTCTTGGGGGCGTCCGAGGTGCCGTTCGTTCGCATCGGGCTAGACCCTACCACGACGTGGGGCCATCACGTCTTCGCCGACTCGGAGGTCAACGGACCATGTGGACGGGCCCTGGTCGAGGAATTCATTCCCCGTCTGGAGAAGGAGTTTCGCCTGCTCGGCGAGCCGCGGGGGCGGTATCTCACCGGCCATTCGTCGGGCGGGTGGAGCAGCTTGTGGTTGCAGATCTGCTGGCCGGATTTCTTCGGCGGAACGTGGGCGACGGCGCCGGACCCGGTCGATTTTCACAGTTTCTGCGGCATGGACATCTACGCCGCGGAGGACAATGCCTACCTGGACCCGAGTGGGCGACCGCGGCCGATCATGCGGAGTGGCGGCCGGGAGGTCAGGTATCTTCAGGACTTCGTCAGAATGGAAGAGACGCTGGGACCGGGCGGCCAGCTAAGCTCCTTCGAGGCGGTTTTCGGGGCACGGGCGCTGGATGGGTCGCCGAAGCAGCTC
>CAZFMS010000449.1:0-2688 GCA_964520125.1 uncultured Planctomycetaceae bacterium
TCAAAACTGGAAGTAGATGAAAGCGTTGCCCGGTCCGCGGAGGAACACACAGGCCCAGACCATTATCGCCAGGGCCACCGGCTGCAGGGCCGGGGTCGGCCGCCAGATTGGGGCCCGGCTCCTGTCCAGCCCCAGGTGGAAGTACAGATGGTGGAGCACCATCACGGCCAAGGGCAGGAGGTCCCGCCAGTGGATCAGCTCTCGTACGACCTGAGGGTTCAGGTGGTTGATACTGAACATGGTTCCCAGGATGGCCCAGGCCTGGCCGAACGACTCGGCCCGGAAGAATACCCAGGCGACCAGAGCCAGACTGAAGACCATGAGGGTGGCCAAGTGGCGTCCGCCCGGCAGGGCCTTCAACTTGGTCGGCCAGTCGGTGACCCGTTCGATGGACAGGTACGCGGCGTGGGCGGCCCCCCAGCCGAGAAAGGTCCAGGCCGCCCCGTGCCACAGGCCGGAGATGAGCATGGTGGCCCACATGGCGGCATGACCGGCCAGGGCTCCATAGCGTGAGCCGCCCAGTGGGATGTAGACATAATCTCGAAACCAGGTGGAGAGGGAGATATGCCAGCGGGCCCAGAAATCTCGAAAGCTGGAGGCCAGATAGGGGCGGTTGAAGTTCAGGGGGAAGTCGAAGCCTATCCACTTGGCCAGTCCGCGGGCGATGTCGCTGTAGCCGCTGAAGTCGCAGTAGATCTGAAAGGCGAACAGGCTCATCACCAGCCACCAATACAGGCCCGAGTCGGCCATGAGCGGTGCGGCGAAGGCGGCGTTGACCACCGGGGCGATGGCGTCGGCGATGACCACCTTCTTGAAGAATCCGCAAACGACCAGGCGAAGACCGTCCCAGCGCTGCTGCTCGGTGGGCTTGGCGTAGCGGGCCAGCTGAGGCAGAAGATGGGCGGCTCGGACGATCGGTCCGGCGACGAGTTGGGGGAACATCGCCAGGTAGGCGAAGTAATGGAAGATGTTACGAGTTGGTCGGAGCCGGCCGCGATAGACCTCGATGGTGTAGCTCATGGATTGAAAGGTGTAGAAGCTGATGCCGATGGGCAAGACCAGGTGGGCATGCGGGATGTGGCCCTGGAGGCCCAACGCGGGCAGGAGGGTGTTGGCGTTTTCGATGAGGAAGTCCAGATACTTGAAGGTGACCAGGGTTCCCAGGTTGCCGATGATCGAGGCCGCCAGCAGCGGGCGGCGATGGCGAGGAAACGCGGCAATGCCCAGGGCGGCGGCGTAGTCGATCAGCCCGTTGGCGATCAGCAAGAACAGGAATCGCCAGTCCCACCAGCCGTAGAAGAAGAACGACGCGGCCACCAGGCCGATCCACCGACGGTTGTTTCCCGCCCGAAGCAGGGGCCAGACCGCCAGGAACGCTGCGAAGAAGAGAATGAATTCAAGCGAGTTGAATAACATGATCCAAAGCGTCCAGTGGGCGCCGCCAGGTGAGCCCGTCCTCCTACCGCCCGTCAATAACTTGGCGGGCAACACTGGTTCGGCGTTGATAGAGGATGGCGGTCAGTCACCGTTCCATGGTTTGGATCGGCCGTTGGGCGAAAGGTCTATAATCCCTGCTTTGCGGGCCTCGGTTCGAGGCCGGAACGTCGATGAGGCAGGTGTACCGTGGTCCGTATCGTCCTATAAACCTCGGTCGTCCGCCGCGCTTGCAGGGAAGATGCAGTGATCAAGTTACGCTGTGAGTCGCGAATCTGCCGGCTTCCTGGGCGTCGGCCTGGAGAGCCGGGATGGAAGGGACCTCGCGCATGAGGGGGCGCGGGTAGTTCCCCGCTCGAGATAACGTTCTCGACGAACTGGGCTGCGTGACTAAAGACCAGGGCGGGCATGGACCGCCTGAGCGTGGTCCATGCCTACTGGGACAACAGGGCGGAGGCCATCGGGGTCACATCGGCCATGTCCAAGACGCCGTTGCGGTCGAAGTCGCCCGGGCAGAGATCGCCCGACGCCGTGGAACCAGACCTCACCGCATCGATGAACCTGGAGATGTCGTCACCGTTGGTGATGCCGTCGCCGTTCATGTCGCCATCGGGGCCGGAAACGCAAGGGCCGATGGCTTGGCCGACGACAATTGCCGGATCTCCGGCATCAAACATCCCCAGGGTTATCTCAACCCTCTTGGAAGAGGGGGGGGCATTGGTATCGAAGCGGAAGTTGTACATCGAGCCCCAGCGTATCGGGTTGGAATCGGTGCTCCAGGTGATGGAACCGGCATCCACATCCGCGGTCCAGGGGTCATTTGTGTAGCCCACATCTTCCTCGTCGTGGTGCTCCACGGCGTGGAAACCAACGTTGGTCACGATGGCCGACGGACTGCCCGGTATGCTGAACGATTTGACCTTGCGGTCCATGTCGATGTTCAAGAGGGCGTATTCGTAATGCCACTGGCCGCCTCCCAGGTCGGTGGCCTTGGACCCCAGCAGGCAGCGGCCGTCGGGGGAGGCGAATTCAACAACCGGCACCTGCTGAGCGATCACGGATAGCACGGCTCCTGCGCCCCCCCAGCCGACCAGGGCAAAGCCCACGTCGGCCATGGTGCCGGGGCCGGACATCCCGAACGACCAGGTGCCCCCGGGGGCACCGGAGACGGTAACCTCCTTGAAGGAAGCGCTGTTCATGACATTGACGTCGTCCAGCATGACGTAGAAGCTCTCGCAGTAGTAGGTCGCCCCG
>CAZFMS010000450.1:0-2653 GCA_964520125.1 uncultured Planctomycetaceae bacterium
ACCTGCCGCAGCGCGCTTGACGCCGCCGATCTGCTGGCGGCCGGTGGTGTCGAGGTCCGCGTGGTCAACGCCCGCTTCGCCAAGCCCATCGACCGCGACATGGTGGGCCAAGCCCTGAGCCTGGGCGGCCCGGTGGTCACCACCGAGGAGCACTCGGTCTCCGGCGGCTTCGGCTCGGCGGTCCTGGAAACGGCCGGGCAGTTGGGTCTCTCCGCGGGGCAGGTGACCCTGCTGGGCATGCCGGCGGATCGGTTCATTGCCCACGGCTCGCGGAGCGGACAGCTTGCCGAGTGCAGCCTCGATGTCGCCGGGATTGCCGCCGCGGTCAAGGAGGCCCTGCACAGGCCCGCGGCCCGGGATGGTCGCTCGAGGGTCGGTCGCGGATCATTGGCAGAGGCCGCCCCCCTAAGTAGGGCTCAGGCACTCCGACTTCGGCCGTGATCGTCCCGGCCGGTAGGGGAGGGGGCCGGGTGCGATGTGCCGAGGCCGTTGACCATCCCGATGGAACTCGAGAAACCGTGCGTCAGCCCGCCGGCAGGTGTTGAAACACAGGGCTATCCTCGATTGTCTCTCCGGGACACGGTAACCGATTTGGTCTCCGACTTCGCGCCGGCCTCGATGTGGGGCTGCTCTTGGGCGAGCTTGCGCACCGCCTGGTAGTACTTCAACACCTTGCCGTAGTATTCCTTCTTGCCCTCCGGGGCCAGCTCCGCGGCTTGGGTCTGACTGGCTATGGCCGCCTCGACCATTCCCAATTCACATTGCACCCGGGCCAGCAGGGAGAGGGTCTCGGCGTCCTGACCCTGGGCCAGCTCGTTGGCCCGGGCGACATAGCCCAGCAGCATCCGCGGATTGCGGTCGGCGTAGTCCTGACCCAACTCGACCTCGGCGAGCTGGCGCATGGCGGGCCCGGAGTCCTTGAATTCCTCCATGATCTTCGCATCCCAGGCCTCGAGCTGGTCGGCCAGGTCGAATTCGCGGAGCAACTGCCACTTGATGAGATACGGCTGCAATTCGTCCGGTCGGAGCGCGATCATCTGATCGAGAATCTGGAAGACCTTCTCCTTGTCCCGGGCCACGTAGGCCGGCTGCAGCTCGGACATCAGCTTGTTGAACTTCCGGGCGGTGGTAGCCGCCAGCTTGGCGGCCTGCAGATCGAACTTGCCGGCCAGCAGGTCGACGATCGCCTGGTCCATGGCCTTGGCCTCGGCCAACGGATTTCCCTGCCACACCACGGTGCCGGTACGATCAACGAGAAAGGTGTGCGGGATCGCCGGTATGTCCTCGGTCCAGGCGGTGGTGGTGGCCATCTCGTCGTCACTGGCCACATAGTAGGGCATCTTCTGCTTCTTCTTCTCGATGAACTCCTCGATGGTCCGGGGCTCTTCGTTGCTCACCCCGATGACTACCAGGCCGTCCTTCTCGTGCTTCTGGTGCAGGCCCGCCAGGTGGGGTATGCTCTTCAGGCACGGCGGGCACCACGTCGCCCAAAACTCGATCAAGAAGATGTGCTTCTCCGCCTGGGGCTCACCCGGCAGCACCGGTGTACGCCCACCCACCCACGAGGCTACCTTGATGGCCGGCGCCTTGTCACCTACTCGGGGCGCCGCCGAACCGACAGAGGCGGCGACGCACAACATAACCGTGGCCAAGGGGATGCAATTTCGATTCATGGGCCCTGCCTCTCACCTGTGTTTGGTCGCCGGTCCCTCACCCGCTGACATCCGGGTACCGGGCTTCCGTCGTGGCGGCATGGTATCCTACTGCAGATGAGCGAGG
Source organism: uncultured Planctomycetaceae bacterium (assembly GCA_964520125.1). GTDB lineage: Bacteria > Planctomycetota > Phycisphaerae > UBA1845 > UTPLA1 > JAFGQA01. Next base: position 1,780 of record CAZFMS010000450.1, read on the forward strand.
CCGAAAACAAGCCGGATGGTGGGCATTCCCCGCTGCTCTTTCGCAGCAAGCCCAGCCCCTGCCCTTATCTCGAGGACCGTCAGGCCCAGGAGGAGTTCATGCCTCTGTCGCGGCTCGACGGGGCGGTCTACCAGGTGCTCCTGGATGAGGGATTCCGGCGCAGCGGCCAGGTGGTTTATCGGCCGTCCTGCGGGCCATGTCGCGAGTGCGTGCCGCTACGCGTTCCGGTGGCTCGGTTCTCGCCGAGTCGCTCGCAGCGCCGGGTCGATCGGCGCAACGCGGATGTAATAGTCCAGGCCGACTCACCAGTATGCACCGAGGAGAAATGGCGCATCTACGCCGACTATCTGAAGTACCAGCACGACGGAGCGATGGATGGCAGCTTCAAGGCCTTCCAGGAATTCCTCTACAACTCGCCCGCCGACACGCTGGAGATGACCTATCTCCTCGACCGGCGGATCGTAGCCGTCGGCATCGTGGACGTCTGCCCGGATTGCCTGTCGAGCGTCTATTTCTATTTCGACCCGGCCCACGCCCGGCGCAGCCTCGGTGTCTTCGGGGCCCTATGCGAGATCCAGGAGTGCCGGCGACGCGGCCTGGCCTACTGGTACGCGGGCTTCTACGTTCGCCAATGTCCGCGGATGAACTACAAGGCCCAGTTCCAGCCGTACGAGTTGTTGGGGAAAGACCGCATCTGGCATCCTTCCCCCGAGTCCGGCTGAACACACCTCCAGCCCTATGCGGTGGGGGCCGCCTTGGGCCCGTCGGGGCGGGATTGATCAGCGACCCCGTGCCGGGGCCTTCCTCATATCATTAACTCCGCCGCTGGTCGTTAGATTTAGCTTCAACCCCGGCTCCGACCGACCGATGCAGC
>CAZFMS010000451.1:0-2599 GCA_964520125.1 uncultured Planctomycetaceae bacterium
GTTCGCGGCTCGCTCGCTCACGTTGGGATGCTCGGGGACGTTGGGTTGCTCGCTTGTGCCGATCACCGCTCCGTGTCACGCTGCCTGCCCAAATTGTGAACCGAAATCCGCCCTTTCCGACCGTTCGAGCCGCCGGCCAAACGTCGCCAAGCTCTGCTGGGCTTCTGGACACGTTCATTTCGGAGCGACATACTTGGCAGGAGGGAAAGCAAATTCCTACTGCGTTGGCCTACATCCTGACCTCCTCTCCGACCGGCATTGCCTGGTCGCTTCCACCAACGCCACCCTTTGTTGCGTCTCACATGCTAATATCGCCGTGGCTACGCCGTAACTCCTTTAAACAAAAAGAGTTACATGTCTGTAGGCTTTGCGCGCCCACCAGTTTTCATGCGTAATCCGTGACAGTTCACGCGTTATCCGTGGCAGTTCACGCGTCCTCTGTGACAGGTCGCCGGTCCTCTGTGACAGGTCACCGGTCCTCCGCGGCGGGGCAGGCGTCCTGCGTGTGGAAGTGACCCTCATCCACGATTGAACGTGACCAATCTGGTCCTTCCGAGGTGTTACCCATAAATTGCACATGAGAGGCGGAACTGCCCAGAAACCCCACTCGAAACGCAACGGGCTGACGCGTTCATTCCACTGCTCCGAGCTGTCTTGCGGCAGATAACAGTCTGGGAGAGGCTGAACGATGGATATTCCTTCAGTGAAGCCACGGGTGCCCCGTGCTCGAAGCAGCCTGCGGAGCCGTACCTCGGTACTGGCTGCCGGAGCCTGCGCCGCGGTGATCCACTCCGCCTGCGGCGATCCGACCGCGACACCGAACCCGGCAGACATCGTGCTGCACGTCGTGTCCGGTGATTCCCAGGTCGGCATCCCTTTCGAGGAGCTTTCCGATCCCATCGTTGTCCAGGTGGTCGACACGGCCAACAACCAACCCGTGTTCAACCAGGTCATCAATTTCAGGGTGGTCGAGGGGGGCGGATCGGTATTCGCCGGAGTGGCGCAAACCGACGAAGAAGGAATGGCTCAGGAGTACTGGACGCTCGGAGCACCAGGGCCGCAGCTCTTGGAGGCACGAGCGGTGACGTCTGAGGGCGAGAAAGTAATCTTCGTGACCTTCTCGTCAACTGCGGTTGAGCCGTTCGATCCTGACCCGGCATTCGTCGAGTGCCTGTACACCGACATGACGTGGAGACCCTACCGCTACTGCGATTTCGGCGGGCATTGGGTGGGGTCTTCCATCACCACTTCGTTCCGCGTGGTCAATGCCGACACGGTGCCAATCCCCAATGTCGTGGTGCGCTTTGAGGTCGACACCACGGTGAACGAGACGATGCTCCAAGACGGTAGTGTCTCGTCCGACTCGGCATTCACGGACAGCCTGGGCACGGTCACGGTGAGTTGGACATTGGGACAGTACGCCGGCGACAACCGGTTGCTGGTTTCAGCGTACGGGCAAGGCGGGATCAAGGCGGTCGCGGCTTGGGCAACAGGATTGAACCATCCGCCTCCGACCGACACGGTACCCGCCCACATTCGCTGCCTCGCGCAAAACAGCTGGTGGCGGTTCGACGGCGAATGTGTGTACGGACCTGCTCCAGTGAATACGTCCATTCCGGTTTCGTTCCAGGTTGTCGCGAGGGATTCGACCCCACTCCCGAACGTCTCGATGTTCTTCGTAATCGATACGGCCGCTCTGGGGACGCGTGCCCAGGACGGTTCGGTTATACCGGATTCCGCGCTGACCGACAGTTCCGGTACCGTCGCCGTGAATTGGACGCTAGGACAACACGGCGGTGAAAACGGTCTTAATGCATACGCCATTGGCGCGGGTGTCACTCTGAGGACTCGAGTGACAGCCACCGGTGTACCCGACTCCATTCCTATCGATTCGGTGCCGGCAATGATACAGTGCCGAGACAGGCACGGGACCTCTTTGGTCGAAGGCAACTGTGTCTACCATTCCTTACCTCAGGGCACCACATTTTCCTTGACGTTCAAGGTGGCCAATGTGGATTCGGTGCCGCTGCCAAACGTTGCCATGGAGTTCGAGATGACAGAGGGTGACGGTACTGTAGCGCCAGACTCAGCGATCACTGACAGCCTGGGCCAGGCGACCGTCGAATGGACCGTCGGATCTTACTTGCTTGGTCAGCTCCTCACTGCCCGCTTATCCGCATGGAGACTCGAGAGGTCGGTGAGGGTTAGGAGCCTGCCACCCCAGGCGGACAAGCTTTGGTGGCAGAATGCGGCCGGTGGAGACTGGAACGACTCCACAAATTGGTCAGTCGGCAGGGTCCCACGGTCGCATGACACTGTCGTCATCAACCTTCCGGGCACCTACACTGTTCAGGTCGGAGGTGCCGACACTGTGTCTGCGGGTCTGCTGACTGTCGGAACCATCGATTCAAACACGACGCAGACTCTCTCCATCGACAGCACATACTTTCAACTTTTCGGGTTCGGAGCAGTGCACCCGAGTGGTGTCATCCGTGTAGACCATGGTGGTGCCTTTGGAGGATTTAGATTCCTCTTCATTGTCGGTGGCAATGTCCATCTGATCGACGGCAGCTGGGCGCAAAACACAATGCTGGATAGC
>CAZFMS010000452.1:0-2567 GCA_964520125.1 uncultured Planctomycetaceae bacterium
GGCCAGTTCATCATCGGTTGCGGGCCCGCGTTCGAGCACCGCCACGATCGAGCAGATCTACGAGCTTCCTCCGAGCCCTTTGACGCCGTCGGAGTCAGGCGGAAGCCTGATTCTCCGGGCGTATCACTTCAACCCCACGCCGACCCTCCTGTACGAGGTAGAGTTCACCGCCGCTCCAATCGACTGCGGTGAAGAGCAGTGCCTAGCGACCGTCGCGCCGGTTGTCCCGGCAGTGTGGGGGGAGCCGCAACAAAGCGTGGATCGCGTCGACATCGTGCTGGTGAGCTCGGGACAAGTGCTGGCCCAGCGCGTGCGGTCGAGCACGGCCCCTCAGGTCTCCTTCACCAATCCAAGTTCCGGCCAAGCCCTAACCGACGAGATGGTTGTGTCCTGGACAGGGGCTGATCCTGACCTAGACGACATCTACTACGTGCTCTCCTATTCATGGGACGACGGGCAGTCGTACACCACCCTGGTGGCGGACACCACGGAAGTGTCCTTCACGCTGAATGCTGACGCAATCCCTGGAAGTGACACGGGGCAGGCCCGACTTAAGCTCACGGCGACCGATGGCATGAACACGGTCGAAGTTGTCGTGGATACCCTCACGCTGGATGCCAAGAAGCCTCCCCTGATCTATGTCGTGACGCCCGGTGACAATGAGACGTTCTTGGAGGATGCCTCCGTACTGCTCTCGGCTAGCGCCTACGACCCGGAGGATGGCCAGCTTCCCGATGCAGCTATCGAGTGGGCTTCCGATGTTGATGGCACGCTTGGCACTGGTTCCTCCTTGGTCGTGGGCTACCTATCACTTGGCGTACATCTAATCAGCGTGACAGGTACGGACTCCGACCTCATGGTTGGTAGTGATGACGTCGCAATCGAGGTGATTGAGCGTCCAGCCGGTGCTGCTCTCGGAGACACCAACTTCGACGGGGCCGTCAACGAGAGCGACATCGATCCCTTTGTGTGGATTCTGATGTACCCGGACGTCGCCTTACCCGAGCAGATCCGCGTAGCTGACGTGAATGTCGACGAAGCAGCCGATGGTGGGGACATCGGGCCATTCGTGGAATGCCTCATTCAGGAGGGCTGCCCCTAAGTACGCTGACCAAACAGCGAGGCACACATGGGAACCGCTCCAGATCTTGCCAGCAAACTCCTGAGAGACGACCGCCCAGAGCCGATCCCTGCCGGGAATGTGGCCCGCGAGCCAAAGCCCGGGCCTTCGCCGCCGATACGGCGGCGCCACAGCTCATTCAGTTAGACGCTCCGAGGCTTGCTGAAGGGTCGTTACTCCGTCGTAAGCAGCACGTTCACTGCCTTGGCGATCGCCTTGACCGGGTCGCCTTCCTTGATGCCCAGGTCGGCCAGGGAGTCGAGGGTCATCACCGAGGAGATGGTGGACTCCGCGGGGATTTTTACCTTGACCTGGCACATGACCGTTCCCTTCTTGATCTCCACGACCCGGCCTTCCAACTGGTTCCTGGCCCCGTATTTCATGATGAACCTCCCTGCAGAAGAATGACTGACCATCGACAAACCGGCCTGAGTGCAAGCCCCAGGGTCGGGGTCATACTGCCGGACCACTTCCCGGCCGCGCCCTTGCTGTCAGCAGCGACAACATTTGGGGGATCATAGCACCTGGCCTCTCGCGGTCCAGCAGGGCCTGGCAGCCAACACTCAGCGGCGATCTTCAAACGACCGGGAATAGATCTTCTCCTACGCCGGTTATTAGCAGTGGGCCGGCACGACAGGTCCTTTCGCATTCCCTGTGTTCGGGAGATCAAGACCATGAAGCACCGGATGATTGTATCAGCGGTCGCAATATGCGCATTGCTTGTCGGGGTGGCGGCAGAAGACGTCTGGGGCGACGTGGGTGACGAACTCGTGTTCACCGACGTCACCGCCACCGCCGGCGTGGGGCTGGTCGGTGATCTGACCGAGTCCGTCGCCTGGGGCGACTACGACGACGACGGCGACCAGGACCTGTACCTGACCAACGACGGCGTCAACCGACTGTTCCGCAATGACGGGAGCGACGTCTTCACCGACGTTACCGCTGTGACCGGCGTGGGCCACCCGGGCTGGGGCGTGGGGGCCGCCTTCGGAGACCTCAACAACGACGGCTACCTGGACCTCTATGTGGTCAACATCAGCGGGGGAATTGACGCCCTCTACCGCAACCGCGGCCCGATCGGCCCCGGGGGGGAATACTTCTTTACGGATCTCGCCGAATTTGTCGGCATCACCGTCGAGCGGAGCAGCCGCGGCATGGCCCTGCTCGATTACAACCGTGACGGGGCGCTGGACATCTACGTCATGGCGGTCGGTGAGAACATCCTATACCACAACCTGGGAACCATGCCCTTCGTCGATGTGGCCGCCAGCCTCGGGGTCAACGTCGCCAACATCGGAGTCGGCGTGGTCTGCAGCGACGTCGACGACAATGGATGGATCGACATCTACACCGGCAACCGTAGCGGGACCATGAGCAGCTTATTTATGAACGACCACGCTGCATTTACGGACATGGCGGCGGCGGCGGGAGTCACTGCCGCAGGCCT
>CAZFMS010000453.1:0-2540 GCA_964520125.1 uncultured Planctomycetaceae bacterium
ACATGTTGCTGCACACAAATAATTCTCTAAATTGAATCCCCCCTCCCACTAAATTGTATATGGCATACGTGTCTCGCTAAAGACACACGCATGCGCAGTAAGATATCATTCGGCCGCTGAATACACGGGCGTAATCGTGAGTAGAGTGACGAAGAAATATAGGCTGGTGAACTTGCATGTTCTGCCTTGGCATAATTTACGACGCGCCTTACCATATATAAATGACACAAAGCTCTGTGACGATGTTTATTAATATAACACCTTCCAATGTTATTGTGTAAACGTTTTATAACACATAGTAGTAGTAGTAGTAGTGTTTATTGACATAATTATATTGACACAACATTGTATTGTACATCATACAGAAGAGGATATAATTAAATACCAATAATACATTAGTGCTGCAATAGAATGATCTGAGGCAATCATGTCATGAATATAAACTATAAAACATACAGATTGTTTGTGTAATCCAGTTGTCTCACACATTTGTGTATTAAAGAACCTCACTAATTGTAAAATTGTGAGTGTTTATATAAATTTAGATTTCTATTCTCCTGCTGGAGTGTGTTAAACATTACAACCCATCAATTTACAGCAGTCTACTATACAGTACAATATGGAGGTGAAGTCAGGTGTTCCGGAAATATATCAACGCAGCTAAATATCTTCAGAGTTTGCTTGCATAACTATTTCTATATAATGATAGATTTATATGTCATTATAAAGTTCTTTGTAAGCCTCTCTTACTAGTGCTCATGTCCATGAGATGTGTCTGTATAATGGCAGCTTTGTATGTATGTCCTTGTAAAAATAGTATTTTATAAACATATTTGACATAACCTCACTAATGCCCATGAGATGTGTCTTACTCAGGAAAATACTTAAAGAAATGAACATAATTACAATAACACAGAGTATTAATATTACATATTTGTCATGGAAGATTGTCAAATGATAGAGAAGGTTTAATACCACAGCTATAATGTTAAGTAAGAGTTGAGCCCAATTTATCAGACTTGTCAGATGTGTGTCCAGATTTGAGTTCTCCTATGGAAACACCATCACACATTATATTACGTAAAGTAAAAGATTAGCTACAACATGTGTAGAAAAATCTTGTTTGTTTCAGAAATATTTAGACAAAATTGTTTGTCACAATCTAACACCCCCTGTTCCCTTACCCCTTCTTCTAACATGCAAGAGGTCATTGTAGGTAACATCATATTTGGCCTTGTAAAAGAACAATCTGAGAACATTTATATTGCATGGTTTATGCTTGAACTCATATCCTGGATGTTTGTAGCTCACCACGTTAAGAAAGGCTTTGGCCACGGTTCGGGCCAGTGAGGCATCATTCATCAGGCGTTCGCTGAAGTCGGCAGGGTTGAACACCTGGTCGTCAGGTTCACTGTTTTTGTCAGGCTTTTGCGTCCTGGGACGCGTGGCTTGCTGACAATGCTCCGGTAGCCAATGTTCCAGTGCGCGGGACAGTTTGCTGGGGTCTACCGGTTTGCCAATATGGTCATCCATGCCGCTTGCAAGGCAATGGTCACGGTCACTCTGCATGGCGTTGGCAGTCATGGCGATGACGGGAATGGCATGATTTTTAACCCTGGACTGCGGGTTGCGTATCTGTCGGGTTGCCTCGAAACCGTCCATTACCGGCATCTGGCAATCCATAAACACCAGGTCATAGGGCAGTTTTTCCAGGGCGACGAGGGCTTCCTCTCCGTTGGCTGCAACATCAATATTGAGACCGAATTTTGTGAGCATGCCCATGGCCACTGCCTGGTTGGTGATATTGTCCTCAACTATCAGGACGCGTGCATTAAATTGCCGGAACTCACGGGTTGTGTGGCGCGTAACAAAACGATCATCGGTGATATTGATGCCGGCAATCTGGAGCATGGCATTGTACAGTTCGGACTGATTTATCGGCTTGTTGAGGTAACCGGCGAAACCGGCAGCCTGTGACTTCCTTGCATCGCCACGCTGTCCCTGGGAGGTCAGCAGCACCAGGCGGGTACTGCCCAGTTTGGCATCACCACGGACAGCAGCACCCAGTTGAATGCCGTCCATGCCTGGCATTTGCATGTCAATCAGCGCAATGCTGAACGATTTACCGGCTCCAGCGGCATCGTAAAGACTCTGCAATGCTTCCGGACCACTGGCCGAGAGTGCATGTTCTACTTCCCAGTTATTGAGAATCTGATCGAGCAGTTGCCGGTTGGTCGAGTTGTCATCCACCACCAGCACTCTTTCATTGCGTAAATCGGTGGTCATTTGTGGCAACGGCTGCGTTTCTGCCCTGGGCAGGTCGAGCGTGAACCAGAAGGTCGCACCTTTGTCGGGTGTACTGTCCACGCCGATTTCACCACCCATCATTTCCACCAGCTGTTTACTGATCGACAGACCCAGTCCGGTGCCGCCATATTTGCGGGTGGTAGAACTGTCCGCCTGGGTAAAACGTTCAAACAGGTGCTCTTGTTGTTCAGGGCTCATGCCGATGCCGGTGTCGGTAATAGTGAAACGCAGCC
>CAZFMS010000454.1:0-2538 GCA_964520125.1 uncultured Planctomycetaceae bacterium
ACAAGGGCGTCTTTGCCAAGCTAAAGCTCTCCGACCGCGGCGTCAGCTACCACGCCTTCTACCGCTACGCCCGCCGGGTCCGGAGCCAGGCGGCGATGTTCGAGATGGCCGAGGCCACCGCGTCGGCCGGCAAGGAAGTGCCCGCCATGCTGCCCAAGGCCCTGGCCCAGCGGCTGCTCGAGACCCTGGCCTTCGAGGAAGTCTCCCCGCGCCACATCCAACGGATGACCGACGCCTACAAGACCGCGGTCAAGACCCAGGTGACCATCCGCCAGCACGGCCTCTTCCGCCCCCCGGCCGACGCCGAAGTGCCGGAGGATCTCGTCGAGCTGTTCAAGCAATACCGAGAACTGGTCGAGCGGCAGGAAGCGGTTAGCAGCAGCGAGTAGGAAAACGTCAAAAAGTCAAAACGTCGGAACGTCGAAACTCGTGTTTAGCCGCAACGCCGCAGGCGTGCACGGGCCCACGCAGAAACGTCAAAACGTCGAAATGCCAACGCGCAACCGTCAATCCCCAATCCGCAATCCGCAATCCGCAATCTCCTCACTCGTATCGCAATGCTTCGATGGGATCGAGCCGGCTGGCCCGCCAGGCGGGGTAGAAGCCGAAGAAGACGCCGGTGATGCAGGCGAAGCCCAGGGCCACGGCGGCGATCCAGTAGGAGACTTCGGTCTCGTAGCCGCGGTATTCGGTGAGCAGATAGGTGAACCCCCAGCCGCTGAACATGCCCAGGACGCCGCCCAGGGTGCAGAGGGCGATGGCCTCGATGAGGAACTGCAAGAGGATGTCGACCGAATTGGCCCCGATGGCCATGCGCAGGCCGATCTCCCGGGTCCGCTCGGTGACGCTGACCAGCATGATGTTCATGATGCCGATGCCCCCGACGACCAGGGAGATGCCGGCGATCATCCGCAGGAGCCACTCGAAGGACTGGCTGGATTCCTCCTTGAGGGCGGCGGACTCGCTCATGGCCCGGATGCGGAAATCGTCGGGGTCGTCCTCGCGGAGGTTGTGCCGTTGGCGGAGCAGGCGGCGGATTTGGTCCTCGGCGATGGCCGGGTCCAGGCCGTGGTGGGCGGCGGCCAGGATGGTGTGGGAGATCTCCGAGCCGGCGATCTTGGATTGGAAGGTGGCGTAGGGAAAGATGATGATGTCGTCCAGGTCCCAGTTCCCGCTGGTCCCCTTGTAGCGGAGCAGGCCGATGATCTGGAACCTGGTGCTCTTGATGGTGATCTCCTCGCCCACCGGGCTGACCGAGCCGAAGAGTTCCTGGGTGGCGGTGTGGCCGATCAGGCAGACCGGCCGCTTGGCCAGCTCGTCTGATTCATCGAGGGTGCGGCCCTGTTCGACGGTCCAGCGGCGGATGTCCAGGTAGCTGGGGTAGGCCCCCAAGACCCGGGCCTGGTAGTTGTTGTAGCTGGACTTGACCTGCATGCGCATGCGGTTGCGCGGGGTGGCCGCCCGGACCGCGGTGCAGCCGCGCATGATGGCGTCGGCATCGTGTTTGGTCTGCAGGGGCTTGCGGGCGGTCTCACCGCGGCGCACGCCGCCGTGGGCGATGCCCCAGGACCAGACGAACATCCAGTCGTCACCCAGCTTGGCGATCTCGTCCTCGACGCGGGTCTTGGTGGCCTGGGCCATAGCCACCAGGGTGATCACCGCGGCAACGCCGATGATGATGCCCAGCATGCTCAAGGCGGTGCGGACCTTGTTCTTGCCCAGGCTGAGCAGGGCTTCGGCAAGCAGGGTGAGAAGGCTCATGCTGCTGTTCCTACGAACTCTCGTGGCCTTGGCGAGGGTCTCCTGCCTCTGTGGTCCGTCGTCCCCGCGCCGCCCAAGCCGATGAAGGCCGGCCCCGATCGTCCCCAGCCTACTTGTCCAGCGCTCGGCCTAGTAGGGCTTCAACCTTTTGGACCTTGCCGGTCAGGCGCCCGGGCGGGCCCTGGCGGATGTCCAGCTTGATCGAGCAGGTGATCCGGCGGCAGTCCGCGGACATCCGCCGGTGGCACTTCTCGATCACCCCCATGACCTCGTCCCACTCGCCCTCCAGGCAGGTGCCCATCGGTCCCAGGCGATAGGGCACCCCGCTGTCGGCGATGATCTCCAGGCTGCGGGAGACGTACTCGGATACCGACTCGCCCTTGTCCAACGGGGACATCGAGAACTCGGCCAATACCGACATGGGACCACCCTCGCTATACGGATGCAGGCATTCGACGCCCGGGGCTCACCTCAATAGTCTAGTCGAACGGCCCCGCGATTTCGAGGCGGCCAGCGGCGATCGGCGTGCAATCGATGCGCTCCGCGACCATAATCCCCAGCCATGAATCGCCAAACCCCAGTGTCCTATGTATGGCGAAGCTGCCTGGCGGTTGTCCTGCTGGCCCTGGTGGTGCGGGCCGGCCTTTGCGCGAACTTGGCCTGCATCAGTCGGGACGGCGTGCACTTCGTCATCTTTGCCAAACAGTTGGCGGATGATCCGGTCAAGTGGATGCAGATCACCACCAAGCAGCCGGGCTTCTCTTGACTGCTGCTGGG
>CAZFMS010000455.1:0-2532 GCA_964520125.1 uncultured Planctomycetaceae bacterium
GGGCGGCGTGCATCATCTCGTGGATGCCGCTCATGTTGAACGCGGCACCTATCGTCGCGGCGTACTCGTGCATCGACTCCGGGGTGGGCTTGCTCAGGTCGGCCTGAGTCGCCGCTTCGAGGGCGGCCATTGTCGCGGTGCGCTGCTGCTCCATCCAGGCCAGGTATTGCTCCTTCTTGTGGAACTTGGCCTCATCGTCGGAGGTTGACGCCTCTTTGTCGTACGACTCGGCGAAGCCCGCGGGCAGGTCGGGCATCTTGAACCCCGCGTCGGTCAGCATCTTGTGCTCCGAGGCGATCAGATGGCCGAGCTGCCAGGCGACGTGGTTGGCCTGGGGTACCGGCCGAACCATCAGGTCCGCGTCGTTCAGGTCGCTCAGATAGGCGGTCAACACCTGGTGGCACATGCCGATGGTGTTTTGGATTACTTCATTAGGCGTCATGTGAACATCTCCTTGGTCTTGGTATCTTCAGCCCTCGCCTCACGCCGCCCGGCCCATGGGCAAGCCATTCGCACCGGCCAGACCGGCATTCCGACAACGAGACTGGATTCCGTGCTCCCACCAGTAGGTTGACCGCCGGCCTGGGGCCACCTCCTTGAGCGTCATCAGCCCGCCGGAGCCCGCTGACGGCAGTGTATCCGCACGGCCGGCGGACACAAGCGGCGACCGAGGGTCGGCATCCGCGCCCGAGCTGGCGACTTGTGGATGCCGCCCGCCGTTGAAGGGGTTTTGAGAATGGACCGGGTTGTCGATACTATTGGGGCGCCGCAGACTACGGACGGTGGGGCGGCTTCTTCGGAAGGAGCTGGACAGGATGTCTTCCATGGATGGTGATGCTCGCTGTATCGGCGTGTTCGATTCGGGGATCGGGGGGCTGACGGTCGTTCGCGAGCTGCGGAGGCGGCTGCCCGACGAGGAGATCGTCTATTTCGGCGACACCGCCCGGGTGCCCTACGGCATTAAGAGCAGCGAGACGGTGACCCGCTTCGCCCGGGAAGATTGTGACTTCCTGCTGCGCTTCGATCCCAAGCTCATCGTGGTGGCTTGCAACACGGCCAGCGCTGCGGCGTTGCCGGAGCTGAAGGGCTCCCTGCCGGTTCCCCTGTGCGGCGTGGTGGAGCCCGGGGCCAGGGACGCCGTGCTGCGGGCCCGCGGGCGGACCATTGCGGTCATCGCCACCGAGGCGACCATCACCTCGGATGCCTATCGGCGGGCCATCCAGCGGCACGACCCCCAGGCCCGCGTCGTCCAACGGCCTTGTCCATTGTTCGTTCCGCTGGCCGAGGAGGGCCGGCCCTGCAGCGATCCCATCGTCAAGGCCGTGGTCCGGGACTACCTGGACCCGATCGTGCGGCTTGATCCGGCGGTGATCGTGCTGGGGTGCACACACTATCCACTGCTCCGAGAAGCCATCGTCGAGGTGGTGGACCCGGAGACGATCCTGGTCGATTCCGGCGAGCAGACCGCCCGGGCGGTGGTCGAGCTGCTGAGCCGCGGCGGGGCATTGACGAATCAGCGCGGATCGGGCAGTCTGAGTTGCTATGTAAGTGACAATCCGCAACGGTTCCGCGAATTGGGGCAGAGGTTTCTCGACCACCCCATCGTGGACGTGACCTGGCTCTCACCGGAGCAGTTCCTGGCGAGCGATGTTCAGACGACCGTTTAATGCCGGCGATGGGATTACGCGAGGGGCACCCGCGTTCGCGCTCATGCTCGGGCTGGCCGCCGCCGTTTGTCTGGGCGGCTGCTCGTCGGCCAAGCACCGCGATTGGTCGCTCCGGCCCAAGTCGAGCAAGTACTGGCTGGAGTTGGCCCTGGAGTCCCAGCAGCCGGACCAGCGCCGGGCAGGCGTCGACGGCCTGGCCGACAGCCGCGAGGCCGGCACCGATTGGGCCATCAAGGTATTCGACACCATCGCCCGAACGGACACCGATGTGATGGTGCGCTGTGCGGCCATTCGAGCCATGGCGGCCTCGGCCGGGGCGGTTCACGTGCCCACCCTGCTGAAGCTGCTCGAGACCGGGCGGGGCCGGGTGCCGGGTGTCCGCCGGGCATCGGGGCCGGTGCGCTGGGAGGCGGCCAAGCTGCTCTGGGCCATCGTGGACGCCCAGTCCTACGACGAGACGCAGCGCCAGCAAATTGTCGACATGCTGCTGGAGCGCTTGGCCTGGGACGAGGACCGCAACCTCCGGCTGACGGCGATTGACACGCTGGCCTACTTTGCCCAACGGCCCATTCCCACGGCCCTGATCGGCGTGATGGAGGAGGATGACTTCACCGTCAAGCGCGCCGCCGAAGAGGCCCTGATCGCCCTGACCGGCAAGACCCATCACCATGATCCGATCGCCTGGCGCGAGTGGCTCGACTCGACGGATGACCCCTTTGCCGGGGCCGGAACCACGCCCCCCGACCTGTTGCAGGTCAAGAGCGCCCCGCGGTGGGAGTGGCCCTGGGATTGATTGCCCGCCCCGCGGGTCAACGCCGTGAACTAAGCGGCGATGGTATTTCGGTACTTATGGGCGCGTTTTCGT
>CAZFMS010000456.1:0-2517 GCA_964520125.1 uncultured Planctomycetaceae bacterium
GCCGGGCTCCGGGTCGAAGACCAACACCTGTTCCATGTTGTTGAGGTGATCCTCCTGGGTTTGCACGGCCGGGGCGCCCGGGTCGGCGGGGTCGAGGGTCCAGGGGTAATATCGGGCGGACGAAGGACTGTAGACTCGCAGGTCGAGATCGTTGACCAGAGAGGGGATGACGTTCGGCGTCGCCGGCAGGTCATCCCACGCCAGGGTAACTTTCAACTCGGAATCGCCCGCTTCGATCACCACGCTACTCGAGAATGTTCCGCCGTGATTGACCTCATCCTCCAGGAACGCCCGGCTGCGCATGAGGTCGATGGCCTGCTGAATCCGCACGGATCCATACCCGTATTGGTAGTCCGGGCCGGCGTTGCCGAGATCCTGGGCCGAGTGGGCCAACCAGGCCTTTAACGTCGAGTTCCGAAATAGCGGCTCACCGGGAAACTGCCCCCGGAAGTCCTCGATCAACAGGGCGCTAAGCCCGCAGACCGTAGGCGAGGCCATGGAGGTCCCGCACTTGCCGACGTAGGCCCCGGCGCTCGAACAAGAGGTCACCGCCCCGTCGCCGTCGCTCTGGCAGCCCGGAGCCGAGACGTCGGGCTTCAAGCGGCCGTCGTCGGTCGGGCCCCAACTGCTGAAGTAGGTCATCGAATCGTCGTTCGAGTTCAGGGCTCCGACGGTGATGTGGTTCTTGGCACAGGCCGGGGGGGCGGTCGTGTAGTAGGTGTCCCCGCAACGGGGGGTCTGACGCTCGTTCCCATTTGCCCAAATCACTCGAAACGGCTGACTGAACAGGGGGTTCGACCCGTCGCCGCGGATGATGGTGTCGATCAGTTGGGCGGTGATGCCGTAGTCGCCGGTGATCTCGCAATCGAAGCCGTTGGTGGCGGTGTTGGTGCCGATCGAGTTGTTGGAGATCACCGCGCCGTAGGTGTCGATGGCCTCGCGGTAGTCGGCTTCCAGGTCGCCCGGGTTGGAATAGAGAAAGATGCCCGAGCCGTCGTACTCGTAGCCGTAGGATTCGATGGTGACATTCGGGGCCATGCCCCGATAGAGGCCGCCGCTACCGGCGCCGCTGCCCCCGATGGTCCCGCAGACGTGGGTGGCGTGATCGGAAAGCCCTGACGAATCGCGAACCGTCAGTCGGCCGCCGAAGTCTTCGTGCCCCGCATAGGCGTATCCGCCGTCATAGACCAGGACGCTAACGCCGGCACCGCTCAGATTGTATGGCGCGGCCTGGACGGCGTCGGCCCCGGTTATCACCCGGTTGCTGTTGTTCAGATCGCTCATTCGCGGAAGTGGCGGCTCGATCCACTGCACCGGGTCCTCATCGGCCAGGGCGGTGATCGCCGAGTAAGGCAGCTCTATCACCAGGCTGTTCACGCTGCGAATCTGGGCGCGGATCACCGCTCCGTGTCGCAGGCAAGCATCGATACCCTCGGGCTCCAGCGGTACGTCGTCATGAAACTTCACGTACGCGCCGACAATCTCTTCGGCCACGCCCCCCCGAACAGAAGTCGTCCGCCCAACGACCGCCCAATCCGGCACGACGCCGGCCGCCAGCAGGGGATGCAGCTTGAAGTCTCGCCCGACGGTTTGCACGGAGCCCAACAGCCCGGACCGATCCAGCACCGCGGCACCTGAGTTCCCTGTGGAAACGGCGGCGAAGAAGGCGTTGTCACCCAGGTAGGCCAGCAACTCGAGGCCGGCCTCCTTGGCTAGGCGACGTTCCGCAGGCCCCACCGGCTGGGCAAACCGCACTACCACGTGGCGGTCTTCTCCGGCGGCAAGTTGACCGAACCCGGCCGGTCTCGCTCCGGCCGAACCGGTGTCCGACGCGCTCTGGCCGTCCGCCGAACGCCACTGGATGTCGGCCGGAGAAGATTGACCCGTCAGGAGCTGAGTCAGTCCCAGAATCAGCGCGACCATGCACCGAGGCCACCACCTGGACCGTCGAATCAACCCCGCCGCAAAGACCTGCGCCATGCATCCCCCCCAATCAGCATGCAGGCTCCCCCAGGCAGGAGTACACTGCCTAAGATGGCCGGCGATGATTCTACGCGCCGCCTCGAGGGAATTCCTAACGTTATGGGTCCCCTGCCGGTAGGCCGAAGGGTCCGCGAAAACGAATACCGTGGTTGAGTCGACGGAGGGGTGCTTGCCTGCCGCAGGGTCGGAGCGTTAGGGTCGGCCCATAAGCTGTTCGTAGTCATCCGGGGTGTTCACGTCGATGGGCATGGCCCCGGTGGTGATGGCCTGCTCGCGGACCAGGTCGGGATGGAGCCGGGCCAACTCGTTCAGCCCGTGATCGCCCGACCAACCCTCGATCTCGGCCAGCACTTCGAGCGAGAAAACCGTCGGGTGACTGTGGCGGCCGCGGTAGGTGGCGATCAGGACGCCCGGCGGACGGAGCGGCAGGCGGTAGGCCTCGGCGCAGGTGGTGATGATCCCGCCGCTTATCTGAGGCTGGTCGCCGGGCAAGACCATCACGCCGTCACTCGGCGCCGGGCCGAACTCCTCGGT
>CAZFMS010000457.1:0-2489 GCA_964520125.1 uncultured Planctomycetaceae bacterium
GATGAGAAAGGACTGTGGCAGGAGTATTCTCCAGGTCCGGAGGGCGGGTGAACCCGGGACTTTCGTTATAATGGGGGGGGCACCGCCGCTCGGGTAGGCGGCCCGTAGGTGAGTCCTGCGGTGGCAATGGCATCATGGAGAGCGATTCGAGGCGGTCTGAGATGACAGCACAACAGAAGACATGGCTAAGAAGCCGTTTGCCGTTGGTTTTTCTGGGGGCGGTGGTCCTGCTGGGCGCGGCTTTGGGGGCGACCGCCCTGGCCAGATCCGGACGAGCCAGCGGCTCGGCCACCGACCTGGCTACCTTCACCGTCCGGCGCGGGCCGCTGACCATCAGCGTAGTCGAGGCGGGCACCATTCAGGCCCTCGAACAGCAAATCCTGAAGAACGAAGTCGAGGGCCAGACCACCATTACCTACTTGATCACCGAGGGCACCATCGTCGAAGAAGGTGAATTGTTGGTCGAGCTTGACGCCAGCAAGTTGAAGGATGATCTAGTCGAGCAGCAGATCCGCGTACAAAACGCCGAAGCCTCCTTCATCCGCGCCCGAGAGAACGTGGCCGTCGTTCAAAACCAGAACCAGAGCAACATCTCCAAGGCGGACTTGGATTATCAATTCGCCCAGGAGGACGTGATCCAGTATCAGGAAGGCCAGCTTCCGCAAGAGATCATGGAAGCCGATTCGCGCATAACCTTGGCCAAAGAGGAACTGGAGCGGGCCGCCAACAAGCTCGAATGGTCCCAGAAGCTCCATGAAGAGAAATACATCTCCGACAATGAATACGAAGCCGACCGACTGACCCACAACCGCGCCAAGCTCGACCGCGAGCTTGCCGTCGCCGCCCTCGCCTTGCTCGAGGATTACACCTCCAAACGGAAGCTCGCTGAGTTCGAGAGCAATGTCGAGCAGACCGAGATGGCCCTGGAACGCGTCAAGTTGAGGGCCAACGCCGACATCGTCCAGGCCCGAGCCGATCTAAAGGCCGCCGAGGCCGAGTTCGGGCAACAACAGCAGAAGCAGGCCAAGTTTGAGCGGCAAATCACCAAAGCCAAGATCCTCGCACCCCGGGCCGGACTGGTCGTTTACGCCACCTCGGCCAAGAGTTCCTGGCGCGGCAACGACGAGCCCTTGGACGAAGGAAGAAGCGTCCGCCCCCGCGAGGAGCTGATTTACCTCCCCACCGCCGATGCCATGATGGCCCAGGTGCAGATCCACGAGTCTAACCTGGACAAGGTCCGGATCGGCCTACCGGTTCGCGTAACCGTGGACGCCGTCAAGAGCCAGACCTACATGGGACGCATCGCCAAGATCGCCCCGCTGCCCAACGCCCACAGCATGCGGATGAACCCGGACCTGAAAGTCTATCTCACCGAGATCCATATCGATGGCAAAAACCGGGAACTACGCACCGGCATGAGTTGTCAGGCGGAGATCTTCATCGATCAGTACGACGACGCCCTCTATGTGCCGGTCCAGGCGGTCGTGCGCGTCGGCAATCAGCCAACCGTGTATCTACCCGGCGTAGCTGGCTCGCAGCAGCGATCCGTCGAGATCGGGCTGGACAACAATCGCGTGGTTCGAATCGTCTCCGGATTGGACGAGGGCGAAGAGGTCCTCCTCACCCCGCCGCTCGAGGTGGCCTCAGCGTTGGATTCAGAACAGAATGCCGATACCACCCCCCTGGATGGAATCAAGGAGTCGATCGAGGCGTCGAGGCAGGCCGCGACCAGCGAGAGTCAAACCAAGGGTCCGTCCCGCCCGCAGGAAGTGCGGAAGCCGGCCTCTGCCGCTGCTCGCCCCGACGGACCGCCCCGCCCGGATCAAGGACCCGGCCCTGGTTCCGCCGAAGGCCGTCGCCGCCCCGAACGCTCCGCAAACATGACCGACGCCCAGCGCGAGGAGATGCGCAAGAGATTCGAGAACATGTCCTCCGAGGATCGAGAGGCCCTGCGGAAACGAACGCGGCAGGGACGTGGCCGCCCTGGCGGCGGCGGCGGAAGGCGAGAGTGACAGACGCCCAGACTGCCACCGCGGGAGGCTCCCACGCTTCGATGGCCGACGGCGTTATCGCCGACCTCAGCGAGGTCACCAAAGTCTACCAGATGGGGGACGCCCGCGTCCATGCCCTGGCCGGCGTCAGCATTTCCTTCCACAGCGGGGAGTTTTGGGCCATAATGGGGGCCAGCGGTTCGGGCAAGAGCACCATGCTCAACCTGCTCGGCTGCCTGGACCGCGCCACCTCCGGACGCTACATACTCGAAGGCAAAAACGTCGCCCGGCTCAACGACGACGCCCTCAGTGAGCACCGCCTGCGCCGCCTGGGTTTCATCTTTCAGAGCTTCAACCTGATTCCCCAACTGACTGTCCGAGAGAACATCGAGCTGCCCCTCTACTACCTCGGCTGGGATGCCGACCCCTCTGCCAGCCGGGCCGCCGAACTCGCCAACCGCGTAGGCCTGGCCGGTCGCCTCGAACACCGCCCCACCG
>CAZFMS010000458.1:0-2455 GCA_964520125.1 uncultured Planctomycetaceae bacterium
ATCACCTCCCACACGTCGATGCCCATCTTGCCCAGCAGAATCTTCAGCTCGTTCACCATGGCGATGTTCACGCAACGGTAGACGTTCTCCAGGATCTTGCAGGCCTCCGCGATCTCGCAATTCGCCACCGCCACCACCCGGCAAATGGCCTGCGAATACAGGGCCACCGCCAGCCGCCGACTCTTCGGCCCGTAACCCCCGACGACTTTGGGAATGCTCTCCGTGGAGAAGTCTTTGCGCCCCGGGTCCTCCCGCTCCGGACTGTAGGCCAGGAAGAAGTCGCGGTCGGCCTTCAGCCCCCCCCGGCCCCCTTCCAGGATGGGACCCATCAAGTCGCGGGTAGTGCCCGGATAGGTCGTCGATTCCAGAACCACCAATTGGCCGCGTCTGAGCACCCCGGCTATGGTCCGGGCCGTCGCTTCGACGTAGCTCATGTCCGGGTCGCGAGTCCTGGAGAGCGGCGTGGGAACACAAATCAGCAGGGCGTCGGGCTTCTTCAACTCCCGGGGGTCGGTGGTCGCACGAAATCGTTTCGCCCGGATCAGGCCCTGGATCATTGACGAGGGAATGTGATCGATGTAGCTACGGCCGGCGTTGAGCCGGCGGACCTTGTCGGCGTCCACGTCGAAGCCCAAGGTAGCGAAACCCGCGTTGCCGAACGTCCGCACCAGGGGCAAACCGACGTAGCCCATTCCGATGATCCCCACCAGGGCCCGCTTCCGGCGAATCTTCTCTTCCAGCTTTGAAATATCCAACACTTATCTCCCGGGGCTCAGAACACCTCCTGCTGACGCCGCCAGTCGGGCATTAAAAGCCGGGTTGCCGCAGCCGGCAAGGGTCGCACTTTTACCGCCGACCCCGGCGCCGCCTCGGGCCGGGCGACCCAGCCCCGGCCGATTCGACTCAGGTACGCCGGGTCGCTTGGCCGACGATTCAGTCTGCGGACCCCAAGACTCGGGGCAGATCGCGCTGCCCCCGCACCGCAAGGAGACCGGAGCAACCAGGAGAACGGCGATGCCTGAGGCGGTCTGGAAGTGGTTGGGTGACTTTCATCAGGTGGCCCCGGAGCACTGGACCGGAGTCATCGTGACCATCTCGGCGGTCATTTGTGGGGGAATGATCGGGTTCGAGCGCGGCCGGGCCCAAAAACCCGCCGGCATGCGCACCCTCATCCTGATTTGTCTGGGCTCCGCCATCTTCACCCAGGCGTCGATCCTGATCGCCGAGAACGGGCTTGCCGACCGCGGTCGGATCGCCGCCCAGGTGGTCTCCGGCATCGGCTTTCTCGGAGCGGGGGCGATCATCCGCGAACGCGGGCTCCTGATCGGCGTCACCACCGGGGCCGGCATCTGGGCTACGGCTGCCGTAGGCGTCGTCTTGGGCAGCGGTTACGTCGCCGCCGGGGTCTTCTTCTCCCTGGTCATCGTAGCCACCCTGGCCGGCGTCCCGGCCATCGACAAGATGATCCTCGGCCCCTGTCAATACAAGGCCTTGCGCGTCAGATTCGATCCCGCCAACGGAAAGACCGGGCTGAGAATCCGGGCGATTCTCGATGAGCACCAGCACGAAGGCCAGGTGAGCTTCACCGAACGCAACGACGGATTGGGAGAGGCCCGGATCAGCTACTGCCAATCCCACCGTGATCACCGCACGTTCCTCTCGGCATTGGTCTCCCTGGCAGAGATTAACCACGTCGAGAGCGACTGATCCACGCGAGGGTGCGTTCCCGGGGCTGATATGCACGTCCGCATAAAAACCGAGATATCAGCAGCCCTCGTGGCGACGCCAAATCTTTAGAACTATCTCATTTTTTTCCCGTTCGCCTGCCAGTCATTTGGCCGGAAGTGCCGATCTCTTGGCTGGCCCAAACAGGGTCCTGTGTACACCACCTTTCGGAGGTGCACCATGAAACGCCACCCGGATTCAGATTCTCGCCGGCAACTCATTCGCTCTCTCGGCCGCGTCGGCTTGGCCTTGGCCGCCGGCGGGGCCTACGCCGTTCTCGCCTGGGATCCCCGACCCGCTGCAAACGCTCCCGCCGACGCGCTTGAAAATCAGACCGGCTTCTACTCGGCCGAGCGGCAAGGCATCGTCAAGGAGGACGATGCCGCGCCGCATCTTGATGCCGCACTGCCCTGGCCTGAGCGCCAGGACATGTTCGGTCTCGTGCAAACAGGTTCCAGAAAAGTGGTCTGGTCGCCTCACGACAGCAACGTGCCCGGCAGCCCGACCAGGACAATCGCGGGATCACATGTTCCGCCTGACCAAAGGGAGGCAATCAAGACCGAAACAACTGTGGTTGCCTACCCACGAGCCCCGCCTTGAGCTACTGCCCTGCTGCCTTCCCGACGCCCCGTCGGGGAGGCAGCCGTCTTGACCACCTCTTCAAGGATTCGACCGGGCGATGCCGATCACTCGGTCCCACGCCTCCGGGGGGGCCAGGGGTTCAGAAGCC
>CAZFMS010000459.1:0-2449 GCA_964520125.1 uncultured Planctomycetaceae bacterium
GACGCCACCATGCAGCAGCTACTCGGGCTGCTCGACGGCCTGAACACGCAGGGCGAGTTTGACGTCAACGGCTCATGGGGCGGTGGGCCCGAGGGTCCCGGGGGTGAAGAGGGCGGCGACGACCATCACGGAGACGTGGAAGACGAATCCGACGACGACTAGCCCGACATCGTCCAGCCGACCCATCCCAACCTGGCGAAGTCGCGCGGCTCGGCGACCGGAGCAGGTCGAGCCGCGCGACACCTCGCTAT
This sequence comes from uncultured Planctomycetaceae bacterium, assembly GCA_964520125.1. Classification (GTDB taxonomy): domain Bacteria; phylum Planctomycetota; class Phycisphaerae; order UBA1845; family UTPLA1; genus JAFGQA01. The sequence goes on from CAZFMS010000459.1 coordinate 252, forward strand.
TTGATTGACGATTGACCGTTGCGTCTTGACATTTCGTCACCGCCCCGCGCACGCCTGCGGCGCTGCGGCTAGACACAAGTTTCGACGTTTTGACGTTTCGACGTGCGGCTGGTGGGGAGGTTGCCTCGACTCGAGGCCGCCTTTGCAGGACCGCAGGCGGCGGGAATTGACTTTGGTGATGCCGCACTTATGATCTCTTGCTGCGCGTGTGGTGCGCGGGGCTGGGGTGCGAATCAAAGGGCGTTGCAGGGTAGAGCCGTGCGAGTGTTAGTCGCCATTCCGGTGTTTAACGAAGAGCAGTATGTGGCGGGGGTCTTGTCGGAGGTCCTGCGCCTGACCGACGACGTCCTGGTCGTTGATGACGGCTCGACCGACGGGACGGCCGGGATCCTGGACCGGACGGCGGGGATCGCGGTTCTGCGGCACGCGGAGAACCAGGGCTACGGCCGAAGCGTGATCGACTCGCTGGACTATGCCGGGCGGCAGAAGTACGACTGGGTAATCACCATCGACTGTGACGATCAGCACGAGCCGGCCCAGATTCCGGCCTTCATCGAACGGGCCGAGCGCGGCGATGTCGACGTGGTGTCGGGCTCGCGCTACGTGACGGCCATGCCGGGCAACACGGCGGCCCCTGCGGACCGGCGGCAGATCAATGTGCGGATCACACGCATGCTGAACTCCACTCTCGGTCTTTCCCTGACCGACGCCTTTTGCGGCTTCAAGGCCTACCGCGTTGAAGCGATCGGGCGGTTGTCGCTCTCGATTTCGGGATACGCCTTTCCGCTGCAATTCTGGGCCCAGGCGGCGAGCGTCGGTCTGCGGATCTGCGAGTTGCCGGTGCCGCTGATCTATCTCGATCCCCAGCGGCACTTCGGCGGACAGCTTGACGATCCCGACTCGCGGCTGCGGCATTACCTGGAGATCTTCCGGGCGGAGTTGGCCAAGACCGCGCCGACATCCGGGAGGCAGTCGGCGACGATGGAGGCGGCGCCGATGGCCGATCCCTGAGACGCCGGGCGCTGCCACCTTCCCGGGCGGCGCGGGTCCCAGGGGAGAGGCGGAATCCGCCGATAAAGACCGGTCGCCCGGCTCGACGGCCTACAATGACCGAACGAATCAAGACCAGCCTTGATGCCCTCACTGCGCCCGAAGAAGACGGGGGCGTCTTGATTTGGCCCGACGCGAATCGGCTGGCGGAGTTGGCCGAGGAGAACCGGCGTCTGCGGCGGTCGTACAGCTTCGAGATTTCGGGCCGCGAGGTAGGGGCATTGCTCGATACCAACCGGGGCAGGGGCCCGGTATTCATGACCGGGCACCAGCCGGCGTTTTTCCATCCGGGAGTGTGGGCCAAGAACGTGGTGGCCTCCCGGCTCGCCGGGCGGCACGGGGGTGAATCGGTCTTCCTGGCGGTGGACAGCGACGCGGTGCACCAAACGGCCCTGCAGTGGCCGGAGATCGGAGCAGGTTACTGTCGGCTGCGGCGTGGCTCGGCGTTTCACGAGCCGGGGCATCGGTCTTACGAGCAATTGCCGCCGCAGAATCCGGAGCGTTGGAGGGCGCTGTTCGCCGAGGCCGCCGAAGGACTGGGCGGGGGACCGGGCCCGGCACTGGGGGCATTCGGCGAGGGCTTCATCGGGCGGGCAGGCCCGGAAGGAGAGTCGGAGGGCGACTATGTAGGTCGGTGGTGCGGCGGGGTGGCGGCGGTCGATCGGCTGCTGAAGATCGAGTCGCCTCGATTCGCCCGGGTGAGCGGGCTTTTCAACTGCCGGGCCATTGGCCGGGAGAACTCCGGCGGGAGCGGATCCGAGGGCCGGGCCGGGGCCATGGCCTTCGTGGCCCACTTGCTGTTGAACGCGGAGGCCTTTGCGGCGGCATACAACGCGGCGCTGGCGGAGTATCGCCGGCGGCGGGGAATCCGTGGTCGGCAACATCCGATCCCGGATCTGGAGGTCGGCGGCGAGGGCGTCGAGCTGCCGTTATGGCTGCTGCACGACAGCGAGCCACGTCAGCGTTTGTCGGTTTCGCCGGGGCGGGCCGCGACGGTTCAGCTGTGGGCCGGGCCCAAGGCGATTTGCCGATTGGACCGGCGGGAGGTGTGCTCTGATCCGTCAGCCATCAGGAGGTGTTTATCTATCTTATGCAAGAACATTCTCATCCCTCCCCAATACGCAAGTTTTGTGGGAGGGAAAGCTTTC
>CAZFMS010000460.1:0-2433 GCA_964520125.1 uncultured Planctomycetaceae bacterium
CCGGGCTTCTCTTGGCTGCTGCTGGGCGTCCAGCGCACGGTCGGCCCGCTGCTCGGTGGCGACCAGGCCCTGAACTGGGAGCGTTGCGGGCAACTCGTTGCCTTGATCGGCGGGGTCGCGGCGTGCGGACTGGTCTATCTGTTGACCCATCGGCTGTTCGGGGGGACGGCGGCGGGAGTGGGCGGCATCCTGGCGGCCTTCTGGTGGCAGGGGGCCCAGTTGTCGGCCGACGTGTTGTCGGACATGCCGCACCTGGCTATGTACCTGCTGGCCTTGTTGATCGGGTATCGGGCGATTAGATCGCGACGGCTCTGGCCAATGGCAGTGTGCGGTGTGGTCGCGGGGGCGGCGTACTTGCTGCGGCAGGAAGCGCTGGGTCTGGTCGGGGCGGTGGGCATTTGCTGGATTTGGCCCGGTCTGGGGATGAGGGTCGGCCGGCGGCTGTTGGGGGCGGGGCTGCTGGTGGTGGGCTTTGCCGTGGTGGTGGCACCCTATGCGATTGCGGTCGGCGAGGTCATGCCGAACAAGGGCCTGGACGACCTGGTTCGCAGTGCGGCGCCGGTCTCCGCAATGTCCGGCTTCGGCGGGGGGCCGTGGTTGTTGGCCCATGTCATCCCTTGGTGGGAGGCCCCGGGGCGGATGGCGGATGCCTGGGGGCGGAGCGGGCGGTACGTGATTTCGGCGCTGGTGCTCTTGGCCCTGTTTCTGAGATCGGCGCCTCGGGCCGAGACGGTCGGCCGGCGACTGGTGTTGGCGGCGGTCCTGCTGCAAGTTGTCCTGGTGCAGGCTCGGGTGACGGTCTATGCGGAGATCAGCTCGCGGTACATGGTCATTCCGCTGGCGCTTTCGATTCCCTGGGCGGCGAGCGGGCTGATCACCGTGCTCGGTCTGGTCATGCAACGCATGCGACTGGCCGGCGGCGGGCGGGTGGTTGTGGTGTGGGTAGTGGGTATGCTGGTGCCGCTGGGCCCTCAGGTCCAGTACCTGGCTTGGCCGGTCAACGACGGTCGTCAACAAGTGCGGACTGCGGGTCGGTGGCTTGGCGAGCAGGCCGGGGCGGAAGATCGCATCATGGCCCGGGAGCGGCTGGTGCAGGCAATGTTCTATGCGGGGCGGACCTATCCGGACGAGACGTGGCTACGAGTCGAGGAGACCGTCGCCGTCGAGGAAGTCGGGCGACAGATCGAGGGGCATGATCCGAAGTGGTTCGTGGACATGGAGGGCGGCCGGGAGGCGGTGGCGGCGGAGGCTGAGTACTTCGAATCGCTGCTGGGGGGGGAGCTAGCGCGGCTCGAGCTGGCCCAGAGCTTGGGGGCGCCCGGTAACAGGGTGTTGATCTTCCGCGTGGCTAAGGGGCAGGGGGGGGCGGCGCCGGGGCGGCGTTCTTGATGACCTGCGATGCGGTTACACTTAGAGGGAGGCGCAGAGTGAGTGGAGTCGAGCAGATGTCTGGCGAACGTATCCAGAAAGTGTTGGCGAGTGCCGGTTTCGGTTCCCGGCGGAGTTGCGAGTTGCTGGTTCTGGATGGGCGGGTCAAGGTTAACGGCAAGGTGGTGCGGACCTTGCCGGTGATGGTTGATCCTGACGGGGACGCGATCGCGGTGAACGGCAAGCTGATCCGGCGGGAGAGGTTGGTCTATTACCTGCTGAACAAGCCGCGCGGGGTGTTTTGCACGCAGAAAGACGAGGCCGGCCGGCGGCGGGCGGTGGACCTGTTGGAAGGTGTGCGCGAGCGGGTTTTTCCCGTGGGGCGTCTGGACGCCGACTCGATGGGCCTGCTGATCATGACCAACGACGGGGCCCTGGCGCAGAAATTGACTCATCCGCGGTTCGGCATTCCCAAGACCTATCGGGTGCAGGTCGGCGGGCAGTTGGAGCCGGAGGTGTTGAAGAAGCTGCGCGGGGGGGTCTGGCTGGCGGAAGGCAAGACCGTCCCGGCGGCGGTCCAGGTGATTTTCAAACAACGTGATAAGTTGGTTCTGGAGGTCACGCTACGGGAAGGACGTAACCGTGAGATTCGGCGGATGCTGGTGCGGGCGGGCTGCAAGGTCCGCCGGCTGATCCGGATCCGCATGGGCAAGCTGTCGATCCGCAAGCTGGGGGCGGGGTCCTATCGGCGGCTCACGGCGGCGGAAGTCAAGTATCTGCATTCCATGGAGGGGTGGGTATCGAGAGAAGACCATCCTCGACGGGCGGCAGGAGCGAAGAAGGCGCCGGCCGGCAGGTCGGGTCCGGGGCGCAGGGCCGAGCCGGGGGGCAGGACCGAGCCGAGGGGGAAGGCCGAGCCGAAGGGCAGGGCAGAGCCCAAGCGCAAGGCCGGTCCGGGGGGCAAGGGCAAGGGTCCCGGGGCCGGGGCGAAGCGGGTCGGGGGTGGCCGGTCGAAGGGGGCGGGTGCGTCCGGGGTCTCGGCGAAGCGGCCGGCTGCCAAGGGCA
>CAZFMS010000461.1:0-2419 GCA_964520125.1 uncultured Planctomycetaceae bacterium
GGGAACTGGTGGGAACTGGTAGGAACTGGTAGGAACTTGTGGTATTCCCTTGAGTTCCCTGGACCCCAGTGACCAGGCCGAAGCAAGTGCCCTAAAAAGACTGAGTGTCGACTCGCGGACCAACCAGGCAATAACCCTTCTCCTGGCCCCGCCCGGAACGATCGCCGGTCGGATCGAAGGCCCGACCGACCAGAAGGCCCTCGTAGCCGTGGTCAAGAAGGCCGCGGCCAGTTGCGGTCCGGGCTGTAGCCCCGGCGGTTGCGGCGGAAAGAAGACTAAGAAGAAGTAGGAGTCCCCGGCGTGCTGCTCAGAAAACTCGTCTGGCGCGAGATGTTCGAACGCAAGAATCAGCTCGCCACCGGCTTCCTGGCGATCCTCCTGGGCATCGCCGTGGTCGTCTCCATCAAGAACATCACCTTCTACTCCGAGAAGGCCGTGGCCGGCCAGCTCGACGCCCTGGGGGCCAACATCCTGGTCCTCCCCAAGTCGGCCTCCATCCAGGACTACTACAGCGCCGACATGCAGGACGAGGAATTCCCCGAAGAGTACGTCATCCGTCTGGCCCTCTCCGACCTCCAAGGCCTGGACAACCTCTCCCCCAAACTGTCCATGCCCACCCAGCTCCAGGGCCGAAACTTCATCCTCACCGGCATACTCCCCAAGAAGGAGTTCCAGGCCAAGGCCATGTGGCAGGGGGCCGGCATATTCGCACGCCCGGCCCAAGCCTGCGGGGACGTCGGCGACGCCCCGGCCATCTTCAAGCCCCCGCTCAAGGAGACCCTGGTCCGCCGGAGGGTCATCGAGACCTTGGCCAGCGACGAGGCCCTGGTCGGCGCGGATATCGCCACCCTGTTGGGCATCGAGGAAAACGACACCATCGAGCTGCTCGGCAAGGAGTTCTCCGTCACCGCGACCCTGCCCCAAACCGGGACCATCGACGACTCCCGCATCTTCGCCCATCTGCACACCGTCCAGGAACTGGCCGGCAAGGGCCCGGTCATCAACGCCATCGAGATCGTCGGCTGCTGCAAGGAAATCTCCGCCGGCCTGGTGCAGAAGATCAATCGACTACTACCCGACGCCAAGGTGGTCACCATCACCCAGGTCGTGAAGACGCAGATCGAGACCAACAAGATGATGTCCCGCCTCTCGCTCGTCTTTCTGGCCATCATCGTCCTGGCCGGCGGGGCCAGCATCGCCAATTACATGTACGCCAATGTCTTCGAGCGCCGCCGGGAAATCGGCACCCTGATGGCCCTGGGGGCGGGCTCATCGGTCATCTTGAAGATGTTCCTGATGAAGGCCCTGCTCCTCGGTCTGGCCGGCGGCATCGGCGGGTACATCCTCGGCACGCTCCTGGCCGTAACCCTGGGGCCCAGGTTCGCCGGCATCACCGTGATGCCCATGCCGGCGCTGATCCTCTGGGCCGTCGGCATCTCCGTAGCCATCACCCTGGCGGCCAGTTGCCTGCCGGCCCGCAGCGCCGCCCGCCTCGACCCCTGCGTCACCCTCCAGGAGTTGTAATTCGTGCTCAGAATGGAAGCCGTCAGCAAGTCCTACCAACACCGCGGTCGCACCGTCCGGGCCCTGCACGGCGCAACCCTCGACATCGCCGAGGGCGACTTCGTCTCCGTGATCGGGCCCAGCGGCAGTGGCAAGAGCACCCTGCTGCTCATCCTGGGCGGCATGCTCACCCCGTCCGCAGGGCGCGTCCTGCTCGATGGAAAATCGCTCTACGACCTCCCCCCCGACCGCCGCGCCGCCCTCCGGCGCCAGAAGATCGGCTTCGTCTTCCAGACCTTCAACCTGGTCCCCTATCTCTCCGCCCTGGAAAACGTCCAGGTCCCCCTCTTCCTGGCAGGAATGGCCGAGGCCGAACAGCAAAGAACCGCCGCCGCCTTGCTCGATCGCCTGGGCCTGGCCGACCGCCTCGATCACAAGCCCGCCGAACTCAGCGTCGGACAGCAGCAGCGCGTCGCCCTGGCCCGCATGCTGGCCAACGATCCCGCCGTCGTCCTGGCCGACGAGCCCACCGGCAACCTCGACCCCCAGACCAGCGCCCAGATCATCGCCTTCCTCGAGGAGATCAATCGCGAAGGCCGCACCGTCGTCATGGTCACCCACGACCACGCCGCCGCCCAGCAGGCCAAACGAATCCTCCGACTGGCCGACAGCATCATCGAATCAGAAGAGCACCAGCATGCTCCTTGCGCCGCGGCCGAGTAGGGTATGCACCGTGGGCCTTCTCCTAATTGAACGACCTTCCGCTGTAACAGTGTGTATCTCGCCCGGCAAGCGCTAAGACCTGTAGTTTCCTGATCCGCCTCTGCTCTGCGATCTCCGCGTGCTCCGCGGTGAACTACCCGGACTAGGCTCTGTCTGAAAACAGTAGTTTGAGGTATCGGCGGATCATTGCCAA
>CAZFMS010000462.1:0-2411 GCA_964520125.1 uncultured Planctomycetaceae bacterium
CTCATCGGACGGCCGTGGAGGCCCTCGACGGAAGACCGCTGGTCATCCGCACCATGGACCTGGGCGGAGACAAGACCTTGGTCGGTCCGGGGTGGGAGGCAGAGAAAAACCCCTTCCTGGGCCTGCGCTCCATCCGTTACAGCCTGCAGCACTTGTCGCTCTTCCGCCCCCAACTGCGGGCTATCGTCAGGGCCAGCGCCTATGGCGACGTGCGCATCATGTTCCCCTTGATCTCGCGGATCATGGAGCTGCGCCAGGCGAAATTCGTCCTCAGCCTGGTGATGGAAGAATTGGAAGAGGAAGGCTATGAGTTCAAGAGTTCCATGCCGGTCGGGGCCATGGTCGAGACGCCCGCAGCAGCCATCTGCGCCAGGGAGCTGGCCCGTGAAGTGGACTTCATGAGTATCGGAACCAATGATCTGATTCAATACACCCTGGCGGTAGACCGGACCAACGAGCGGGTCGCCCAACTGTACACCCCGGCCGATCCTTCCATCATCAGGCTGATCCGCTGGATAGTTCGGGACGCCAACCGAGCCGGGGTCCCGGTGAGCCTCTGCGGCGAAATGGCCGGGGACCCCCTGTTCGCTATCTTGTTGGTAGGCATGGGATTACGAACGTTATCGATGGCGGCGAGCAACATCCCCAGGATCAAGAAGATCATCCGCAGCATCTCGCTCACCGATGCTCAACGGGTCAAAAGACGAGTACTTTCTTTTGAAACTGAACGCGAGGTGCTAAACTACCTACGAGATGAGACCCGAAAGGTGTGGGGAGACATCTGAGGCGGCCGGGCGGGTCGCGAGAGGGCATTGCCGGCAGCCGGTCGGCGCGGGTAATGCCTTCCCGCCACTCGCTCACCGAGCGAGTCAAGGGAATATATCCCGACCGCGGCGTGGTGTGCATGCCGGCCGGTTCGGGAGGAACAAGATTGGATGAGGGAACACCAGCGGATTGCGGAATCTTTTGACGCTTCGCTATGCTGTCGAGGGTGACATACGGTTCATCTCCCACCACGATTCCTTGAGGCTATTCGAGCGGGCGCTGGGCCGTGCCAAGGTACCGGTACGCTACTCCCAGGGGTTCAACCCCCGGCCGCGCCTGCGGATCACCTTGCCTCGCCCGGTGGGCATTGCCTCTCTCGACGAACTGCTAGTGCTGGAGTTGACATCACCGACCGAGCCTGGCGAGATCTTGTCCAGGCTGTCGGAGCAGCTCCCGGCAGGCATCACGCTCATCTCGGCCGAAACACTGGCGGAGCGTGATCGGCGGTTGCCGTATGAGGCCTGCTACTCCTTGCAGCTCGAGCCGATGCTCTCCGAGCCGGTGGCCAAGCGAGCGGCCGCATTCATGTCGAAAGACCGCGTGGAGGTTGACCGGCTCATTTACCGAGGTCGTAGGCACAAGTTGATCAACGTTCGACAGTATGTCGTGGCCCTCGGCGTTGCCGAGAACTGTCTCAAATGGGGGCAGTCCATCACCACGACCGGCACTGCTCGAGCCGACGAAGTGCTCACGGCATTGGAACTACCGAGCCGCCATTACCTCCATAAGCTCTGCCGGGATGAAGTCTCGTACCACGCGTGACGTCGCCCGGTCAGATATCGCATCCGCCTGCTGATCCCCCGAGAGGACTATTGTGGTAAACATGAAGAAGCGCCCGCGCTATGAAGCAGAGTCAGACACCAAAGAGAAAACTCGCCGCAAGACCACCAGCGGCCAAAGAAAGAGGGCGGAGGCAAAGTCCAGGACTATCCTCCAGCCCCCCCCGGCCCGGGACACCCCGCGCCTGGAGCCAGAGGAATCCCCACCCCGAGAGGTTGCTTTCGGTCAGGGGATCCTCGATAGCCAAGCCCCCCCGGTGAAGAGCCTCCCCGCCGCCACCAAGTCGGGCACTGATAGAACCGGAGAAACCCCGCCCCAGGGAACCAACGGCAGAGAAGCGGCCTCCCGCCGGGCGGAACGTCAGCGACATAAGAAACGGGGCAGGCGAACCAGGCAGCCCGAGCCCTCCGCGGCAGCGCCGCAGGCGAAGACAGAGCGAAAGAGCGGCGAGGACGGCCCCGAGTCAGGAACTCCCCGTTCAAGAGGAGTCGCGGCCGGGTCGGCCAAGCCGGACCGGAGACGGACCGGGGATCGTCCGGCGGCCGAACCAAAGACTGCGCCGGCTGCGGAACCGACCGGGAAAAAGAAAACCCGCAAGAGCACCCGACGGCCCACCCGGAGAGAAGACCGTGACGCCGCTGAGCCCCGCGCCACTGGGCCATCCCGGGCCACCGAGTCGTCCCGCGCCACAGGGCCGTCCCGCGCCGCGGGGCGGTCACGGCGAAGGGCACGATCCGAGCCCACCTCTCAGACCCCGGCCGCCCCGACCTCCCACGAGATCGACTTCGATGATTCCGAATACGGCT
>CAZFMS010000463.1:0-2410 GCA_964520125.1 uncultured Planctomycetaceae bacterium
GGACATTGCTGTCGGATGTGGGCCCCGGTGGATTGGAGCCGTCGCACGGCCTCTCGGGACACTTTGGTGGACAGCTCCACGGGGTGGGAGTAGTGGCCCATGATGGCCAGATGCCGGCCGGCATTGGTGACCTGCTCGAACAGCCTGATCAGGTCGTCGGCGTCGGCGTCGGTGACATAGCGCTGCGGCCAATAGGCCACCGACTTGGTGCCGATGCGGATGTCCTGCACATGCGCGAGGGACGGATCCAGCAGGGGCTCGATGTACCGCCGCAGGATCTTGGTGCTCATGACCATCGGATCACCGCCGGTGAACAGGACGTCCGTCACTTCCGGGCGGTCGGCCAGGTAGGACACCAGCAGGTCGATGTCCCGACTGGAGAACCTCAGCTCGTTCATGCCGACAAACTGCGGCCAACGGAAGCAGAACGTGCAGTACGCGTGGCAGGTCTGGCCCTGGCTGGGGAAGAACAACACCGTCTGGCGATACTTGTGTTGCAAACCCGGGACAGGCCGGCCATCCACCCGGGGAACGTTGTGGGTCTTCTGTCCGGCCGGGTTGGGGTTCAGCTTGAGGCGAATCCGGTTGGCCTCCTGCTCCATGGCCTCGCGGGGGGCCTGGGCACAGATCAGGGCGGAGATCGCCGCGTAGTCTTCCTCACCGAGCATGCCCCGCTGCGGGAAGGTGAGCTGGAAGATGGGGTCGTCCGGGACGCGGTCCCAGTCGATCAGCTCGCGCATGACGTAGGCGTTGGTTCTAAAGGGCAGGACCGTCGAGACGACGTTGATCGCCTCGCGCAGTTCCGGATCCAACCGGGCCCACTCGGGGGTGCGGGCGACGTTGGCCCGGCTGATGGCCACGAAGCGGTCGTCGCTGATGCTACTACCGTCGGATGTCATCGGTGTTTGACCTCCTCAATGTCGAAGTCGCCGCTACGGAGCCCGGGACGGCCTGGCACCCTCGCGGCCGACCGGCCGAACTGCTATTCCACGCACCCCATAGATGTATCGGGTCGGATCGGCACCGCGCAGCGCCAGCGCTACCTGGCTGTCTGACCTGGCAGTCCCTTCTCGGCCCGAGTCCCTACGGTCCGATAGTATAGCCTGCCTGGCCTCGGCGGGCGACCCGGCCGTTTCGATCGCCTGAGTTACCATCGGCCTCTACATAATCATTGTTCGTACGCAGCCCCTGGTCCACTATAACTTTATTCTCCGGCAATAGTTGCGGCTCCGGCGGCCTCCAGTCGGTATGGCCGATGGGCTCCAACAGGACGAGGGTAGTCGCCAGTTCATTGAGCCGCCGACCGGCCGGTCAAGATCGCTCGCTATACTGCGGATTCCGGCGGGTCAGCCCGAGGAGTGAATGGAGACCGACCTTCAGGTGCAGCCATGATGATCCGAGAGCCTGTTTTTGCCGGGATGTTCTACGCCGCCGGCCCGGACCAGTGCCTGGCCGAGCTGCGCCGGTGCCTGGACCGGGCGGCAGAGAGCAAGGCCGAGCACGACGCCGCGGCAGGATGTGGGCAAGTCGTTGGCGGCATCGTCCCCCACGCCGGCTGGGGTTATAGCGGGGCGGTGGCCGCCCGGGTCTTTCAGGAGATCGCCCGGCGGCAGAAGCCCGAGGTCGTCGTCCTCTTCGGGGCGGTTCATAGGATGCGCGGTCCGCGGGCGGCGGTGTTTCCCTCTGGAGCCTGGGAGACACCGCTGGGACTGGCGAAGGTGGACGCCCGGCTGGCCGAGCGGCTGCTGGGGCAGACCGGGCTGCTGGAGGCCGACGCCCATGCCCACGACCAAGAACACAGCATCGAGGTCCAGGTGCCGTTCATTCAGCACCTGATGCCGGACGCGTCGATCCTGCCGATCTTGGTCCCGGCGAACGATCAAGCCGCCGCCCTGGGCAAGGCCGTGGGCAAGGCCTGCCAGACCTACGGCGTAGGGGCGGTCTTCGTCGGGTCTACCGACCTGACCCACTACGGCCCGAGCTACGACTTCACGCCCCAGGGCATCGGGGCCGCCGGCCTGGCCTGGGCCAAGGAGGTCAACGATCGGCGGATGATCGACCTGATCTCGGCCATGCGGGTGGAAGACGCCGTCGGCGAGGCCGCGGCCAACCACAACGCCTGTGGCGGTGGGGCGATTGCCGCGGCCATCGCCGCCTGCCAGGCCTTCGGCGCCACCCGGGCGATTCTCCTCGAACACACCACCAGCAACGAGGTGCCGGGCGAGCTGGGCGACCCGACCACCGGCGACGCCGTCGGCTACGCGGGCATCTTGTTCGATCACTAATGCGCGCGACAAATGGTGGATGTTCCGAGTGACACTGACAGCTTGCTGACAGTGCTTTGGTCCAGCAAAGCACTGGCGGACAAGCCCACTACTGTCCGGTTAACTTGGGTCCTCTCGCTTGTAAC
>CAZFMS010000464.1:0-2408 GCA_964520125.1 uncultured Planctomycetaceae bacterium
CTGCGGGTGAGTGAGGGGAGCGTTGACGGCCGGGTCAGGCCTTGGTAAAATGCCTGGAACTCCGCGGGGCCGGCGGCTTGCCTCGGTGAGCCTGCGGCGTCGCCAAATGCGAAACAGTCTACAGCGAAAGGACCGCCAGAGGTGAAAGGCAAAGCCTGGAAATTCGGGAGCGACATCAATACCGACGAGATCATTCCCGCCCGCTACCTCAACACCAGCGACCCGGCCGAGCTGGCCCGGCACTGCATGGAGGACGCCGACCCGGCTTTTCTCCGGAAAATGACCCCCGGCGACCTGATCGTCGCCGAGGACAACTTCGGCTGTGGGTCGTCGCGCGAGCACGCCCCGATCGCCCTGAAGGCGGCTGGCGTCTCGTGCATCGTGGCCAACAGTTTCGCCCGCATCTTTTTCCGCAATTCGATCAACATCGGCCTGCCGATCGTCGAGTGTCCCGAGGCGGTGGCCGGAACGCAGGAGGGCGACATAGTCGAGGTCGATCTGGCGGCCGGCCTGGTCCGCAACGAGACCCGCGGCGCCGAGTGGCAAGTGCCGTTGCTGCCTGAGGAGATGCAGAAAATAATCGCCGCCGGCGGGCTGATGAATTTCGTCAGGGACCAGATCGAGGGGACCTGATCCCCCGCAGCCTCCACCCCCCTGCTAAGGCCTGACGGGTGTGCCTGATTTTTCTGGCGCTATTTCGGGAAGTTGTTACTCTAGTCTTCATCGGCACTTACGCCGGAGGAGATTGGAGATATGGGCGTAGATAAAAGGATGAAGGCGGGTCAGTTGAAGAGGTCGGTTCTGGAGGACTTCGAGCGGTTGGTATGGGAGGTGGAGTCGGCGGTGGACAACGCGGCGGACGGGGCGATCATTTCGGGCAGCGAGGAGGCGGTGCGGGAGGCGATGGCCCGTTTCCGACAACGGGTCTACGAGAAGGCGGTGCAGTTGAAGGCCGACGCTGGGGCGTCGGCTTTTTCCCCCTCGGACGGGAAGGGGCCGTCCCGAGCGGTGGCGTCATAAGGGGCGTCAGGAGGTCGAGCACCTGACGGGCAACGGGACGATCCGCATTGGGCGGGTGGTCTACTGGTCGCCCGTGGCGGGGACGCACGGCGGGGTGGACCGCTGGCTGGGGATAGCGGACCGTCGGGTAAGTGTGGCGGCGCGGGAGTTGTGCTGCCGGGCGACGCTGGACGGGGCGAGCTTTCGGCGGGCTTCGGCGAACCTGTCGCGGCTGGGGCAGATTACGGTCTCGGCGGCGCGGTTGCGGGAGGTGGTGGAGGCCGAAGGTCGGCAGGCCCTGGCGTCGCGGCAGTCGGGGGCCTTGGGCCCGGGCTGGACGGCGTCGGATTGTGCGGTCAGGCCCGGGGGGCCGACGCGGGTGCTACTGGGGGCCGACGGGGTGCTGGTGCCGCTGGTCTCGGCCGAGGAGAAGCGGAGGCGGCGGGCCAACGCTCGGCGTGGCCGCAAGCGTGGTCGGCGGCGTGGAGGCCGGGACCGGCGGGGGTGCTGGTCGCGTGGCAGTGCGGTGAGTTGGAAGGAGTTCAAGATCGGCTGCTTTTACGATCAGACGCGGGAACACAGGTATGCCTTCGGCACCTCGGGCGACAGCGACAGGTTGGGACGGCTGTGGCGACGTGAGGCTGCCAAGATCGACTTGAACGCGGCCCAGGAGAAGGTGGCGGTGGCCGACGGGGCGGAGTGGATTGACAGGCAACTTCGGACGCGGCTGCCGATGGTCGAGACGCGTATCCTGGACTATTACCACCTCATGGAACATGTGGGTGCGGCGGCGAAGGTCTGTTTCGGGGAGGGCACGGCGGCGGCGGCGGCGTGGCGTGAGCGCCTGGCGACGGCGGTGTGCGAGGAAGGCGGCCCGGCCTTGCTGGGGGCAGTCGAGGCGACGCGGCAAGGGGTGCGGGCCAAGGCCAAACGGGAGGCCTTGCGGCGGTTGTCGCAGTATGTGGCCAAGCGGTTGGCGCAGCTGGACTATCCGACGTTCCGGGACCGCGGCCTGGATCTGGGCAGCGGCCCCACGGAATCCTGCTGCAAGGTGCTGACGGCGAGACTCAAAGGGCGCGGCCGCCGCTGGGACCGGCCGAACGCCGACGCCCTCATGGCTCTGGTGGCGGTCGAGCACAGCCGCCTGTGGCCAACTTACTGGCGACAGCAACTTCACCAAGTCGCCTGAAGTGCCAGAATGTCTGGGCACACCCCGGGGGTGCGGCAGCGACTGAAAACGGTTGACAGGTTGGCCTCGACCGATACCATGGGGGAGAGCGATACATTTCCCGCTTGATGCAGGAGAGACAGTTACATGCAGGTTATCGAACGCAGGCAGGTCGGCGACGTTCACATCTGGGCCGTTGACGGGGGACTCGATCGCACCACGCACGATCAGTTCGTGGAAG
>CAZFMS010000465.1:0-2395 GCA_964520125.1 uncultured Planctomycetaceae bacterium
TCCCAACGACGGGATTCCCATCGTCGTAGAAGGGCTCAAAAAACTGGAGTACCGTGGTTATGACTCGGCGGGGCTCGCTTGGATAAACGGCAGCGAGATCAAGGCCCGCAAGAAGTCTGGGCGCGTCAAACTCCCTTCGGCAAACATAGTCATCGGCCATACCCGCTGGGCGACCCACGGCCCCGCAGATACTCTCAACGCCCACCCCCATTTCGACCCAGAAGGCCGGTTCGCGCTTGTCCACAACGGTATCATCGAGAACGCGGATGAGCTAGGTAGGGACTTGGATACCATCAGCCAGACCGATACAGAGGTTGCGGCATGTTTGTTCGCGAAGGCCTTCAACCTGGCTGACGATACCGCTAAGGTCGAGGTCTTGGCTATGTCCGTCATGGGACAACTCGAGGGGTCCTTCGCGTTCGCCTTCCTGTCTGCGGTCTATCCAGACAAACTATTTCTATGCCGACGCCATTCTCCTCTTATCGTCGGCAAGATAGGCGAGGGCGAGTATATCGTCGCGTCCGACATTCTGCCGATTGCCAAGCATACCGACCAGATCTTTCGTTTGGGCGAGGATGAGCACATCATCATAGACAAGGATGGTGTTAGGTTCTATCAGCTCGTCGACGGCGTAGTATGGGCGCATGACGCGAAGTTCAGGACCATCCCGGCCATCGCCATTGACGACCCTGATACTGGTAGCTACGACCACTACATGCTCAAGGAGATACACGAGCAGCCAGAGGCTATCCAGCGCTTTATCGACTCTGGGGCTACAGATGGTTGCGGCCCCAACGGGGACTTTTTCAACGACCTCGACGGGGAGAAGCTCGACCACGTAGTCTTTATCGGGCAGGGAACCTCGTACCACGCCTGCATGATAGGCCGCAACTTCATGGAGTGTTACCAGCATTCCATCGTTCAAGCCGAGTATGCCAGCGACTTCCGCTGGAGGTCGCCCTACCTAAGGAAAGGGTCGGGCATAGTTGCCGTCTCCCAGTCCGGCGAGACTGCCGATACTATAGACGCTGTCCGGTGGCAGGGGCTCGCCAATAATAGGCCTGTCATGGCCGTCGTCAACGTCGAGTACAGTACGCTGGCGAACCTGTGCGAGGACATCCTCCCCATTCATGCAGGGCCCGAGATCGGGGTGGCATCCACCAAGGCGTTCACGTCCCAAGTTGTTGCACTGATGGCCTTGGGTGCAGCCTCAGCAGAGGCCCATAATATGGACAATGGAGGCCTGCTTGACGACATAGCGCGGCTGCCAGAGATGATAGCCAAGGCCCTCGAGACCGAGGGGCGCGTCCGGGAGGTCGCCGAGAAATACAAGGACTCCAAGAACATGCTGTTCTTGGGGCGCGGGGATGGCTATGCCCTTGCCCTGGAAGGGGCCCTGAAGCTTAAGGAAATCTCCTACATCCACGCGGAGGGCATCGACGCGGCAGAGATGAAGCACGGCCCCATAGCTCTGATAGACGAGGGAATGCCCTGTTTCTTCATCGCGCTGGAAGGGGACCGCTACAAGAAGATCCTGACCAACATGCAGGAGGTAAAAGCCCGCAAGGGCCGCATTATCGCGCTAGCCTCCGAGGGCGACAAAAAGGTACACATGTACGCTGACGACGTCATCTATATTCCCAAGGCGGATGACTGGGCGGCCTGCGTAATCGCCGCAATCCCCCTTCAGATTTTTGCTTACTACGTAGCCGTAAGTCTAGGCAGAGACGTAGATAAACCGCGCAACTTAGCCAAGAGTGTTACGGTTGAATGAAGTTTTTTCATAAAATACGGGTTTTCGCTGGTTGCTGCAGATTTGTAAAGTACTATCTACCTTAGGAAAGCGAATTATAATTTCGGTTGATGCGTCTCAGCGTCAGATACGTTACGCGCGGAGGGACCAGGGGCTGAGATCCCCCCTCTTCGGTTATCCCACTGGACTGGTACGTTTTCGTAGCAATCGTTGGCCCGCAGGACATGTGCCTGATTACGGGGAAAACCAGTCGCAACCGAATAGGGAAGGCCCCGCGCGTGGGGCCTTCTTCTTATTTAGACATGGCCTCGTCGAGCCAGTCATCTATTTGCGGCCCAAACATCGCGCCGACGGGGCCAGCTGATTCAGAAAAGAAAAGGAATTCCGCAAAAAGTGTCAGAAAAAGTATTTGACGGCATCCGGAATTTAAGTATAATTTTGGGCGTAGTCGAAGAAGGTTCTTTGAAAACTGGGGGTGTACAGGCTTCGACTTGATGTGGAAAGTCGATGCTGCATGCTGCGGATAGGTAGTTGGCCGCATTAACAATCTGCCTAAAAACTAAGTGCCAACGTTAATACCGTTGAAGACCTTGAGGCGATCTGGGCGAAGTCCCCCGTGATCGTTGAAAAGGTCGCCGTTGC
>CAZFMS010000466.1:0-2363 GCA_964520125.1 uncultured Planctomycetaceae bacterium
ATCGCCAGATACGCCATCATGGCCGGCGCCCTGGCCCTCGCCCTGGCCCTCCTGCTGGGGCCCACCTGGGTCGTCCCCATCCATGCCCCGACCGGCCTCCCCTATCACCAACTCGACGACCATCCCGACCACGCCGCCCTCTTCGTCAGCCAGCGCGCCCCCCAGTATGCCCTGGCCCTCTTCGTCCTCTGCCTGAGCTTGTGGCTGACCAACCTCATCCCCCTGGCCTCGACCGGTTTGTTGGCCGTCGGGGCCCTGCCGCTCCTGAACATCGTCACCGCCAAGCAAGCCTTCGCCTACTTCGGCAACAGCGCCGTCTTCTTCATCCTTGCCGTCTTTCTCTTGGCCGCCGCCATGATCCGCACCGGCCTGTCCAAACGCCTCACCCTCCTGTTGCTACAGCGCTTCGACCGCCGACCCGGCCTGTTGCTGGTCGGCATCACCTGCTCGGCATCGTTCCTGGCCCTGTGGATGCCCGAACACGCCGTCGCGGCCATGATGTTCCCCATCGTCCTGGAAATCGCCAAGGCCCTGAAACTGGAAAAACGCCGTAGCGGATACGCCCAGGCCCTCTTCTTCGCCCTGGCCTGGGGAGCGGTGATCGGAGGCTGCGGCACCTTCCTCGGCGGGGCCCGGGCCCCACTGGCCCTCGAACTCCTCCGCGATACGTTCCGCACCGACCAGGGCAGCCCCGAGTTCTCCATCAGCTTCCTGGGATGGATGAAGGTCTCCATGCCCCTGGTCGTGGTGATGACTGCATTCGCCGCCTTGGTCGTCCGCTACTTCATCCGCTCCGAGGTGACCGACATCACCCGGGCCACCAAAATGCTGGACCGCCAGGTCGCCAGGCTGGGCCCGATGTCCGGCCAGGAGCGCCGCCTCGCCGTGCTCGCCATCGTCACCATCGCCTGCTGGATAACCCTGGGACACTCCGTCGACCTCGCCGTCATCGCCGTCATGTCCGCCGTCGCCCTGGCCGTCCTCAGAGTCGTCAACTGGCAAGAAACCCAGCCCTTCGTCAATTGGGGAGTGGTGGTCATGTACGGCGGGGCCGTCGCCCTGGGGGCCGCCCTCAAGGACACCCACGCCATGCTCTGGCTCGTCCAGCAGGTCATGCCCGACCAAGCGATCGACCCCCTGCCCCTGCTCATCCTCATGGCCGTCCTGTCCATCGCCCTCAGTTCGGGCATCAGCAATGCCGCCGCCGTCGCCGTGCTCCTGCCGGTCGGCTTCGCGGTCTGCGAAGCCACCACCCCGGCCATCCACCCCCTGGCCATGACCTACACCGTGGCCATCTCGTCCGGCCTGGCCTTCATCTTGCCGATCAGCTCCCCGCCGCACGCCATCTGCTTCGCCTCCGAATACTACGCCATGAAGGAGGTGCCCAAGTTTGGCATCCCCCTGACCCTGATTGCCCTGGCCGTCATGATCGCCTTGATGACCCTCTACTGGCCGCTCATCGGTGTGCCGATCACCAGATAACGATCCACCGCCCCCGCCGGGCGCCTGGGTCTCGCTGGCCAGCCCAGCCAGGCCCCACTATCCTAGAAGGGAGGCAACATGCCCGAGCAAGGCTTCACCGTTTGGTTCACCGGAGTAACCGGTTCCGGCAAGAGCACCTTAGCAGCGCTTCTGCAGGAAGATCTCGCCGGTCGGGGATGTTCCTGCGAAGTCCTCGACTCCGGCCGCATCCGCCAGGAACTCAACCGCTCCTTGGGCTTCTCCCGCCAGGAGATCGAAACCAACCTGAAGCGCATCGCCTACGAGTGCAAACTGCTCAACCGTAATGGCATCATCGGCATCGCCGCCGCCGTCTCGCCCTATCGCGACACCCGCGACGAGATCCGCGCGGACCTTGACCGCTTCATCGAGGTCTATTGCCGCTGCCCCATGGAGGTCCTCCTCCGCCGCGACCAGAAAGACCTCTTCGCCCGCGCCCAACGCGGCGAGGTGCTCCACGTCGCCGGCATCAACGCCCCCTACGAAGAACCCATCAGGCCGGAGGTCCTCCTCAACACCGACACCGAGCCCCCCGACAACAGCGTCAGCAAGATCGTCACCACCCTCCAACTCCTCCGCTACCTCCCCGAAGCCACCCCCGTCGGCTACACCGCCCAACAAGAACAAATCATCAAACGCCGCCTGGAAGACCTCGGCTACATCTAACCCCCCCCACCAGACGAATCTACTGCTCTGTCAATGTTGATCCGAGGGTCCGAGCGAGCCGGGCCGTCCTCGGCCCGGTCTCCTCCAAACACCCCAGAAGCTCACCCGTCCAGCGTGTCAACCCGTCAAGTCAAGCATGACTAAGTTCTGGCCCGCTTCGTCGCCCCTCCCCTCCCTCTCTCCACTCCCCTCTCCCC
>CAZFMS010000467.1:0-2339 GCA_964520125.1 uncultured Planctomycetaceae bacterium
ATCTGGCGGTTGGCCCAGGCGTAGTTGGCGGCGGCCCGCATGGCCCCGAGGTATTTTTCGCCTTCCGGCGAGTGGACCGGGGCGCAGGCCAGTTGTCGGTCGGGTAGGGTGATGCCGTATTTCTGGGGCACGCCGCGGAGGTCTTTCAGGGCGTCATCGCAGACCTGATAGCCCAGGCCGCGAGAGCCGGAGTGGATCATCACGGTGATGGCGCCTTCGTGCAGGCCGAGGGCCCGGGCGGCGTCGGGATCGTCGACCTGATCGATGACCTGCACTTCGATAAAGTGGTTTCCGCTGCCCAGGGTTCCGCACTGGTTGGCGCCGCGTTCGTAGGCCCGCTTGGTGATGAAGTCGGGTCGGGCATCGGGGAGGCAGCCGTTGGCTTCGGTCATGGGGATGTCGGAGTCCCAGCCCAGGCCGCGCTTCACTACGAAGGGCGAGCCTTGTTGCAGGATCCCTTGCAGCTCGCGCTGGTTGAACTTGATCTGGCCGCCGCGGCCGACGCCGCAGGGGATGTTGGCGAAGAGGCGATCGACCAGTTGCTCCATGCGGGGCTGGACATCCTGGAGGGAGAGGTTGGTGCGAATGAGGCGCACGCCACAGTTGATGTCGTAGCCCACGCCGCCGGGGCTGACGACGCCGCCCTCGGCCGGGTCGGTGGCGGCGACTCCTCCGATGCAGAAACCGTAGCCCCAGTGGATGTCGGGCATGGCCAGGGAGTGGCCGACGATGCCGGGCAGGCAGGCGACGTTGGCGACCTGTTCGGGGGACTGGTCGCTCTTGATGGCCTGGATCATGACGTCGTCGGCGTAGATCAGGCCGTCGACGAGCATGCCGGGCTTGTAGGATTTGGGGATTCGCCATCGACATTCGTCGATGCGTTCCAGGGGTCCGGTGTATGGCTGTCCCATGGGTCACCTCTTTGCTGTGCTGGTCGGCTTCGTCGCAGAATCGGCCGGGCGGAGGATCAAGGGCGGCGGGCCCTCAAAGCAGGCTATCAGGCCGAGGTTCAAATATCCACGATGATGGTAGCCTCGAAGCCACCTGGTATCTCGACGATGTCCAGCGCGTGGTAGGTGACGGCCTTGACCTCGCGTTGGTAGTCGCTGCGGTCGGCGTCCACGGGCTGCATGCGGGTCTGGATTGCCAGCCGGTCACGGTCGAAGGCCTGGACCGCGTGTTCGGTGGCCAGGAGGTGATCGCGTTCGAGGAACATGAGCAGCTCGGCCAGGTAGTCGCGGAGGAGGACGGCGGGCACGTCGCCGGTCAGTTCCAGTTTGCGGGTAGTCGGCGGTGATGCCGGGGAGGCGACGAGTTCACCGATCACGGCATAGAGCCCTTCGGCGGCGGGCCGAAGCAGGCCGGGCATGGTCGGGGCCCAGGCCCGGATGCCGATGTCGGCGGTATGGTCGAACAATTCGTAGGCGGCGTCCATGAGCGGGTGTCTTTGTATCCATGGCTCAGCGGCGATGCAAGCGGGCAGGGGCGGGGATCAACCGTTGGATTCACCGCGGAGCACGCGGAGATCGCGGAGAGAGAGGAGAGAGAGGCTGGGGCGCCGGGGCCGCGGCAGTCGCCCCGCCTTGGCCAACCGGCATGGCGTGCAGGATTTGCGGTGAATCTCGCGGTTTCCGCTTGCAATCGCCAGGCTTTTTCGGATAGGATACGGTCAAAAGTCCGGCGGATGGAGAATGCCCTATGAAAGGAGCGGCAGTCATGAACCTGAATCCGGGAATCAAGGTGTGGGGCTGGGCAATCGTGGGTCTGTTGCGGGCGCCCCGGCTGAGGTGCTCTCGACCGGCCCAAGGTGGAGGGTGCGCGATGTTACCTACAGCGCTGCTGGCGTGGATGGTATTGTCAGTGACGGGCCTACCAGGCCTTCGCGCCGGGAGCGGTCCGCTGTTCCCCGGGGCGCAATACGACGCCGGCGACCAGCCTTGGTCAGTGGCGATCGGCGACCTGGACGGCGACCAGGTGCTCGACTTGGCCGTGGCGAACTGGGAGAGCGGCAACGTTTCGGTGCTGCTGGGTGTCGGCGACGGGACCTTTGCCGCCGCGGTGCACTACCCCGCCGGCGACAACCCTACCTCCGTAGCGATGGGCGACCTGGACGGCGACCAGGTGCTCGACCTGGCGGTGGCGAATTGGGAGAGCGGCAACGTTTCGGTGCTGCTGGGTGTCGGCGACGGGACGTTTGCCGCCGCGGTGAACTACGCCGCCGGCGACGGGCCTACCTCCGTGGCGATCGGCGACCTGAACGGCGACCAGGCGCCCGACCTGGCCGTGGCGAACAGGTACAGCGGGAGCGTCTCGGTGCTGTTGGGGCTCGGCGACGGGAC
>CAZFMS010000468.1:0-2333 GCA_964520125.1 uncultured Planctomycetaceae bacterium
GTCCTGGCCACCGGTTCAGTCGACGTGTACGAGCCGCGGGGGCAATATCAGTTGTACGTCCGCCGGCTGGAGCCGCGCGGCGTGGGCGCCCTCGAGTTGGCCTTTCGGCAACTCAAGGAGCGGCTGGAAGGCCAGGGGTTGTTCGACCCGGGACGGAAGCGGCCGCTGCCCAAGTTCCCCGAGAGGATCGCCGTGGTGACCAGCAACAGCGGGGCGGCGATTCGTGACATCCTGCAGACCATTCGGCGGAGGTTCCCCTGCGTCACGGTCTACGTCTTCGGCGTCCGCGTCCAGGGCGAAGGTGCGGCGGACGAAATAGCGGCTGCCATTGGCCGGATCAACCACTCCGCGGCGGAGTTGGGCGGCATCGACGTGATGATCGTCGGCCGCGGCGGCGGCTCGTTGGAAGACCTGTGGGCCTTCAACGAAGAGGTGGTCGCCCGGGCGATTCATGCCAGCGGCATCCCGGTGGTCCGCGCCGTGGGCCACGAGGTCGATTTTACGATCTCCGACCTGGTCGCCGACGTCCGGGCCCCGACCCCGACGGCCGCGGCCGAGCTGGTCGTGCCGGTCCGGGCCGACCTGATGGGGGAGATCGACGATCACCAGCATCGCCTTGGCCTGGCGGCTCGTAGTCTCCTGGCCGCGGCTCAAGTGCGGCTCTCGGCGGTGCAGCGGGCCGAGTGGTTTCGCGATCCCCTGGGCCGGGTTGGGCAAGGTCACCAACAAGTTGACGAGGCCGGCCGGCGACTGCACGCGGCGGTCTCGCGGTTACTGGCCATCCGGCGGTCCGCCCTGCAGGACGTAGAGGTCAAGCTCCTGCGGGTCCGGCCCGCGGTGGTCCTGGCCCAACGTCGCGAACTGCTGGGGGACATGGAGCACCGCCTCCGCTGGGCCCAAGGGCATTACAACCTGACCGCCGAACGCCGGCTGGGAGAGACGGCCGCCCGCCTGATGGCCGCCTCGCCCTTGCGGCGCGTCGCGCAGGATGGCATCCTGCTGGACCAACTAGCCGGCCGCCTGCTACGCGGCATGCCCCGCCTGATCCAGGAACGCCAGCGGGCCACGGCCGCCCTGGAAGCCCGCCTGGCCGCCAGCAGCCACCAACAGATCCTGCAGCGCGGTTTCACCATTACCCGCCGCGCCAAAGGCGATAAGATCGTCCGCCGGGCCGCCGACGTCGGCGAAGGAGACCGCCTGCGAACCGAGACGGCCGACGGAGCAATCACCAGCCGCGTGATCGACGAGCGGCAGACGGAGCTGTTCGAGTGACTCTTCCCAGAGCGAGGATCCTGGGGCAACAGGATTCGCGGAAACACGAAGCCCCGAATGGGCGCAGGAAACGGTCGGACGACCTGGCTACAGCGAGTGAGAATCAATGGCCAAACAACGAATAGCGTTCGAGAAGGCGATGGGGCGGTTGGAGGAGATCGTCGACTCTATCGAGCAGGGCAAGATCGGGCTGGAGGAGTCGATCAAGCAGTTCGAGGAGGGGATGTCCCTGATCGGCCAGTGCCGCGGCGTCCTGGCCGAGGCCGAGCTGAAGATTCAGCAGTTGCAGGCCGCCGGCCAGGACGGGGCGGAGACGACGGACAAGCCGCCGGAGGCGGAGGAGTAGTCCAGACCGCGGGCCGGCGCTGCGACCTTCCTCGCCAAGTTCCTCGCGCCCTTTCGAGGTCCACTTGAGCCTTGCGCCCGGTTCAGGTTCGCCGCGCCAGGCCGCCTTGGGGGCTTCTGTGCACCGCTGTGAGCCCGCGCCCCGGCCTCGAGTCCCGGTCTATCAGTCCTTTCAAAAGTTTCGATAAGGTCAGCTCGGCATCGGCATTGCCACGTATTTCGGCTAGAATGCCTACTTCTGGGTTGAATAGAGGCAGCCACCCGCGCCGAGGGAGACGGCAAAGGTGGCACCCGCAAGAGCGAGCATGGCCGAGAGGGCCCGGTCACGGTAAGAGTGTCCGTGCGGCAGGGCCTGTATCTTTGCCGCGGCTCCCTACCTGGGGCAGTGAGCGATGGCGGTGGCGGCTGACCAAGACATCGAGACTCTGCTGCGGCTGAGTGCCGAAGAGGTCAACAAGGCCCTGCGGGAGCTGCTCGCGCCCGACGGAGCCAGGGTGCCGGCCCGCCCGACCACCAGCCATTCGTCGGGCCGCTCGGCCCGCCTGCTCGAGGCGATGCGGTACAGCCTGGAGGCCGGAGGCAAACGCGTGCGGCCCGTCCTGGTGCTGTGGTCGTGCGAGTTGTGCGGTGGGAAGCGCCGGGATGCCATGCCCGCCGCCCTGGCCGTGGAATGCGTCCATACCTTCAGCCTGATACACGATGACCTGCCGGCCCTG
>CAZFMS010000469.1:0-2305 GCA_964520125.1 uncultured Planctomycetaceae bacterium
CAATGCCTCTGGGATACGGGAGATACGGTATCTACCAGGGAAAGACAAAATATAATGACTCTATCCACTATTCAGGCAATAACATGGTGTGGAGTCCGGACCCCGCACCTCCGGGGCCGGCTCTTGATGATGCTGGTAATTGCCATAACTGCCACAATCCCCACGGCTATAATGACGGCAGGGGACTGATCCCGAATATGCTCTTTGCCCGGGATTCAAAGACAGGGGACAGACCTGCTTATGAGATGGGCTGTGAGGCATGCCATGACGGTACACAGGGGGGAGCCTTCAAGAACGTAAAGGCACAGTTGAACAAAACCTACAGCCATCCCACTCACAGCTTCAATAACCGTCATGTCCTGCCGGAGACAGGCAGATCCGAAGCCGGCACCAGTTTCGGCCCGGCCAACAGGCATGCCGAATGTGTTGACTGCCACAATCCGCATGCCCTTGGCTCCACCGGCTCTACACATACTCCCCCGGGTAATGCAGTCTCTGATGTGCTGAAAAATGTCTGGGGTGTAGTGCCCTCATGGCCGTCCATCTGGACACAACCGAGAACATTTACCGTCAGAAAACCGCCGGCCTACCCTGGCGGAAGCAGCAGGGAGTACCAGATATGTTTTAAATGCCATACATATTACGGACTGGGCAGCCTGGCAAACGGCGTCTCATCAATCATCGGCCCATCCGGCACGAATATCACCGATCAGGCGTGGGAGCTTAACAGGAATAATAAATCGGTCCATTCCGTGGTTGTGACATTAAACAACCAGACAGGCTCATACTCTCCCAAGGCGCTTACTTCATCACAGATGTCATCGCCGTGGACAAATACAGGCAATCAGACAATGTACTGCTCGGATTGCCATGGGGCGGACAATGAGGGATCAGGAGCAAAAGGCCCCCACGGCTCAAATTCAAAATTCATGTTAAAGGGTTCTTACAAATACTGGCCTGCAAGAAATGACGGACAGCTCTGGAAATTAAGTGATAAAAACAGCTTCACATCATACGGCGGCCTGTTCTGTAAAAACTGCCATCCTCTCTATGACGGAAGCTGGAAGAATAACGTTCATTCACAAACCGGCGGTGGTGGTGGTGGTGGTGGCGGCGGCGGTGGCGGCAGCGGCGGCCATCAGAGTGAGGCTTGTGTTGCGTGTCATGTAGCAGTTCCCCACGGCTCCAAGAGGTCAAGGCTTATCGGATACAGTTCTGATCCCGCGCCGTACAATTACAATGGCAACAGCCTTAAAGTAACCGGATTCAGAAAAGCCGCCGGTCCAAACAGTTATTCCGGGATGCCGAAAAATAGCAGTAGTAACAATTGCGCCACAGCGGGGGTGTCGGGATGTCATGGAGATTCAATATCGGGCGCTGATTTTTGATTATTGCTGCTGGAATTTATCTTTATGGCAGGCAATGCATATCTGCAGATTTTCTTTTGTCAGACGAAGCCGGTATTTTTCGCTTGCCCCTTTTGCCCCGGGTTTATACGCGGGGATTACACCTCTTTCATGCGGGTTATGACAGGTGGGGCAACTGATTTTCCCTTCATAATCAAGCGGAAGTATGATGCCGTACTTCTTTTCCGATTCTTTCATCATTGCCGGTATCTTACCGGTTGGTTTGAGAAGGTGATTGGCGTTGATGGGATGCATCCGGCTTTGCTTGAAATGGCACCTGTAACAAAGCACTTCAAGATTCCCGATCAGCTTAACCTCTTTAAAGGTTGCACGTTTTTCATCGGGCTTTTCCACGTGGCAGTACAGGCACTTGTCTATGATAATCTCCCCTTTCCGGGTTAACTGGTTATGCGGGTCAAGCATCTTATATTTTTTGTCATCATGACATCTGAAACACAGAGTTGTACGGCTTATATAAGGGGCCCCTCTCAAAAATTTATTGTTTAACGACTTCGCCTGCGGATTAACCCGGCACTGCAGGTATATATCATGGCATGTAACACAAGAGAGCCTGCCGTTGACCAGGGGGAATTCTTTCGGTATCTTTATCTTCTTCGCCCTGGACGGCACCACGTCCACAGGATGTATATAAGCGCCGGGCGTATAACCGTGACATTTGCACAACTGTGAGAAATCACCACCGAACTTTAAAAATTTTCTCCCTCCTTTTACAGGCATTTTCTCATGGCACTCGCTGCAGTATTTACCGGTGTAATGGATATCCGTATCTTTTGATACAGTCTCAGCGGCAGCCCCACTGCTTTCCTGTGCAAAGAACATAATGCATCAGAATTCACCTTACGGTTGCATATAGTTATTACCATCCGGCAGTTGGCCAC
>CAZFMS010000470.1:0-2295 GCA_964520125.1 uncultured Planctomycetaceae bacterium
GATCGCCCCGGCATCAGTGATGTCCGTGGCGACCACGAGTTCGTCCCAGGTGGAGTACTCGGGCAGGAAGTCGTTGAGATCGGTCATCACGCCGTCGCTATAGAGGAAGGCGTGGACCACCTCGCCGCCGGCGATACGCGACTCGCCGACCACTTGGCCGGAGGCGTTGATGGCGTAGGCGACGCTGTCTTCGCCGCCGAGCGTGCCCAGGTCGATCATCGATGGGCCGTCGCGGAGGAAGGCGTGAGATTCGCCGTCCTCGGTCCAGGACTCGCCGACTACCATGACGGCATCGTTGACATCCCAGGCCTGGCTGTAGCCGCCGCCCAGGGTGCCCAGATCGAGCATAACCCCAACGATGTAGAGGAAGGCGTGATTGGCCCCGCTGTCGGTCTGGGATCGGCCGACGACGTGACCGAAACTGTTGATCGCGTAGGCGTAGCTGTTCAGCCCCCCGAGGGTGCCCAGATCGGTCAGGCCGCTGGACTCGTCCCAGAAGATGGCGTGGGTGGCGGTACCGGTGAAGGAGTACCCGGCGACCTCGCCGAAATCGTTAAGGTCGTAGGCGTAGCTGTAGCCGAATTCTCCGAGGGTCCCGAGGTCGGTCATCTCCCCGGTGGAGTAGGAGTAGAGGAAGGCATGATCGTAGCCATGCAACAACTGCTTGCGACCGGAACCCGCGGGGGGCGTGTCGGACCGGCCAACGACGTCTCCGCCATTGTTGATGGCCCGGGCTCGACTGGCTCGGACGCTATCGTCCGCCCTCCCCAGGGCTCCCAGGTTGAGCAATTCGCCATCGCGGTAGACGAACGCGAAGTCCACGCCCCCGGGCTGGGTCGCGCCCTCAGGGCTCGGGGCGATCACCGTGTTGGAGCGACCCGCCGCCCAACCTGAGTCGTTGACGCCGAGGGCCAGACTGTCCGGGCCGCCCAGCCGAAGATAAACATACTGACATCCCTCATTGATCTTGTAGGTAATAGGCTCAGTCCATATCGGTCCATAATACGAGCCCAACGTCATCAGGAAGGGACCCAGCAAGTTACCATATTGGCAATGGTCAAAGACTTCTGTGCCATCCATGTTGGCCCGTTGGATCTGCCGGGCTTCAATATCTGTCCAGTACACATGCCCCGTCGCCGGGCTCAAGCAAAGCCCAATGGGCGTAAACAAGCCCGTGACCAGGTCTTCGGCCCCGCCGGTCCCATCGAGGTTGCTGCATTGGATCTTCCCGGCATCGGCATTTGCCCAATAGACCTTGCCTCCGACCGGGTCGACATCAATACCCATGGGGGCCTCCAGCCCGGTGACCAGGTCCTCGGGCCCAGCGCCGTCGAGGTCGGCTCGTTGGACCTTGCCGGCGCCGGGATCGGTCCAGTACATCTTGCCGCCGCCGGCATCCAGGGCGATTCCCAAGGGGGCTTGCAAACCGGTGGTGATGAGGTCCTCGACGTCGGTGCCGTCCAGATTGGCCCGCTGGATCTTGGATGCGCCGCTATCGACCCAATACATCTTGCCGCCTGCCGGATCGACGGCAATGTCCTGCGGATCAACCAGGCCGGTGGTGATGAGATCCTCGACACCTGGCGGTTCCGTAGGATAGGAGAGTTCAGCCCGCTGGATCCGACCCCTGTAACCGTCGGTCCAGTACACCTTCCAGTTATCAGCATCCACCGCGACGCCAACGGGGACGCCGAACTCCGGGCTGAGATCGGTGATGATGTATGCGGGAGGGTCGCCAAAGGCCCGCGAGGCGGACCAGACTACGGCGACGGCTGCGACTGCGATCAGGTAACTGGTTTGACTTCGAGATTGCACGGCTTGCCTCCTAACCAAGGCCCGTCCACCCTCTGGACAGGCGTGTTTCTTGCTCTCGCGTGCTCACGGACTCCCATACCGGCGTGCGCAGGCCGTGACGCGGTCCTGCTACGACGGGCCTGGGTCGACGCACGGGTGCCGCGGGGAAGCTCAGGTTGGGCGGGCATGCAGCGCGTGAGCTATCTCGCCGATGGGTCATGGGACTTGCTCATCGAGAAGCAGGCTGGCGTGACGCAGGGGCCAGCCTGGGGCCAAGCTTCGGGCCCGGGGTGGCGCTGAGGTAGAGCGCCCGGGCGGTAAGGTCCTCGACGACGGTTATGTCGATGGTGGTCTCTCCCGTGTTGTGCAGCACGCCGTCGACCAACCAGGCATGGAACAACAGGTCTTCGGCCCGCGGCGGAGCGGTCAGGGTGATGACCGTTCCGGGGTTGTATATCCGCTGGAAGCCGGCGAAGCCCGAGCCATCCACGTTGAGGTCCG
>CAZFMS010000471.1:0-2289 GCA_964520125.1 uncultured Planctomycetaceae bacterium
GGTCGAGCCGTAGGCCAGGATGGTGGCATCCGGCCCATCTCGCAGGGTCACCGACCTCCCGAGTTCGAACGATGGTGGGGGACGACCTCCGAACAGCGGCTCGGGGACGGTGTCCCGCGGATAGCGGATGCCGGAGGGGCCCTCGAGATGCAAGGCCGCCTGCAGTGCCAGGGCGATCTCCTCACCGTCGCCAGGCGCCATCAGCACCATATTGGGCATGCCCCGGAGACAGGCGATGTCGAGGAAGCCGTGATGTACGGCCCCATCGCCGCCGACCAGCCCGGCCCGGTCCAGGCAGAAGATCAGCGGCAGCCCCTGCAGGACGACCTCCTGGAAGACCTGATCGAAGGCCCGTTGGAGGAAGGTCGAGTAGATGGCCACCACCGGTCGCAGGCCGGCCTTGCACATTCCCGCGGCAATATCTACGGTCCCGCTCTCGGCAATGCCCCCATCCAGAAAACGCTTGGGGAAGGCCTGCTGGAACTTGTCCAGCCCGGTCCCGCCCGGCATGGCCGAGGTCAAGGCGACCACACGCTGGTCTTTCTCGGCCAGGTCGATCAACGCCTCGGCGAAGGCCGCCGTCCAGGAGCGCCCCCCGCCCTGAATCTCCACCCGACAGCCTTCAACCTTGAAGGGCTTGGGGCTGTGGAATCTAGTCGGCTCGGCCAAGGCCCACTCGGCGCCGCGGCCCTTCTCGGTGTGGACGTGCAACAATGCGGGATGGGCCACATCCTTCAGGGCCTGCAGCAGTTCGATCAGGTGGGCGACATCGTGGCCGTCCGTGGGACCGACGTAGAGGAAGCCCATCTGGCCGAAGATCTGATGGGGTGAGAGGGTGGCCTTCAAGCCCTCCTTGAGATGGTCCAGGGCCCCGAAGGCCGCCTTTCCGATCAGGGGCACCTGGGGGAGATACTTCTTGACCCGCTTCTTGGTTTCTTCGTAGAGGGTGCTGGTCCGGAACTTGGCCAGGTGGGCAGCCAGGCTGCCCTGGGTCGGGGAGATACCCATGGAGTTGTCGTTTAGCACCACCAACAACTGCCGCCGCAAGGTGCCTGCCTGGTTGAGGCCCTCGACCGCCACCCCGTTGAAGATGCTGGCGTCGCCGACCAGGGCGACCACCCGCCGGGATTCCCCCAAGAGCTGGCCGGCTCGGGCCATCCCGGTGGCGGTGGCGATGGCCGTACCGGCGTGGCCGACGTTGAACAGGTCGTATTCACTCTCGGCGGTGCTGGGGAAACCGCTGATGCCGCCGGCCTTGCGCAAGGTGTCGAAGCGGTCGTTCCGGCCGGTCAGCAGCTTGTGAACGTAGGCCTGATGTCCCACGTCCCAGAGCAGGCGGTCCCGCGAGAAATCGAAAACGTAGTGCAGGGCGATGGTCAGCTCGACGACGCCCAGGTTGCTGGCCAGGTGGCCGCCGTTTTTCGAGACCACGCTGATGATGCGCTCACGGATTTCACCGGCCAGACGGTTCAACTCGGCCATCGACAGCCTGCGCAGGTCCGCCGGAGACCCAATGGTCGGAAGTATCTGCTTCATCTTCGAGTCCGCTCCGATACCTTTATCAGGGCCGCATTAACCCGATGTCGGCCGCTGCCCGGCCGATCCACGGATCGACCGGCCGGTCAGGACTGCCGATCCGCCATAAAGCGCGCCAGAGACGCTAATTTGCCGGCCGGCGGTCCAAAAGGGGCCAAGGCCGCTACGGCCTGCTCCACCATCGCCGCGGCCCGCCGGCGGGTCTCCTCAATACCTACGGCCCGCGGATAGGTTTGTTTACCCGCCGGGTCATCCTTGCCGGTCTTCTTGCCGACCGCGGCGCTGCCCGCGGTGGCGTCCAATAAATCGTCCACCGCCTGATAGGCCAGGCCCAAGGCCTGCCCGTAGCCGGCCAGGGACGACACGCTCTGTTCATCGGCACTGGCGGCCAGGGCTCCCAAACGGCAGCAGGACTCAATCAAGCGGGCGGTCTTGGCCGCGTGGATGCTGGAGGCCAGGTCGGCATCCGGCGGGGACGATTCGGCCTCGATATCAGCCGCCTCACCGCCGATCATGCCGGCGGCGCCGCTGGCCTCGGCCAACTCGCCCACCATGGCGACCGCCATGGCCGGGTCGGCGATCTCCCGGGCCAGGATCTCGAACGATAAGGCCAGCAGCCCGTCGCCGGCCAGAATGGCCAAGGCCTCGCCAAACCGGCGGTGGCTCGAGGGCCGGCCGCGGCGGGTGTCGTCATCGTCCAGGGCCGGCAGGTCATCGTGTATCAGGCTGAAGGTATGGACGCATTCCACGGCC
>CAZFMS010000472.1:0-2279 GCA_964520125.1 uncultured Planctomycetaceae bacterium
AACGCGTGGATCGATTTCAACAGCGACCAGGTCTGGAATACCGCGGCCCTCGGCAAATTCAGAACGTACCGTGTGCCCCGGCGCCTTGGGGGCGATCATGATGACGTCCAGGTCCGCACGCGGTTCAATTTCCTTATACAAAATCGAAAAACCATGCGCAAAAGCCAGTGTGGCGCCCTGCTTGATATTGGGTTCGATCGAGTCCCTGTATAACTGCCCATGGAATTCATCGGGCGTCAAGATCATCACCAGATCCGCAGCCGCGACCGCTTCGGGCACATTTGCCACATTCAGGCCGTGGTCTTCGGCCTTGGCTCGTGAAGCTGAACCGGGGCGCAATCCCACCGTAACATCCACACCGGATTCTCTCAGGTTACAGGCATGGGCATGTCCCTGGGAACCGTAACCGATGATGGCGACTTTTTTTGCCTTGATGATCTCAAGATCACAATCTTTATCGTAGTAAACCTGCATCTCTTTTATGGGCCGGTTCCGGTCTGTCAGGATACCAGGCCGCATCCTCCTGATTATTTGTAGAGGTACAATATATAGGCAGGTTTATGTTGCGTAAAATGATATATATGCATCTTTATATTGCGTTTAGTGCAATAATGTAGAAAATGGATACGCGCGCCCTGAAACAATTCATTAATCTTGCGGACAGCCTGCATTTTGGCCGGGCCAGCGAAAGC
Organism: uncultured Planctomycetaceae bacterium; assembly: GCA_964520125.1. Taxonomy (GTDB): domain Bacteria; phylum Planctomycetota; class Phycisphaerae; order UBA1845; family UTPLA1; genus JAFGQA01. The sequence goes on from CAZFMS010000472.1 coordinate 693, forward strand.
GCTCACGTCAGCCCCTCAGCCCTGAGCCGCAGTATTCAAAGGCTCGAGGCTGAATTGGGCGTGGCACTGTTTGAGCGCAGCAATCGCAGCGTTTCTTTAACCCATGAAGGCAGCCTGTTCCTCGACTACGCCAGGGACTCGCTGGGAGAGTGGGACTCGATACGCAATAGGTTGATGGAAGAATCGGGCGAACTGCATGGTGAGGTTAGTATGTACTGCTCGGTCACCGCCAGTTACAGTTTTTTGTTCGAAATTCTGGCGCGGTTCCGGCGCGATCATCCGCTGATCGAAATCAAGCTGCATACCGGTGATCCTGAAGATGCAGTTACACGCGTGCTTTCAGGTGAAGAGCACATTTCGATTGGTGCACGGCCTGACAAGCTCCCCACCGCCCTGGCATTCAGGCAAATTTACGTTTCACCGCTGGTATTTATTGCTTCCCTGGAAACGGACGACTGGACCGGACAACCCCTGATCCTGCCTGAACGTGGCCTGGGACGAAAACGAGTTGATGAATGGTTTCAGGCGCTGGATGTACAACCCAAAATATATGCCCAGGTGGCAGGCAATGAAGCGATTGTCAGCATGGTGAGCCTTGGATTTGGTGTGGGTGTCGTGCCACAAATCGTGCTGGACAACAACCCGTTGGCGAACACTGTCCAGGTGCTGAAGGTCAAACCGCAGTTAAAAGCATATGAAGTTGGCTTTTTTACGCTGAAAAAGAAACTGGCCAATCCCTTGATCAAGGCATTCTGGACACAATTGAATTAAAGAACCTTTGCGCAATGCACTCGGTTTTTTTAGATTTTTTCAACTTTGCTCTTAAAAAATCGCTCATTCCAAAGTGTCAGGCAGTGTTGTTCGGCAGTGTTCAAAAACCGGGTGACATCTATAGTCGCTTCTTCCCGTTCGATTTCTGTGACTTTGTTCACGAGTGCATCTTTTAGTCAGTCCTGATTAACCGTGAGGGCCTGACCTTGAAAATCACCAGTCCCAGTGCGGTAATGACGATCAGCGGAAGAATGACTGCTTTTTGCAAAATATTTTTCATGATTTGATTCAGATTCCACGGTGCATGTTGCAAAACTCCCGGTGATTTATGCCGGATATTTCCAGGCTCTCAAGCCAGTAATGGCGGCATACTAACCTCAGCAGATAGCAATTGATTGTTCCTTTTTATATAGTTCCCTTCACAAGGATTCGAGCGTATCAATGAGTGACAGGCCGATCAATAAACGTGGGCTTCTGGAAAAAAATGGTGTTGTATTTATTCCAATGAAAATGAGGCGTCGTAATGTCTGAAAATAAAGTAAGCGGAAGCTGCTTTTGCAAAAAAGTGAGCTACGAAATTACCGGCAACATGGGTGTTTTCCAATATTGCCATTGTTCCCGCTGCCGGAAATTCACGGGCAGCGCACACGCGGCGAACCTGTTTGTGGCTCCTGATGATTTCCATTGGATAAGCGGAGAAGAAAACGTTGCAAGGTATGACCCGCCAGAGACGAAATACTTCGCCACGTCATTTTGTAGTAACTGCGGATCATCACTCCCCTGGTTGTCAAAAAGCGGTCAGGTCGTTGTCATTCC
>CAZFMS010000473.1:0-2255 GCA_964520125.1 uncultured Planctomycetaceae bacterium
CCAAGGCAAGGCCGCGCGGGCTGAAGCCCGCGGCTCTGCTAGGACACACGCAAGGGGGAACGGCTCTAGTGTTCGGTCACGCATGCGTTGAGGGGTTGATTGTCCAGACGGCGGGCGTCCGACGCGTTCGGCAGAGACCGGGCCGAGGACGGCCCGGCTCGCTCAGGATCCTCAAGCCAACAACGACAAAGCACTAGGAGGGCAGCAACTGCTTGATGCGGGGCATCATGTATTGCAGGGATTCCTCCTCTGCGGTCCAGGTGCCGATGAGGAAGGGGCCGTGGGGGGACAGGAGGTTGGTCGACACCGCGGCCGGTTGGGTGGCCTTGGCGAGATGATCTGAATACCGCTGATGGGCCTGGTTGGCGAGCTGGTCGCTGGGATAGCGAATCAGCCAGACGATGTTGGGCCGTCGGGCCTCGGGCAGGTCATATGCGGCGATGCACATCACGGTTTCCCCGCCCAGGGCGAGCAGGCCGTTGACCTTGGTCAGATCGGGGGCGGGGTGCAGGCCGAGGGCGGTGGCCGAGATGCTGCGGAGGTCGCGAACCAGCCAGCGTTGGCCGGGGACCTGCCCCTCGCTGGGGAGGGCCTCGAGTAGTTCGGGCTGATCTTCCCTGGGGATTTGGGCGGCGATGTAGCGAAACAACTTCAGGGTCTGCTCGGCGGATTCGGCGGCTTGCTGGATGGTCCAGAGGTGTATGTAGCTGCGTCCCTGCCAGCAGTGGAAGTGCAGTCCTTGGAGTTGCTCGACGCGAGTCTCTCCACCGACGGCGGCGGTGTGGGGGGAGCTAGATTGGCAGGACATCAGGCCGTAGGCGTCGTCGACGGAGTCGGCCGTGACGACCACGACTTGGATTCGGCCGGTGGTGCCGTCGGCGGCCGGCAGGGCATATCCGCATCGGGCGGCCGAGGTGACGGCGAAATGGGAGAAGCGGGCGGCTTCTTCGGGGGTGACCAACTGGCCGACGGCCTGGCCCTCGACGACGCGGACGGGCTCGTATTTTGCCCACCGGCCTACCTCTCCGCTCTTGGGCAAGCAGGCCGGGGCCTGGGGATCGTCTCTGTCGTCGACGTCCTGGGAGCCGGTCGGGTCCGAGTCGGCCGGGGCCCCGGCTGCCGGCTGGCCGGTCTCGGCGGTGGCCGAAGCCCCCGTCGCGGTGTCGGCGGAATCCTCCCCTTGCGGTGGGCGGCAGCCGGTGGCGCCGATCAGGAGCAGAGCGCAGAAAAGGTTGGCCGAAACGCATCCCAGGCGAGTTTGGAATCGAGGTGACATCGCGGACCTCCTCGAGAAACAGAGTTGGCGGTGGCCGGAGCAGCCTGCTAAGTGACGAGCGGATTGTAATCCCTCACCGGGCGGCGGCCAAACTCGTTTTGACGGTCCGTGGGGTGGTTCGTATAATCCCGGGCGGCACGGTTCACGGAGTCCCAGCAAGCCCATGATCATTACCATCGACGGCCCGGCCGGCTCGGGCAAGAGCACGGCGGCACGGAAGCTGGCGGCGAGGTTGGGCGTCGCCTACCTGGACACCGGGGCAATGTATCGGGCAGTGGCCTTGTGCGCCCTGCGGCAGGGGGTCTCTCTGGAAGATGAGCGGGCCCTGCTGGCGGTTGCGGCGGGATGTGAGGTGGAGGTCGATTGCGGCCCGACCCACACTCGGGTGACGCTGGATGGGGCGGACGTCAGTGAGGCCATTCGCTCGATGGCGGTGAACCAGGCGACTAACTTCGTGGCTCGGGTGGCGGAGATCCGGCTGGTGCTGGTGGAGAAGCAGCGGGCCATCGGCAGGAAGCTGGGGTCGCTGGTGAGCGAAGGCCGAGACCAAGGCAGCGTGGTCTTTCCGGATGCGGACCTCAAGTTCTTTGTCGATGCGGCGATCGAGAAGCGGGCCGAGCGTCGCTATCAGGAGATGGTGGCCGACGGCGAGGAAGCCTCCTACGAGCGGATTCTCGATAATCTCCGGCTGCGGGACGGCAACGACCAGAGCCAATGGGCCCCGCTTTTGGAGCCGGAGACCGCCATCCGCATCGATACGACGGACATGAGCATCCATGAGGTCGTTGAACATCTGGTGGAAGAGGTACAGCGGCAGATTCCGAGCGGCCAGTAGCAGGTCGGGAGGACGGTCGGGATCGGCCTGGGGCCTTCGAGGATGTCCGGGGCGTTGTCGCTGATGAGCAATTCTGCCGGGAACATGCGACTTTACTACCGGTTCATGCGGTTTCTCTCGCAGGGGGGTCTGACCCTATTTTTT
>CAZFMS010000474.1:0-2246 GCA_964520125.1 uncultured Planctomycetaceae bacterium
CCAACTAGCCAGACTCCCCCCCCTCTCTGCGATCTCCGCGATCTCCGCGGTGAACAATCCCCCAGTGGCTCAGGCCAGCCGGCACTCCTCCTGATACTCCGGCACCTCTACCGTCCAGCCCTTCTTCGCCCGGATCTTCTCCGCCAGCTTGCCCGCCTCGTCCTCCTCGCCATGCGTCAAAAACACCCGCCGCGGCGGTTGCTTCAAATGCCCGATCCACTCCAGCAAGCCAACCTGATCCGCGTGGGCCGACAGACCGTGGATCTGTCTCACCCCTGCCTTGACCCGACGACGCTGCCCGTGGATCCGAACCGTCCGCTTCCCTTCGACCAGTTCGCGCCCCAGCGTCCCCCGGGCCTGGTAGCCCACGAACAGGATCACATTCTCGGGACGCGATACGTTGTTCGCCAGGTGATGCTTGATCCGACCCGCCGTGCACATCCCCGAACTCGACATGATGATGCACGACTCCTTGATCTCCTTGATCGCCTTCGACTCCGCGACCGACCGCACCAGCTTCAGCCCCGCGAACCGCAGCGGCGGCTCCCCGGACTCCAGCAGCGCCAGGGCCTCTTCATCCATGCACTCCCGATGACGCCGAAAAACCTCCGTCACGTCCACCGCCATCGGGCTGTCCAGAAAGACCTTCAACCGCGGAATCCGATCCTCCCGCACCAGCCGGCCGATGTGGTACATCAGCTCCTGGGCCCGCTCCACGGCAAACGTCGGGATCACGATGTTGCCCCCCGCCCTCGCCGTGTCGTTGATCACCTCGCAGAGCTGATCCTCCACCGGGCCGTCATCCGCATGTGCCCGGCCGCCGTAGGTCGATTCCATGACCACGTAGTCTCCGCCCTCCAACACCGTCGGATCGCGAATGATCGGCTTGTCCCGCTCCCCCAGGTCGCCGGTGAACAGCACCCTACGCGTCTCTCCGTTCCGCCGGATGTTCACCTCCAGTATCGCCGACCCCAAAATGTGGCCCGCGTCGTGAAAGGTCACCGCCACCTGCTCATTCAGCGGCACGGGCTCGCCGTAGGTCACCTGCCGGAACAGCGGCAGCGCCGCCTCCACGTTCTCCAGCTTGTACAACGGCTCCGCAGGATAGCGACCCTTGCGCCCTTCGCGCCGATGGCGCTTCGCCTTGTAGGCCGCGTCCTCCTCCTGAATGTGGGCCGAGTCTCTCAGGACGATCTCAATCAGGTCCTTCGAGGCCCCGGTACACAGAATCGTCCCCCCAAAACCCTCCCCCACCAACCGGGGAATCAGCCCGCAGTGATCCACGTGGGCATGGGTCAGCAGCAGGTAGTCGATAGTCTCCGCAGCCACCGGCGACGGCTCCCAGTTCCGCCCCAGATATGCCCGCTCCTGGAACAACCCACAGTCCACCAGCACCCGCAGCCCATCAACCTCTAACAAATACCGCGACCCCGTAACCTGCCGCGCCGCCCCGAGGAATTGCAGTCTCATGGTCACACCTTCTCCTACGATACTTGCCCCCTATGCCAGTACCCCCATAGTACCCCCCCCGCCCCAGCACGTCTCCCGCACCACCGCCCCGGCAATTCTCCCGTACCACCAGCCGCCAGATCGCCCGACGCCGTATTCAGAGCCGCGACCGTAAGGGAGCGGTGCCCGCTTCAGCGAACGAGCGGTGCCAAGCCCGCAAGAAAGCCCTGCCCAATCAGAGCCGCGACCGTAAGGGAGCGGTGCCGGCATCCCATCAGACCCGCCACCGCAAACCAGCTGACCCTCAACAGCGGCCGCCAGATCGCTCTGACGCCATGTCATTGTTGACTTGAGGGCGCGAGCGAGCCGGGCCGTCCCCGGCCCGGTCTCCACCCAAAACCCCAGACGCGCACCCGTCCGCGGCCCGGCGTTCGCTTCCCAGGGTCGGCTTCAGCCGACCGGCCTGTGCCCCCAACTTCAGTTGGGGGTTCTTCAGAGTTCCCCCTCCTGCCCCCGACCTCTCGCCGCGGGAGCCGGCTTCAGCCGGGCTTCTCGCCCTCGCCTCGCTCAAACGCCAACCCAGAAGATAGTTTTTCCAATATTAGCCCTTGCCATCCCGGATCAGCTCCTGCATAATCCCCCCTTTAATGCAAGAGCGAGGCAACAGCATCGCCCATCGGAGGCCCGGGGCCCCACCCCCGATACTCCCCCCCTTCCCCCCGCGAACCGTCCTCGCCCCGCCCGGCCCTTTGGTCCCGCCTTTTTTTTGCCCCCCCCCCCCCGGGGCGGCCGAATTT
>CAZFMS010000475.1:0-2245 GCA_964520125.1 uncultured Planctomycetaceae bacterium
GGCATCAATCTGATCGGCTCGACCCCGCACCTGGTCGCCGATGCGGTGGAGCTGGCCCGGGTGAGCCTGCGGATCATCCGCCAGAATCTGTTCTGGGCGTTCTTCTATAATTTGCTTATGATCCCCTTGGCCGTCGCGGGAATACTGCCGCCGATAGCGGCTGCCGGGGCGATGGCCCTGAGTTCGCTCACCGTGGTCCTGAACGCCCTGCGGCTGCCGCGGGTGCTCAAGTGGTCGTCGGCCCGACGGGCTGCCTCGTAATGCCCCCGCAGACCCTAGTGACCCCGCCGCCTCGGGGATGTTTTCCGTAAGGACCATCGAGAACCTGGTGAAGATCTACGACGGGGTATCTTCGATCGACGACGCGATGCGCGGGGCGGTGCTGTCCGTGGGGAACTTCGACGGCGTGCACCTGGGGCATCAGCGAATCCTGCGCACGGCCCACGCCTTGGCCCGGGTGTCCAGCGCCGCGGTGGCGGTGATGACCTTCGAGCCCCACCCCCTGGCGATCCTGCGTCCGGATCACGCCCCGCCGAGGCTTACCCCCTGGCAGGAGAAGGCCCACCAACTCGAACTGGCCGGGGCCGACATGATCGTCCGGTTGGAAGCCGACCGGGCGTTGCTGTCGCTCTCCCCCGAGGAATTCGTGCGCGACATTCTGGTAAAGAGGATCCACCCGTCATATATCGTCGAGGGGCCCAATTTCGGTTTCGGGCGCGGCCGGTCGGGCAACGTCGACGTGCTGGCCAGGATGTCCGCCAAGGGCGGTTTCCAGTTGCGGGTGGCCGAACCGTATCGGCTGCTGCTGAGCAACGGGGAGCACGCCGTGGTCTCCAGCACGGCCATCAGGAAGTGCTTGAGCGAGGGGCTGGTCGAGGACGCGGCCGCCTGCCTGGGACGTCCGTACAGCCTGCTCGGCAAGGTAGTCCGCGGGGCAGGCGACGGGAAGAAGCTCGGCTTCCCCACCATCAACCTGGATGTCGGCCGGCAGATGATCCCCGCCGACGGCGTTTACGCCGGGATCGCTCACGTGGCCGGCCCCGGGGGAACCACCCTACGCCGGGCGGCGGCGATCAGCCTGGGTTGCCGCCCCACTCTGGGGGGAACCGCCCTGGTGGTCGAGGCCCACGTGCTGGAGGCCTCCGGGAATTGGTATGACACGATGGCCCGGCTGGAGCTTATCAAGCGCCTCCGGGAGCAGATCAAGTTTGACAGCCGTCAGGCCCTGACCGACCAGATTGCCCTGGACCTGGATGGAGTCCGGGCGGCTGTCTTGATAGGTTGACGAGTGCCCATGAACGAACCCGCCAAGCTGGACCTGACCGGGACGACCAAGCGGATCGAGGCCGCCTCGCGGATCGTCTTGACCACTCATGCCCGGGCGGACGGCGACGCGGTGGGCTCGCTGATCGGACTGCAACGCGTCTTGGGGCAGCGCGGCCAGAAGGCGGCCGCCTACCTCCACGAACAGGTCCACGATCGATACGCGTTCCTGACCGAAGAGGAACCGTTGCTGGTGTGGGACGGCCAAACCGCGGCGGGCGTGCTGGCCGACGCCGATTTGCTGCTGATCCTCGACACCTGCGCGGTGGATCAACTGCGGGCCATGGCCGAGATCATACAGGCGGCCACCATCCCCAAGTTGGCGATCGACCACCATGTGACCCGAGATAACGTGGTGGATGAGATTCTGGTCGACGAGCGAGTCGGGGCCTGTGCCCAGATCATCACCAATCTCTGCGAACATGCCGGCTGGCCTATAGATGCCCGGGCGGCCGGCGCCTTGTACGTGGGCCTGGCCACCGATACGGGGTGGTTCCGTTTCTCCAACGCCGGGCGGTCCGTGTACACCACGGCGGCCAAGCTGATCGACGCCGGGGCCCGACCCAACGAGCTGTACGAACGTCTGTACTTGAACGACTGCCAGGCCCGGGCCCGGCTGGCCGGCGCGGTGTTGTCCTCCTTCGAGCTGCACGCCGACGGCCGGGTGGCGGTGGTTCGCTTGACCCGCGAGATGATCAAACAGTGCGGGGCGACGCACGATATGACCGAAGAATTGATCAACGAGCCGCAGCGCGTCGGCTCGGTGGTGGCCTGCGTGTTGTTTATCGAGCCGCCCACTGACGGGCTGATCCGGGTGAGCTTTCGCAGTAAACGCGGGCTGGACGTGGCTGCCCTGGCGGCGAGCTTCGGGGGGGGCGGCCACCAGCGTGCCGCCGGGGCCCGGATAACCGGCACCATGGAG
>CAZFMS010000476.1:0-2241 GCA_964520125.1 uncultured Planctomycetaceae bacterium
AGGTCAGCTGGTCGGTGGTGATGACCACGCGGTTGTCGGGCGTCGGGGTGCAGGGACTGAAGTTGCAGTCGATCGGCGAAGGGGGAACGACTGCGGTCACGACTATGGCGGAGACCGATGATGGGGCCCCGGTTCCGGCGGTGAACTCGGCGATCCTGGTCTGGTGGGCGTTCAGGAGGAAGGAGAAGGCGTCGGGATCGGGGTTCAGATCACCGACGCCGGTCATCTGACCGTCGAACTGCACTTCTACTTCGACGAAACCGTCGGTTTCGTTTACGAAACTGACGCTGTTGCTCCCGGACTGACACTGGTCGATCGGCAGCAGGTCGTCTTGGGGACAGCCGCCGTTGGTGCCCATCGAAGCGACGCAGACGGCGACGCAGGAGGCCGCTCTCCGAATCCGCATCTTGCTCATGGGAGGCTCCTTACTTGTGGTCCCAGGGGGTGCGACGCTGGGAGAGACACCTTGCTCCAGAGGTTCAAACCTGGGGGGCATTGTACCACGATAGGCGACTGGTTGGCGAGATTAGGGTTGAGAGCGGTTTTTGATTGGCGGTTCGAGATCGACGTGGGTCTTGGGTTGTGCTCTGGCGTGGCGGTGGTCGGTTGGTGGTGCGTGCACCGCTCCCTTACGGTCGCGGCTCTGATCGTTGGTCGCGGCTCTGATCGTTGGTCGCGGCTCTGATCAGGCAGCGGTTCCTCGCGGGTGTGGCTGTGATCGTTGGTTGCGGGACTGATCGGGCATTGATGGGGGAGCTGCTTTATCCGACGCCCCAGAGGGTGAAGACGGAGATGCCCACCAGGGCGGCGAGGGCGAGGACGGCGAGGGTGACCCAGAACATGATGGGGATGGCCGGAGAGAAGAACAGCAGGCCGACGACTGCTCCGACGGCGAGCAAGGCCGCTACTCCGGCGGCCCCGATGAGCCAGGCGGGGCGACCGGTGAGGCCGGTGGAGGTGGTCATGCGCCAGCCGGAGAAGAGGCCGAAGATGGCCCCGAACATGACGAAGAGGGTGCTGGGCATGTAGGGTTCGTAGGAGACCTCGGCGCCGTCTTTGAGGGCCGCTTCGGCGGCGGTGAGGGCGTCGCGCATGAGGTAGATCATGGGGATCAGGACGACGAGGCCGATGGCCAGAGAGATGAGCATCGAAGGGATGGCGGCGGAGACTCCTTCGCGGATGGCTTCCCGGTGGCGGGCCAGGTCGGCGGCCTCGTCTTCTTCGTCGGTGGGGGTGGTCTTGGTGGGCGGTGGGGGAAGTGGATCGACCATTGGTTTATGACCTCGGTTGGGGCTACAGCCCGAGTATCTTCATGGGGTCCCACAGTTCGGAACTGTTCACTTTGCCGTTCGGGCTGAAGTGGATCATCAGATTGTCTCTCTGGCTGAACTGGTAGACGAAGTAAAATCCGTGCTTGAGGAGGGCCGCGTCGGTGTTTTTCATGAAGTCATCACGGTAGGCGGCTCTCTTGTCGACGGGGATGGGGAAGGGGCTGGAAGAGTCCTTTTCTTCGTAGACGTGGACTTCCTGGGGTTTCTTGCCGAGGGCATCGACCACGGCCTGCACGGTCATTCCGGGGTAGACGCTGTTGAGGGCGTCCTGGGCCTGCTCTGCGGGGCTGAAGGAGAGGCCCTCCTTGATGACCCAGGCCAGTCCGCCGACCAGGCCCAAGACGACGGCCGCTGTGGCGACGCGGAAGACCAGGCCCACGATTCTGGGTGCGGCGGACGCGGTTCGATCGGTCTGGGGTTTGGCATTCCGGCCTTTGCTCTTGCTCTTGGTGCCGGATCCTTTGGCTGATGATGGGGCGTCGTCAACGGAGAGGGACAAGCGCTGGCCGGACTGGACGTTGAAACCGCAGGCGGTGCAGAGCACGGCGCCGTCGGGCATGGGGGCCTGGCAGTCGGGGCAGGTTGGTTCGTTGGCTGAGGGCGGGCCGGCGGGTGGCGGGCTGGGTTGAGCGGCGGCGACCTGGTCGGCGGGCCGGGCGGTGGGGATGGCGAGGATGACGCCGCACTTGCACTTGGCGCGTTTGCCGGCCAAGCGGTCGGGGGCCTTGATGCGTTTGCCGCATCCGTTGCACTGTACGACGATAGGCATTGTGGCACCTGGGGAGTTGGCAGGTGGATTGTATCGAATCGTGGGCGGGAGCCGCAAGGTTGGACTCGGGGGGGGGGGGGGGGGGGTACCCCGGGGGGGGGCGGGGGGGGGGGGGGGGGGCTGCTGCTACAGGAAGTGAAC
>CAZFMS010000477.1:0-2234 GCA_964520125.1 uncultured Planctomycetaceae bacterium
GTCAGGGCGTCGGTCGGGCAGACGGTGACACAGAGCCGGCAGCCGGGGCATTTGTCGGGGTCGACTTTCGGGAGGCGGTCGGGCTTGTCCAGCTTGATGGCCTGATGGCCTCCGTCGCGGCAGGCGATGTAGCAGAGATCGCACTTCACGCAGCGCTTTTCGATGAGGGCGGAGATGACCTGCGGACCGCGCGGCAACTGGTGATGGCCGACCACGTGGTCGAGGGATTTGCCGATCAAGTCGGCCGGTCGGCTGAACGCCTTGCTCTCCAGGTAGAAGGCCAGGCCGTCCTGGAGGTCGTCGATGATGTCGAATCCGTAGTGCATGACCGCGGTGCAGAACTGAACGGTGGTGGCCCCGACGAGCATCATCTCGACGGCGTCCCGCCAGGTGGCCGGTCCGCCGGTGGCGGTGATGGGGATGTCCACGTGCTTGCCGATCTCGGCCAGGGTCCGCAGGGTCAGGGGTTTGATGGCCGGGCCGGATAGTCCGCTGTAGGTGCTCTTGCCTTGGACGTCGGGATAGGGCACGAAGGTGTCGAGGTCGATGCCCATGAGGGCGGGGATGGTGTTGGCGGCGCAGATGGCGTCGGCCCCGCCCCTTTTTACGGCCTCGGCGACCTGGACGATGTTGGTGACCTGGGGGGTGATCTTGATGACCACCGGGCAACGGTCGGCGGCGGCCTTGATCCAGCCGGTGACCCGTTCGGTGGCATCGATGCTCTGGGCGAGCATGGCTCCGGGCTCGGCTCCCATGCTGCCCTGGGGGCAGGAGAAGCTGCACTCGATGAGGTCGGTTCCGGCGTCCTCGAGGCGTTTGACCAGCGTTTGCCATTCTTCCTTCTTGGAGCCCATGATGCTGACGGCGACGACGCGATCGGGGTATTCGCGTTTGAGGGTTCGGGCCCGCTGCTCGACGACGTCGATGTGGTACTCGGAGATCAGGTCGATGTTGCCCAGGCCCATGATTCGGCCGCCGTCGTAGTGCACGGCGCTCATCATGGGGTAGACCAGGTCGACCGTCTCGGTCTCGACGGAGGTGGTCTTGAGGACGGCCCCGGCCCAGCCGGCGTCGTAGGCGGCCCGGAGCATGTCCAGCTCGTCGGTCGGGGGGGCGGCCGAGAGCATGAACGGGTTGGCGAAGTGCACGCCGCAGAAGTCGATAGACAGGTCGCGGTCGTGAGTGATCATCAAGGGTTCCTCCGGGTCAAGTCCGCAAGGTATGCGTCGATGGCCTGGCCGGCCTGTTTTCCTTCGGCGACGGCTTGCACGATGGTCATGCCGCCGCCGGCGACCGCGTCACCACCGGCAAAGACGCCGACCCGGGAGGTGGCCCCGGTCTGGGGGTCGGCCTTGATCCGGCCCGCGTTATCGAGGTCTATACCGGGTAGGGCCCGGGCCAGGTCGGGATCGGGTCGGGCCCCGATGGCGAAGACGACCGTTGCGCCGGGCAGCCAGTATTCGGTGCCTTCGATGCGCTCGGCATTGGAGGGGACGAAGCTGTCGGGTTGCTTCCAGCGAATACGCCCGGCCTTCAGGCCCGTGACCTGGCCGCCGCGGCCGGTGATCTCCAGGGGCATCGATCGGGTGTGAAAGCGGACGCCCTGGTGCCAGACTTCGTCGAGGTCGGTGTGGTAGGCGGGCATTTCGTTGGGGCCTTCGAGGCAGACCAGATCGATGTCCTCGGCGCCCAACTGCCAGGCGGCGCTGGCGGCGTCCATGGCCACGCTGCCGCCGCCGACGATGATCACGCTCTTGGAAATCGGAGGCTGGCCGCCCTCCCCCAGCCCGATCGCCGAGAGGGCCTCCAGCAACGGTATCCAGGTGGTGACCCCTTGGAGGTCTTCGCCGGGCAGGCCGGGGGTGGCGGCCCGCTGTAGTCCGATGGAGAGATACACGGCCTTGTGCCCCTCGGCCAAGAGGTGGTCGATGGTCCGCTGCTGGCCCAGGGGGCTGGAGGTCTTGATCTGCACACCCAGGCCGGTGATGTACTCGATTTCGGCGTCGACCAATTCCTGGGGCAGGCGGCTGCTGGGCACGCCGTAGGTGCAGATGCCGCCGGGGCGTGCCTGTTTCTCGAAGACGGTGGGCCGGTGGCCGAGCCGGGCCAATTCGGCGGCGGCGGCCAAGCCGGACGGGCCGGCCCCGACGACGGCGACCTTCTCTCCGGTGGGGGATGGCGGTGGCGTGTTCCAGCCTGATTGGATGCCTTGGACGGCGGCGTAGTGCTGCAAC
>CAZFMS010000478.1:0-2222 GCA_964520125.1 uncultured Planctomycetaceae bacterium
CCAATATCGTCGGAACTGTAATTACATAATAAGCTTATTACAGTACAGGAGAATAGATCGAGCTGGCGGTGCTACCTCGCCTAGCGGCCCCGGCCTCTCCCTCGATTCGGGCGGGCGGCGACTCGGGCCTGATCGGCATATCTCCCCTCCGGAGAGCCCTTTCCATCTGTGACCGCCAGGTTACCCCCCGGGGGGGGCTTCTGAGCCACGCCGGCGACCTGCTGCCGCCCCACCGGGGGCATCGGTCGCGGCCGGCAGGAGCGGGGATCACGGCTTGGGTTGGAGAGGCAGAGAGAGAGATTCCCGGCGAGGCTCTGCCGCGGTTGATACTTTGATGGTGATGGATGATACTCAGCCCATCCGACCTTTGGTGACGGCCGGGAAGATGACCGGCCCGTTGCCCTTTCGCCGGCCACAGGGGGAGCTGAAGAAACGGCTAGATTTGGAGCGTCTTGAGGGGCTGGTGTCTGGCTGAGAGATCAGGAGTTCTGGGCAATGGTAACGGATGGCGGCGAACAGCCCGCTGGAGTATGTAACTGCTGGTGTGGAAACGAGTTAAGCATGGCATCGGCCGTGATCGGGGAACGGCGGGCTTGCTGAATTCGCGGGAAGATAACGGTCGACCGGTGAGTCCGGGGCGAAAGGGCGCCGGGCGGTGTTCGTTTGGGAGGCTGAGGTGGGTTCAGTGATGAGTTTGGGACGCATATCGGTCTTGAGCGGGGCGTTGATGCTCTTGGGGCTTCCGGCTGCCGGACGGGCCGGCGACCTGGCGATCAACAGCTTGGTGCCGGCCGACAGCCTGGTGGTGTATGTGGCTCGACCCTATGCCGCTCTTCAGCAGACGGACGCGGCGGGACGGGCTACCTCACAGGTGGGCGGCGGTGGTTCCAGGATTGCGGCGATTCTGGGCATTTTGGATGCCAGTGGCCTGCTTCCGGACGAGGGGCAGGTGTTCGCCGACATTGCCGCTGCTCTCCCACTACTGGGCAGGTTCGAGCACGCCATGGTGCTGTTGGATGTCTCGAGCCGGGTATTGCGCAAGCCAGGGCAAGGCGACGAGGGTGGGTCGGGCAGCGTGAGTCTGCGTCTGAAGCGGCTGCAGTCGGCCGTCTTGTTCCGTACCAATGGTGAGCACCGGGCGGTGTTGGACCAGTTGAACCGGATCATCGGCAGATACACAAACGCGGAGGTGGCCAAGCTGGCCACCCAGACCCACGAGGGCTACCGCTATCAGCGGCTCACCGATGAAAGGCTGCCGGGCTGGGCGGTGTGGGAGTGGGGCAGGCTGGGTGACTTCTTCGTGGTGAGCTTCGGGGCCGGGGCGTTCGAGCGGATCGCCCAGACTCATGAGGGGACGATACCCTCGCTGGCCGACGACCCGTGGTTCAAGGCGGCCACCGTCCAGACTCGGGGTGACCGGGCTTTGGCCCAGTGGTTCATAGGGCTTTCGCGTCTGGAGCAGCGTTTCGCCCAGGTGGCCAAAGGCCGTCATACTCGGGTGATCAAGGCGTTGGAGGCGGACAATATGACCCACGACTTGTGGGCGATCGGCATGGAGGGCCGGGCCTGGTCGTGGTATCGCTGCTACCGTCGGAACGGCCAGGACATTACCCGTCGGTACAGTGATCCGGCGGCGTATCGGCCCCACCACCGGCAACTGGTGCCCGACGCGGCGCGGCACTACGCGATTATCCAGGTGCCGACGCATTGGCTGGTGGACAACCTGCCGCGAGCCTGGATGGCCGCCCAGTCGGAGGGTCACGTGCAGACCTGGACCAGGGTGTGGCAGCGTCTTGAGCAGGAGACGGGCATTGATATCGACGGCAGCCTGGTGAACCACTTGGGGGAGAACGTAGTCATCTTCGATTACCCGCCCCATCCGCTGAAGATCCCATTTGCCTTGACCATCGCGATCGAGATCGACAACCGGGTGGCCGTGCAGGCGGCGGTGGACGCCCTGCTGAGCGCTTGGAGTCGCTACCTGGACGAGAGGGCCAAGCGAAAGGGAACGACGTTGGTGCGGGTGAAGGTCCGTCATGATGAGGACGGGGTCTGGTACTTGCAGGCCGGCATCCTGGGACCGGCCCTGAAAGTGACAGACGATTACCTGGTTATAAGTTGGAATCCGCAGGCGTTGCGTGATGCCCTGCGCACTATCGAGGGGGCGTCGGCCAGGATGCGCAAGACACCGTAGGCCTGCCCAGGGAGTGGTGTTCTTGGAC
>CAZFMS010000479.1:0-2216 GCA_964520125.1 uncultured Planctomycetaceae bacterium
GAAAGGCCGCTGAGCAGACGGACCGGTAGGTTGAATCATCCCCGGTTTCAGCATTCTTCGGTTGGCCAAGGAAAAGGGGGACGGGATTCTTTTTCCAGGGCAACCTACTTCCCGTGGGGTCTGGGAGCAGAGAAAAAGATTCCCGTCCCCTTTTCCCCACCAACACCAGGCAAGACATGACTTGCGGGGACCGGGGACGACTCAAACCGGTAAGGCCTTGACAGCCAGGCAAGGTGGTGCTTAGGTGTTTGAGGTGCAAGTCTCGCCGCTTGGGAGAAGTCGGCATGAAGATCGAAGACTGGGGCGATTTCCCGAAGGAGTTCGCCGACCGGGCGCGTCAGGTGGCCAAGAAATTCGTCCGGTTCGACACGCTGATTGCGCCGGCGGTCATTCAGGTGCTTTTCTGGGTGTGGGCGGCTTTCGCCGTCATCTCCGGAATCGCCCTCATCCCCTTCGCACCCGTTTCAGGTCTGGGGATGATCGTCCTGGGGCCGCTGGTTGCCCGCATCGCCGCCGAGTTGCTCCTGGTCGTCTTCAGACTCCTGGTCAACCTGAACGAGAGACTGGAGCCGCCGGCCGAGGAGCGTCTGGAGGAACCCGAAGCGGACGAACCGTCGTCCCCGAAGGCCGATGCCGAGGGCTCCGAACCCGACGCCCAACCCCCGGGCGACGAAGACACCGGACCACTCACCCCACCCCCCGGACCCCTTCCCCCTGTACCCGTGAGTTGACATACACTCCCGTTGGCGCGTTCGCGCCGGGCAAGCGCGCACCGGGGGATGACTGATCGAGACCCAGAGAGGGTGAGGACGAACCCACCGGCAGCCCGCCGTAGGGTGGGTCACTATCCCAACTTAGCCACCGGCCCCGCTTTAGGCTTGCCTTGGGGGGGATTCTATCTATACTGAGGTGTTCGGAGAATCTTCCCAGTCTGTACCGGGAGCTGTGTGATGTTCGAAGCCATAGCCTCCAAACTCCACGCTGTGATGGAGCGACTCGGCCGTCGGGGCGTGCTGACGGAGAAGCACGTTCGTGAGGCCATGCGCGAGGTGCGCCTGGCACTGCTGGAGGCCGACGTCAACTTCCGGGTCGTCCGTGACTTCATCAATGACGTTACGGAGAAGGCGGTCGGCGAGAAGGTTCTGAAATCCATCACCCCTGGTCAGCAGGTCGTCAAGATCGTCTACGACGCCCTCACCGAGATGATGGGCCCGGCCGACCCGACGGTGCACCTGGCCCCGGAGCCGCCGACGGTCATCATGCTCGCCGGGCTCCAGGGAAGCGGCAAGACCACCACCGCGGCGAAACTGGCCAGCCTACTCCGCCACCGGGGCCAGCACCCCATGCTGGTGGCTGCGGACATCAAGCGGCCGGCAGCCATAGACCAACTTGAGATCCTCGGCAAGCAGTTGGACGTCCCGGTTTTCGCCCGTCGGGACGGCACCGCGGCGCCGAAGATCTGTCGGTTGGCGGTCGCCGAGGCCCGCAAACAGGGCCTGGACGTAGTCATCCTGGACACCGCCGGCCGACTCCACATTGACGAAGAGATGATGGGCGAGATAGCGGAGGTGGTCCGCAGGGCCCGTCCCCACCAGACCTACCTGGTGGCCGACGCCATGACCGGTCAGGACGCGGTGGCCTCGGCCAGTGAGTTCCACAAGGTCCTGCCGCTGGACGGCGTCATCCTGACCAAGTTGGATGCGGATGCCCGTGGGGGGGCGGCGCTGTCCATCCGGGCGGTCACGGGCAGGCCCATCAAGTTCGTCGGTGTGGGAGAGAGGTTGGAGGCCCTGGAGGAGTTCCACCCCGACCGCATGGCCGGCCGAATCCTGGGGATGGGCGACGTGGTTACCCTGGTAGAGAAGGCCCAGGCGACCATGAACGCCGAGGAGGCCAAGGAACTGGAGGAGAAGTTCCGCAAGGCCACCTTCACCCTGGAGGATTTCCTCAAGCAGATTCGTCAGATGCGCCGAATCGGGCCCTTCAAGGACCTGTTGGCGATGATACCGGGCTGGGGGGCCCGCTTCGAGCAGATGGACGTGGACGACTCGGAACTGACCCGGGTCGAAGCCATCATCCAATCCATGACTGTGGGCGAACGGGTCCGGCCGGAGGCCATCGACGCCAGCCGACGGCGACGCATCGCCGTCGGCAGTGGCACCACCCCCCACGAGGTCTCAGGACTGGTCAAGCAGTTCAAGCAGATGCGGGGTATG
>CAZFMS010000480.1:0-2214 GCA_964520125.1 uncultured Planctomycetaceae bacterium
AGAGCCGACCACGTCGCCACCTTCGTAGCCAAGGAAGACCACGAGGAGCCTTTCGTGTGCTTGGACGCCGCGGTAAAGGACCTCGAGCGTCAGTTGACCCGTCACAAGGAGAAGTTTCGGAACCGTAAGCACCTGACCGGCCGAAACAGCGACCGAGAACCAATGGGGGGACCGTCTCTCGAGGAAGACTCGGGCGAGGCGCAAACGGAAGGCGAGGCTTCATGAAGCTGACCGATTTCGTTGTTCCCAAGGCCATAATCGCCAATCTGCAGGCCACCGACCGCAACGGTGTCATTCGAGAACTCGTCAAGGCTCTTTCGACCGCTGGAGCCGTGGCCGAGGGCGAGGTCGAGGCCTTGGCCAAAGCGGTCATCCAACGTGAGAACAAAGGCAGTACTGGATTCGGCAAGGGAGTAGCGGTACCCCACGTCAAGCATACCAAGGCCGCTCGCATAATGGCGGCGATTGGACGGAGTTCCCAAGGGGTGGATTTTGCCGCCCTGGATCGCGCCCCGGTCTATGCCGTCGTCTTGTTGCTCTCCCCACTGGATAACCCAGACGGCCACCTTCAGGCCATGGAGAACATCTTTCGTCACTTGCAGCGTGATAATTTCCGCCGGTTCCTGCGCCAATCCGAAACCTCTGAGATAATCATGGATCTGATCGAGGAAGCAGATGAACTGCCCACCGGTTGAGAGCGGCAAGGTGTCGTTGGCCACCAGCCCTTCGGTCGCATTCGGATGATCGGGTGTGGTGCAGCCGGGCCGGACCGGCGCGCAACATGTCCGGGAATACCCATGGACGGGCGAAATGCCAGAAAACCAGAAACATGTGGAAATCGAGGTGACCATCTCGAACACCCAGGGCCTGCATGCCCGGCCGGTGATGCGTTTCGTCGATCTGGCCATGAGCTTTCGCAGCGCCATTCGCGTAATCAAGGACAGCCTGCAAGTAGACGGAAAGAGCCCCATGGAAATGATGCTCCTGGAGGCCACCCAAGGCACCGTGCTAAAAGTAGCGGCCGACGGGGAGGATGCCCAGGAAGCGGTGGAAGCCCTCGCCGGACTGGTGAACTCGAAGTTCGAGGAAGAGTGAACCAACCCGCGGCCCACCAGAGTGCCGGAACCCCAGCGCCCGAGTTCTCCAGAAAGCGACCAATCATCCGGCAGAGCCTTCCAACCTCCAAACCGATCAATCCTCTGTGCGGGGGAATAACATGCCGCTGAAACGGGGCACCGGCGTGTCAACCGGCGTGGTTATCGGGGATGCGGTCGTTCTGGAGACCGAAGAGACCCGTGTGCCCCGTCGGACAGTCCCCCCGGATCAGGTCTCCCATGAGCTGACCCTACTGGGAAGGGCCTTCGAATCGGCCAGGAAAGAAACCGCCGCCGAGCGGGAGGCGTTTGCCGCCCGGGCGGCAACGGAACTGGCCGACATTTTCGGCTTCCACGAGCGCTGGCTGGCTGACCCCAAGCCGCGCAAGGAAATCGCCGCCCTAATCGAGGACAAATACTACAGTGCCGCCTATGCCATAGGCGTCTTCATGCGCCGTTATCGCCGACGCTTTCAGGAGATGGGCAGCCCGTTCCTCCAGGAACGGGCCCGAGACATACTGGACATCGAACGGCGGCTCCTCCATCAGGTCAGCGGAGAGACCCGCCATGAACTGGCCGAGCTGGAAGAGCCGGTCATCATCGTGGCCCACGATCTGACCCCTTCGCAACTGGTGATGCTGGAGAGGACCAAGCGCCTCCTGGGAATCGCCACCGACGCCGGCGGGGCCACCTCACACACCGCCATCATCGCCGCGGGCCTGGGGATACCAGCGGTCGTGGGTCTGGAGGACATCACCGCCCACGTCTCCGGCGGGGATACTCTGGTGATCGACGGCCTGCACGGCGTGGTGGTTATCAACCCGGACAAGATTCAGCGCGCCGAGTACACCGCCCAGGCGATACACCTTCAGCAAATGCGCGTCTCCCTGGACGAGCTGCGCGACTTGTACGCCGAAACCAAGGACGGCCAACGCATCCAACTGCTCGGCAACATCGAATTCCCTTCCGAGGTCATGGAGTGCCTGCAAAAAGGCGCTTCCGGGATCGGCTTGTTCCGAACCGAGTTCCTTTTCATGCAAGAGGGCTCTCCCCCGACCGAGGAACAGCAGTATCAGGCTCATCGGACGGCCGTGGAGGCCCTCGACGGAAGACCGCTGGT
>CAZFMS010000481.1:0-2201 GCA_964520125.1 uncultured Planctomycetaceae bacterium
AGGGTCTGGGGTCTTGGGCAGAGACCGGGCCGAGGACGGCCCGGCTCACTCGAGCCCTCGAGTCAACGTTGACAGAGCAGCAGAGGCCGCGCGGGCTGAAGCCCGCGGCTCTTCGCGGAGGGGCCAGGTGGCCCCGAGGACGGATGGACTGATGGACGGTGAGAACGGGCAACTGAGGGAGGGCGGTCGGGCTCCGGCGGCGTTGATCGTTGGCGCTGCGGCGCTAGTGGCCTTGGGGCTGCGGGCTTATCGCTGTGAGGTGCCTTTTCAAAGTGGGGATTATGCCACGATACCGTACATGGTCAGCCACTGGTACGGGGTATCCTGGATCATCGCCCATACCTATGGTCCGCTCTTGGCGGCGCTGGCCTGGGTCTTTGCCCGGACGGCGGTGGGTCTCGGGTTAGTGATGAACGAGACGATGTGGCGGTTGCCGCTGGCGGTGGTGGGCACTATTCAGGTGCCGGTCACCTATTCTCTGATGCGCCGGTTGGGGTCATCCCGTTGGGGGGCGACGATGGCCGCGGGGCTGGCCGCGGTGTTGCCGTCGCTGACGTCGGACGGGCGGTATCCTTGGGGCTACGAGTCTTTGGGGGTTTGCGTCGGCTCTTTGGCGGTCTGGGCCTGGCTTCGTGACTTGGATCATTCCACGCGAGCGAGCAGGTGGTTGGCGGGCGGTCTGCTGGGGCTGTACCTCCTATCGCATTTGGTGATCTACGCGGTGCCGATCGTCATTCTGGCGGCGGTGGTGATCGAGACGGGCCCTGGCGGGGCGCTGCGGCGTTTGCTGCGTCCGTCGACCTTGGTACCCGTGGGCGGCGCCGCGGGGATTACCCTCTTCGCCTTCTGGGGACTTGGTGGGGGGATTTTGGGCCGGCTGAGTCGGCATGCGGATCGGGGGACACTCGAGGTCGGTGGTTCTTCATTGGCCGACATCGCCGGGCATTGGAACGACCACCTGGGGCCGATCTGGGCGACATTCTGCTTGCTGGCGGTGATCGCGGGGTTGGCTCGCCTGCTGCGCGGGGATCGTCGCGGTCTGCCGGCCCTGTGGGCCGTGGTGTACGTCCTGCCGTTGGCCCTGCTGCTCGATCCGAGCAAGATCGGCCGGGCCACGATGTACCATATCCAGGGTACTTACGCGGCAAGCCTGGCGGGCTGCATGCTGGTGGAGATGATTCTCGGGGCCAGCGCTTCGGCCGGCCGGCCCTGGCGGACGATCCTGCGTGGTGCGGTGCCGGCCTTCTGTGTGGCGATCATCGGGTTGCAGACACTCGGTTCGGTGAGCAACCTGTTCTGGTCTCATCGCCGGGCGTGGGCCTCGGGGACGGTGGACTACGGGCGGGCGGTGGCGGACCCGGGGTCAAAGGCGGCGGGCTGGTACGTTCGGACGCACGTTCCGGCGGAGGCTACGATCCTGGCCACTCACGGCACGAGCGGCATGGAGTATCCGTGTGCGACGTACTATACCGGTCGTCACGTTGCCGCGGCGGAGGACACAACCTTCGAGCAGGAGTGCGCCATCATCGAGGCCGTTCGGGGAGCTATTGACGTGGCTATCGTTGAGCCTCGGTATCTGTCGCTGTTTTCCGATCGGCCCGATTTCACCGTGCCGGTGCGTATTATTCGAGAGGGCCGACCCATCTTGTATATTGCGGCGCGGCGGCGCTTCGAGATACCGGAGATGGACGTCGAGGTGGTGCGGGCAAACCGGCTGTACGACCGGGACTGTTCGCTGAGGCGGGTGCCGACGATGATCCGCGAGCTGCCGCGCACCTCCGCCGCGAACCGAACAATACTGGCGCTGCTTAGGGGAGCGGAGGCCGCGCCGGAGTCAGTGGCGGCGAGTGGTGACGAGCTTGACTAGTCGTCGGTCTTGGCGGCCTGACGATCGGCCAGCCATTGGCGGCATTGGGCGACGAGTCCGGCCCGGTCGGCTGGGGTTGTGGGGGCGGGGTGATCGAACTTCTTGCCGATGAGCGTGCCCAGGCTGAGGGCGGCGACTTGGGCCACGGTTCGTTCGTCCGGTTCCCGCGATGGTGAGGGGGTGAGGTTGGATGGTGGGCCCGCATTGCGGCCCACTGCGGCCGCGGCCTGGGCAACTTGTCGTTCCAGCGAGAGTAGTCCACTAAACTCGGCTTGGTCGGAGAGTGCCGTGACCATGACACCGACGG
This sequence comes from uncultured Planctomycetaceae bacterium, assembly GCA_964520125.1. Lineage (GTDB taxonomy): Bacteria > Planctomycetota > Phycisphaerae > UBA1845 > UTPLA1 > JAFGQA01. The sequence continues at coordinate 2,175 of CAZFMS010000481.1, forward strand.
GATCGCAGGTGTGCGGGGAGCTTGGGT
>CAZFMS010000482.1:0-2200 GCA_964520125.1 uncultured Planctomycetaceae bacterium
TCTTCCGCCGCGACTTCAACCTCTGCATCGACTGCGCCCGTTGCGTGCGGGCCTGCAATCAGGTTCGCGGGATAGACGCCCTCGGCCTGGTCCACGAAGACGGCCGCCTCCTCGTGGGCAGCGTCCGGCCGACCTTGATCGACTCGGGTTGCAAGTTCTGCGGGGCCTGCGTGGAGGTCTGTCCCACCGGATGCCTGACCGACCAGGAGACTCGCCTGGGCGACCGGGAAAGCTGGCTGGTGCCCTGCATCGGCACCTGCCCGGCCGGCGTCGACGTGCCCGGCTACATTCGCCGGATCGCCGCCGGCGACTTCCCGGCCGCCGCCGCCCTGGTCTGGGAGAAGCTGCCCCTGGCCAATCTGCTGGGCCACATCTGCTTCCACGAGTGCGAGTGCCAGTGCCGCCGCGGGGACCTCGACGAGCCGATCGCCATCTGTGCCCTCAAGAGATTCGCCCTCCAGGCCGGCGGTGATGCCTTCCTACACGACTTGCCCAGCGTTCCCCCCAGCGGCAAGAAGGCCGCCGTGGTCGGGGCCGGTCCCGCGGGCCTGGCCGCCGCCTACTTCCTGAGATTCAAGGGCCATGACGTAACCGTCTTCGAGGCGGCGCCCTCCCCCGGAGGCCAGCCGGCCCGTTCCATTCCCGAATACCGACTCCCGCCCGAGGTCCTCCAAAAGGACATCTCCGTCATCCGCGACCTCGGCGTAGAGATCAAGACCGGCCGCAATCTGCCCACCGGCCAAGCCATGGCCGACCTCCTCGAAGACGGCTTCGACGCCCTCCTGGTCGCCGTAGGACTGCCCCACAGCAAGAAGATCCCCCTCGAGGGGAGCCACCTGCCGGGTGTGTTCTGGGGACTCGATTTCCTCAGCGAGACCAAGGCCGGAAAGACGCTCGACCTGGGCCGACGAATCGTTGTGGTAGGGGGGGGCAACGTGGCCATCGACGTGGCCATGACCGCCCTGCGCCTGGCCCGGCAAACCACCAAGGATGCCCCGCCGGACCAGGTCGAGGGTCCTCCCCCCACCGCCAGCCTCTACTGCCTGGAGAGCCTTGACGAGATGCCCGCCCACGCGCACGAAATCGAAAAGGCCCGATCCGAAGGCATCGAGATCAAGCCCGGCTGGGGCCCCGCCGCCGTCATCGGACCCAACGGCAAGACCGCCGCCGTCGAGTTTCGTTCCTGCCTGGCCGTCTTCGACGCGCAACGCCGCTTCGCCCCCCGGTTCAACGAGGAGCAGCGGACCAGGATCGACGCCGACACCGTCATCCTCGCCATCGGCCAGGCCCCACCCGAGGATGTCCCCCTCGAGCGCCAGGGCATCTTCCTGGCCGGCGATATCACCGGCCTCTCCGCCGGCGGTGGTTCAGCGGTCCACGCCGTGGCCTCCGGACGCGCCGCCGCCGAACGCATCGACCAATTCCTGGGCGGTGACGGCAACGTGTCCCTCAAACTCTGCGATCACCCTACACCCGATTCTCACATCGGCCGGGAGGAAGGCTTCGCCCCCCTACCCCGCGTTGCCCCACCCTGCGCCGACCCCCGGCAGCGTAGCACCGATTTCCGGCAGATCGAAGGAACTTATTGCCCGCCGGACGCCGTCGCCGAGGCCCGCCGCTGCCTGCAATGCGACCTGCGACTGTTGCTTACCGAGCCGCCCCGCCCGCCGGAAAAGTGGCTGACCCTCGACCGACCCAACGTCGAGCAGGTCCCCGCCGTCGCCGGGGTCTTCATCCTGGCCGGCCCCGACCACCAGCCCACCGCCATCAAGGGCCTCGAGGACCTCCGCGCCGGCCTCCTCGAGAAACTCGACGACGCCGCCGAGGACACCTTCTTCCTTTGGGAGGAGGACCGCCTCTACACCAAGCGCGAAAGCGAGCTGATCCAGCAGCACCTCGTGCAATACGGCGAACTCCCCGGCGGCGGGGACGACGAGTTGGATGACTTGTTCTGATTGCTCGGGCGAAACGAAGCAGCCAGCCCCCACCTACACCTGCACGAACTTCTCCGCCTTCGCCCCGCAGATGGGGCATGACCCCGGCGGATCGCCGAACTCGATGTGGCCGCAGATCGGACAAAGGTGGAAGCGCGTCTCGCTCAGGTCCTCACCCCGCTGGGCCGCCTCCAGGGCCAGCTTGTATAGCTTGGCGTGCACCGCCTCGGCCTGCACGGCGTAGGAGCACATCCGCTTGGCCCTAT
>CAZFMS010000483.1:0-2167 GCA_964520125.1 uncultured Planctomycetaceae bacterium
TGTGGCTATACAGGGATATCGGCAACAAACGGTGTTTTCAGACAGAGCCTAGTCCGAGGAGTCTGGCCGACTCGGCACCGCCGCCCCTCCCGGCGGCGGGCCCGGCGCCGAACTCTCGGGCGCCGGTGGTCCAGGCGCATCGGCCGTGATGTCCTCGAAACCCCGGCCTCTCTTTCGCATCCCGTGGATAAACAGCAGCATCAGCGCCGCCGCGGCATACCCGGCGGCCAGGCGATAGCCCCGGTGCCAGAAGGCCCCCTCGGCCTTTTCCAGATAGAGGCTGGTGTCCCGAAACGCCTCCTCACTGCGCTGCCAGACCAGCAGCTCGCGGGGCTGGACGGTGATCTCCCTCGGCGAATCCACTTCAGCCTGCCCGGCCGAGACAGCGCCCCCCGTCTCCGGCTGAGTAGCGACCGGCCTTTCTGCGACCGCCGGATCGGGCTCGATCCGGTAGGCATGCTGAAACCCCAACAGCGTCACCACCGCGGCCACCAAGCACCACACCCCCGCGCTCTTGAACTTGCGATCGATCAAAAACGCGCTCACCGCCGAAATGATAATCCCCGTAATGACGAACCCGCTGTTGGCCCCCGCCAGGGCGTACACCCCGATAGGCCACCAATCATCCGTGCCCACCGTCTCCAGTTGCTCCCCGTGCAGGTTCACCAGGCCCAAGATGCCCTGCTCGGCCCCCACGCCCCGCAAGATCTGAGGCATCAGAAAGACCGCCATCATCGCCACCGCCGGGAAGAACCCGATCGCCACCGCCGGGAAGTGCCGCTTAGGCACCGCCTCGTAGCTCTGGGCGGTGATGACGATGCCGATCCACATCACGATGGCGATCCCCGCCTCCATGGGGATCACCTCCACCACAATGGCCCCCAGGCCCAACAAGAAGATAATCGAGAAGAACAGGGCGTTGATGATCGAATAACCGCTCCGAGCCCCCAGGGCCTTCCACCCCGGATGCCCGATGTAGATCGTCGTCGGGAAGCAACTCCCGAACACCCCCGCCGCCATCGAGCCGATCCCGTTCACCGCCATGCACGGCCCAGTCGAATAGCTGTCCCCCGCCGCCTCGGCCGATTCGATGTTCTGCAGCGAGCCGATCGCGTTGATCAAACCCATCGGCACGATCACCCCCAGAAAGGCCCACAGCATGCTCGGGTTCTCGCGGAACAGGCCGACGATATCATCCCAGCAGTGCTGCGGCGTGTGTACCTGCACCCACTCGGTCGCGTCCATGACCGCCTGCCCATCCATCATCGTCGGCCCCAACGCCAACGGCACCGTCCACGCCAGAATGGTGCCCAGGATGACCGCGACGAAGCCGCTCGGCAGCCCCAGCGGCAGGCGAACCTTGGCGAAGTACCCGATCAGCACCACGAACATCGGCACGATGGCCACCAGCGGCCGCTCGAAGATCTGAAACGCAAACGGGCTGGCGATGAACACCACCGCGATGGCCGCCAACGCCGAGAGCAACGCCGCCCGCGGCGTCACCCGCCGAATCCACCCCCCGACAAACGCCCCCAGGAACTCGATCAGCCCACTGCCGATGCAGGCGATCAGACCGACCTTCCAGGCCAAAAGGGCGGCCCCCTCTTCGCCCAGTTCCCCCACCGACCGGGCATACACCGGCGCCAGAATAAACAGGATGTACGCAAAGACCGACGGCGTGTTGATCCCGTAGGGCAACGCCGTGCAGCTCACGTTCCCATCGCGCCGGGCCACCCGCCGGGCGTACAACGCGTAGAACACGTTGCCGATGAACAGGCTCACCGCGATGCCCGGCAGCACCCGGGTATAAATCAACTCCCCGGTGAAGCCGCAGAGCTGCGTACACAGCGCCACGATGACCAGGACCTGCACCAGGTTATCGACCGCCAGGCCGAAAAAGCCGTCCAGGTCGCCTCTGACAAACCACGGGTATTTCTGAGGGGTCTTCATGGCCATCTTCTCCCAGCTCAGCATGCCACCGGTTCCTAAGGCCTCCCCACCGCCGTGTTATAACCTCATATTACCCAACTGAGAACGACACGCCGGACAAGCCCGATCCCCACCCGACCACCGCCGCCGGACCCCCCCCCGATTGAGCCCAGCCCCCCCCCCCACGCCCACCCCCCCCCCAATCCACCCCGCTTTGCCGGCACAACCCGCTGCCTTG
>CAZFMS010000484.1:0-2166 GCA_964520125.1 uncultured Planctomycetaceae bacterium
TGATCCCAATACGCGGCCTCGTTGTCCAGACCGGGAAAGTCGTTGTGGGCGCAGGGGTATTCGACGTACGTGCCTCTTAGGGCGATCTCGCCCAGCCGGCGCCCGTGGGAGACGGGAATAACGTCGTCGCCGGACCCGTGGAAGATCAACACCGCCGCGTCGAGCGTTTCGAGGACCCTGTCCGTGCGGAACGGATGCTTCACCAGGAAGGCCGGGACGAGGTACTTATGAGCCATCCTCGCGGCACTGGAGAAGGTCGATTCCAGGACCAGGGCCCGCGGCCCGCGGCGGGCGGCAAGCTGAGCCGCCGGCCCCCCCCCGAGCGATCGGCCGTGAATCACGACGCGGGCCTCGTCCACCTCGGGCCGCCCGACCAGCTCATCATGGAAATGAACCGCATCCGCGACGATGGCCTCCTCGCTGGCTAAGCCCGCCGACCGGCCATAGCCCCGGTATTCAGGGAGCAGGACCGAACAGCCCAGGCGGTGGTAGCCTTCGACGATGGTGTGCTGGTGGTCGATGATCTCCGCGTTGCCGTGGAAGAAAACGACGACCGGAGCCGGATCCTCAGCGTCAGCCCCGGGCACCGGCAAGAACCAGGCCACCACCTCGCCGCCACCTTCGGCCGGGCGCACAAACTCGATCGTGGTCTGGTGCTGGTAGCCCAACGGCAGCGGCTCCGGGGCCATCTCCGCCGGGAACATGAGCCAGTCCTGACAGATGTACAACCCTGCGCACCAACCCACGTACGTCGACACCAACAGGAACAGAAGACGCAGCCACCGTCGCCGGCCCGGAGATGATCCAGACGCCTGCTCTGCTCCCGATTGTCTCTTCTGGTCTTCAACCATGCAGCTCTCCCGTGGTCCGGAGTCTAACCGCTCGATTGAGATTGTGGTCTCTCGATGGACCCCCTGCGGCCCGGAGGCGGCGTTTGCCCCCCCAGAGACCCGACCAGCGGTCAGCCTCGAGCTGCAAGGGGTGCCACCGGCGGCTGGCCCGCCAGTGCCGACACCGGGAATCAACGAACGGTTCGTCCCGACCTATGTCGGGACCCGCCGGGTGCCACTGGCGGCTGGCCCGCCAGTGCCGGCCTCAACCCCTGCGAAAACGCCACCCTCCGCTCACCCGTCCGATAGCATCGCCTTCCGCTCGGTCACGGAAAACTCTGTCTGGAGACACCCAAGCAGCCCCCGGTTCGAGACGATAGCTCCTCAGAGTGGGACGCGGCAAACGGCCGGTGCACACCGAGATGACAACGCCATGCTGAACCTCGATCTAGCCCAGCTCCCTTCGGAGATGACCGCCTTGTTCATGCAGCGCGGCTCCGGCCTGCCGCCGTTGCACTGGCCCAGCTACGCCAATCGCATCGCCAAGGCCACCCTCGACGAAATCGACGATGCCAAGCTCTTCCGCCGCAGCAACCTGGCGGACGAAGGCATGGGCGCCGCCGTACGGGCCCTGCTCTACCTCTGGAGCGGCTGGCCTGATGATTGCAGAATGCAGGCCCAGGCGGGACCGGAGAGAGAGCGAATCTACCTCGATTCCCTCGCCGCCCGGCAGGGCGACCAGGCCGAGCAGGCCAAGACCCTCCTCCAGCAGCTCGACAGCCACCCCGTCTACCAGCCGCTGGCCGCCTACGCCGTCAACATCATCTCCGACCAGGCCGACCCCATCCTCAATCGGTTCAAGCAGATGCTCCTGATGGCGGACCTGTGGGAGCCCTTCCTCTTCGTAGACTTATACCAGCAGGCCAAGGCCGAGAAGCTCAAGGAAACCTCCGAGCACGTGGTGCGGCAGCTCCAATGCATGGAATTCGAGCTGCTCTTCCGCCATTGCTACGAGGCCGCCACCGGAGAGCCACTCTCCGGACCCTCGGCCCGGGCCGCCACCGCGGATCAGGAGTCGGGCATCGCTCGGGTGCGGCGCCTCCGGGAACAACACCACCCCAAGCACAGACCATCAGATCGAACGGCTGCAGACCGGTCCAAGTCCCAGAATCCGAAGGCGGAGGAGTCGAAGGCCGCTACGGAATCCCCCGGCCGGATCGCGGTGGTCTGTCCCAAATGCCGCTCCTCCCTGACCCTCTCTAATTCGGCCCGGGGCCAGAACGAGCGCTGCGGAAAGTGCGGGGCCATCTTCCTCGTGCCCGGCAGGAAGGGGCCC
>CAZFMS010000485.1:0-2164 GCA_964520125.1 uncultured Planctomycetaceae bacterium
GTATCGTCGGGCAGGCGGCCTTTGGGGTTGGCGCGTTTGTCGGCGTAGACCAGTTGCCGGGCGGAGGGGACGCGGACGGCGTCGGCGTTGAAGGTGAAGCTCTTGGGGTCCTTGACGAAGTAGAACAGGTGGGTGTGGCTGCGGGTGAATTTCTGCGTGCAGTGGACGCCGAAGGTGTAGTACCAGATCACCCAGTTGCGGCAGTGGAAGCCGGCGTCGTTCTGGGCGATCAGCTTCAGCTCGGCGGCGTAGTCATCGCCGATGGCCAGCCAGAAGGTGCCGGTCGGCTCCAGCACGCGATGGACGGCCTTGATCCACCGGCGGCTCCAGTCCAGGTAGGTTTCGTGGTCTTTCTTGTCGTGGTAGGAGTCGTACTGGTAGCCGATGTTGAACGGCGGGTCGGCGAAGACCAGGTCGACCGAGGCGGCCTTCATTGCCGCCATCCCCTTGATGCAGTCGCCGTGATTGACCTTGCCCAGGCCGACCTTCATGCCTTCGCCTCCTGCCGGGTGCGCCCTGCGTCCTTGCGGCCTCCGGGTGGCGGGCCCTGGGCCGTCGACGACACCTTACTTTAGCCGAACAAACACGGAACAGCATACCTAACTGCTGATCAGCCGTCAACTTCCGGCGGCCCTTCCCCGCTCAATAGTGGTCAACGCTGGCCGCTTGATTCCTCCCGGGGTGCGTAACGCGGGGAGACGGCGGTGTATGGCCGGCCCAGCCATTTCTTGATCAGGATGATCTCTCCCAGGTCGTTGCCCTCGAGGCGGTGCCCGATCCACTGGAGCACATAGCCCAGCACCAGGAGCACCACCGGGCGCCACCACAGATCCCAGCGACCTTGCCCCAGTTGGACCACGGCCACGACGACCGCGGCGATGGCCAGGGGGATGCCTACCATGTGCAGCCAGAACGACACCGGATGACGATGCCGCTGCCGCCAGTCATGCAACCATCCAGGCATGAGGTCCCGTCCCCGTAGCTCGCGGCTCGGCCCTCAGCGTTGCCGCACCAGGCGATGCTCGGCTATGCCCAGTCGGGCCAGGTGTGGTCGGATGTCGCCCAAGAAGCGCAGGCCGTCGCGGTAGTAGCCCGCAGTCGGCTCGAGGGCCGGCACTTGGGCCTTCCAGTAGGCGTTGAAGCGACCCATCAACAACTCGCGGAGATACTTGCTCAGCATGCTGGCCAGGGCCACCGGCAGATGGCGTGACTCTCCCGAGAGGCAGAAACCCACCCGCCAGGGGGCCCGCCGGCCGGTTAACTCGTAGGCGCTGTGTTCGCGGCTCTCCTCGATGACTCTCAGCCGCCGATCGTCGAAGGCCCGGAGCAGGAGTCGGGCGTAGTGGTCCCGGGCACCTTGCTTATCAATGTTGATACGCAGTTGATGATCGGGGTAGGCGTCGGCCACCCGCTGCACCAGACGCAAAGTCAGGCCGGAGAGGACCACGGCCTTGTTGCGGGTACCATCCACCAGGCGGTTGTAGTGCCCCTCGGGCAGCACTTCGGACCAGCAACCGGCCAGGCGAACGGACTGGGCCTTCAGATCACGGGCCAGCAGGGAGGAGGCGATGCGGATTCCTCCGGCATCGGCCGCGGTGGGCAAGGCGGCGTTGGCGTCGCGGTACCAGGGGTATTCCTCCAGCATCTTCGGGGCATCGGGGCAGAGCAGGTTCAGGAGTTCGTGCATCGATGAGGGCAGGCAGCGCCAGGCGGTGACCACGGACAAGACCGAGCGCTCCAGCCGGGCCAGGCCGGCCTTAGGTCGATAGAGCTTCTTGCTGTCCAGGATCGCGATCCGGGATTCCCGAACCGCGGGCGATGGACTGACGCTACGCCGGAGGAGTTGCCACAGGCATGAATCAGCCTGGGCGGTCGGCACTTCGAGGGCCGCGGCGCTGACCGTCAGCGGCCCCAGGACCGGCCCGTAGCCGGCCTCGTCGATCCCCACCAGCATGGTCGTGCTCGCCATGGTGGAGAATCATGCCGGAATTCGACGCGATCTGCCAGTACACCGGGAAACACGGCCGACAAAGCAAACGGCCCCCACCTGGTCACTATCATGACCAAGGCAGGGGCCGCTGATATCAGACACCGCCGCCAGGGCACCGCACTCGGCTGAGACCCCGGCCGCGAGAAATATCCTCTAGGCCATGGCCGGCACGGC
>CAZFMS010000486.1:0-2125 GCA_964520125.1 uncultured Planctomycetaceae bacterium
CCGGGCCGTGTCGGCCCGGTCCGGCTTGGCACAAGCCGGCTCTGGGTTGGCACAACTCGGCTCTGGGTTGGCACAAGCCGGCTCTGGTTGGCACAACCCGGCTCTGGGTTGGGGCAAGCCGGCTCTGGTTCGGTTCTCGTCCGCCACGGTCTGGGCGGATCAACTGATGGGCCCGATGGCCCATCCTACGGGTCAGCTTGAAGTCACAGCATGGAAGAGATGCGGGACCAGACGCTCTTGCGGCGGGGGGGGAGGGCTTGGGCGGCGGCTCGGGCCTGGGCTTCGGCGCGTTGGCGGGTGAGGACCAGTTGCTCCTGGTGGGTGCGATGGACATCGTTGATCAGGCGCTCGAGGCGGGCGAAGTCGCGGCGCTGTTCGGGGGTGGCGCTGGGGGCGAGTTCGTGGCCCAGTCGTTTGATCAGGTCCAGGGCCATCTTCAGCGGTGGGGGTGATGAGTTGGTCATCATAGGCGGGGCCTCTCTTCGACGAACTTGCCCGCGGCTTTATGCAACCGGCGGAGCGTGGGGGGAATTCCGGGCCTGTCGGCGGGATCGGTCGGCACGGAGCCGGGGGGTCGCTGCTGCGGCAGGGCCGTTCCAGGCTGGTTACCATGAAATCATCGACGACCAGGGCCAAGCAGGGGGCCAGCGGGTTCATCGGGTGCCGCCGATGATTTCTCTGTTAATCATTATTGCCGAAATGCCAGGGCGAGTCAATGCAGTGGGGTCGGGTTCCAGGCCCCGGACGGTATTGGCCGGGCCGGCGGGCCGCTAAGCGGGACCAGGCAAGGTCTGAACATCGGCCCCTCGACGCGTTCCACGGGTCCGACGTAGGTCGGGACTGCCCGTTCGTCGATTGTGGATGCGGGCACTGGCGGGCAAGCCGCCAGTGGCACACGGCGTTGCCAGGTGCGGTTGTCGCTGGGTGGACGGCTTACTATCATGTCCCTGTTCGCTAGGGGTGCCCCGGCGGGGCTGAGATCCGTCCGACCGAGTCGGAACCCTCCGAACCTGATCACCAAGGCGCCGCGATAGCGGGGCGTCGAGGTGCGTAGGGAAGCGATGATCCATGTCAATTGACACGCTTGGCAAATCCTATTCGTACAATCGCTGGGCCAACGACCGGTTGCCGGGCATGGCCGTCGGTTTGTCCGAGGGGGAGGTTGATCGGGAGTTCGACATCAGGCCCAGGGGCTGAAGATGGTGTGGCACCTCGGCGGGGACGTGCCATAGTTTGGACTAGGTGGTGCTGATTCGGGAATCTGCCGGCGAGGATGAGTCACGATGAAGAGCAAGGTTGACGCGCAGACCGCAGTTTTGCTGGGGATGTTGGACGAGGCCTACAACAAGACGGCGTGGCACGGGCCGAACCTCCGAGGGTCGGTGCGCAGCGTCCCGCCGGCCGAGGCCGGATGGCGGCCGCATCGTCAGCGGCACAGCATTGCGGAGATCGCCCTGCACGCGGCTTATTGGAAGTACTCGATTCGCCGGCGCATCCTCGGCGAGAAGCGCGGTTCGTTCACTTTGAAAGGCAGCAACTGGTTTGCGTTGCCGGCGAAACTGACCGGCGCGGATTGGAAGGGCTATGTTCGGCTGCTGGACCAGGAGCACGCCCTGCTCCGGGCCGCGGCCGCCGGCCTGCCGGCGAGTCGATTGAACAAGATGCCGGCCGGCAGCAAGACGACTTATGGACGCCTGATCCAAGGCGTGGCGATGCACGACGTGTATCACGCGGGGCAAGTGCGGTTGTTGAAGAGTCTATACGGAGGGCGGAAGTAGACGGGGAGACTCTCGGAAGCGGTAAGATGGGCCATCCGGCCCATCTGTTGATCCGCCGAGACCGTGGCGGACGAAAACGGAACCAGAGCCGGCTTGTGCCAAGCCGGACCGGGCCGACACGGCCCGGCTCTGTTGACTGCTACATTCGGAATCAGGTGCAGCACCATCGAGGGAGATCCTTCGAGGGGGAGTTCATCGAGTTGTTGAAGGCTCACGGTATCGAGTATGACGAACGCTATCATTAGAATGGGCGGAGCAGGCGGATGCGTGCGAGGAGCTTCCTCCGCCCCTACCGGGCAACGCCGTGAACTAAGCGGCGATGGTATTGCGGTACTTATGGGCGCGTT
>CAZFMS010000487.1:0-2123 GCA_964520125.1 uncultured Planctomycetaceae bacterium
GGAGACCTTGACGGCATTGAAGGAAATACCTGGAATGGAGGAGCGGCTCGTGCTGGCGACCGGGCGGTACATCGGCGAAGGCTTCGACGACGCGAGGCTCGAGATCCTGGCGGAGGCACCGCTGGCTACGAGGTCCAGTACGGAGCTTCGGGGGACGATCGTGCACCGCGATAGGCTTTCCCCGCGATGACAGACACGCAGTACTTGGAGCATCGTTGCGACCGCCTTCCGCCAGAAGGTGTCTTGGTCGTCTCCGCCGACCAGTATCTTGATGGAGACCACTGGTCATGGTGCCTGGTGGTGCGGCGGGAGGCGACTGACAAGGACCTCGAAGAGAATCATTACCTGGAGACAGTGGGGGATACGATTTGGTACACGGTCGTCGGGATTGCACACTGTCCCTATTGCGGCACTCGGCTTCCAGGTGACGATGCGGCCCCGGCAGCTCGGGACGCGGAGTATCGGCATGTTGACTCCAGCGGTTGGAAGAGCATCATTTCCTAGGCCTATGAACGCCCGTACGCCAGCTGATGACATTGCACGTTTCCTCGAGTCCGGAGAGCATGACCCGGTCTTCGGTTCGTGGTCGGGTGCCACTGTCGTCGAGCAAGTCGAGGCCGGCAACGCGGCATTACGGGGTGCACTCGAAGCCGAACTCTGCGCCCGTGAGGCGAAGGTGGCGCGACGCCCTCGTCTCGCCCACGCAGATGTCGTGTCGCTGACACGCTCGAAAGTCGGTCCAATGGTGCGGGGGCTCTTTCCTCGCGTCGAGCAGCCGGCGGTGCTTGCCGTGCTCGAGCGTTCGGTGGTGTTCCTCACACCGGCCAGCATCCGGCGCATCATCCGCACGGGTTCCTGGCTCAGCACTGTTCGGAATCTCGCCGATGCCTATCTCGCGGATCTCGGAGCTGAACGGTTGTCGTCAGATCCCGCCGTGGTGGGCCTGAGCGAGGGAACGACCTGCTTCGTCACAGGGGCCTACTTCGAGAATCCCGAGCCATTCTCCGACTATATCGTTCACGAGGCTGCGCACATATTTCACAATTGCAAGCGCGAGACGGTCGGGCTACCCGCCACCCGTCGCCGAGAGTGGTTGCTGGACATCGACTTCAAGAAACGCGAGACGTTTGCGTACGCGTGCGAATCCTATTCTTGCCTCGTGGAGAAAGGCAGAGGCCGTGAACAGCGTAGACAGCTCTTCGGTGAGCTCACCAGAAGTCACGCTCCCGGTGACGACCGCGTCGATAGTGACGAGTATCTCAGCATCCTCGCCGCGGCGATAGAAAGTCGTGCGGGCTGGAAGTGCATACTTGACCGATGCAAACCCCAAGGCCGATAGCTTGTTTCGATGAACAGGAGCGCGATGCGCTGTTAGCGGCGCCCGCCAGTCGGCTGAAGGAACTCACTCGGCACCGTGGGCTCAGCGTCAACAAGCTGATGGAAGGAGCTCTCGACCATCGCCGTCGTGCAGCACGGCGCGGAAACGCGCTCTTTGGTGATGCGCGCGCAAGCCGTCATATGACCGCGTTCACTTTGTGGCCGACCCGGGAGGCGGTACGCGATCGAATCGAACTCGTTCGGCGCCAGGCCTCCATGCGCCCGGAGCCCGTCGTCATCAGGGCGCACCGACGCGCCTTCGAACGCGAGCGTGCGGAAAACGCGCGCGAACTGGAGACAATGCGCCGCGTGCTCGTTCACGCGTTCCCGCAGAGCAACCCCGAGGTCATCGTCCTGCTCGACATGAGCCAGCGCGACATCCGGACGTATACGAGGGACGACATCGCGCAGGCAATCGCACGCCTGGCGGACTACGAAATTATCGCCGGCGTGGGCGTTCGCCCATTGCTGCGGGGCCTCCAATACCGCCATGCGTTGGAACAACGGCTCGCCGAGCTCGCTCCGCCACAGAAGACCATGAAGATCAACCAGCGAGGTCGGTTGCTCAAGATCAGCAACGAGCTCTTGATCACGAGTTTTTGCCGAATCAGCCGGCCGCTCGGGGATGCTAAGATGCTCCGGGATTACCTTCGCGATGGAATGCATGCGCGGTTACGGCGGCGTAGGGAAGCTGATGCCAAGTCGCTCTTCGCCCTCTACTCGAGCATCACTGTGAGCTGGCGAAC
>CAZFMS010000488.1:0-2111 GCA_964520125.1 uncultured Planctomycetaceae bacterium
CCCTGTATCGTCTTAGCGAGTGCATCGGATTCCCATTCAAAGCCACTTCTGTTTCTTCGAGTTATTTCCAAAATTGATTCGCAATCTGTCCGCAACCGTCCATAAACACCTTTGATTCTCTCTAGCAGTACTCTTAAAGCCAGTTGCTGCCGAGGGTTGAAGAGATCCTTCCAATGGACAATTCCGTACTGTTGAACGCGAAATCCCAGCGTACCGACGGGAGGAAGTGTACTGGTTCAGCGGGAAATGGACATTTGCCATTCCGGAATAAGACACTATGTTGCGGCCACGCAAGCGGCTGTCTGGCGGCGCAAGGCCAAAGCAAGCGTGTTTTCACTCATTGTCTGACGCTCAGCACGCCGTCTGCGAGCTGCTTCCAACTTGCGTTTGCGCTCCGCAAAGATCATCGACTCGTTGCCCAGCAGCTTGTCTTTGGGTGGCACGTAGCCGATTGCGCTATGTAAGCGCTGCTCATTATAGCACTTTACAAACTGATTGACGATCCTTCGGGCATCTGCCAACGAAAGTGGCGTCTTTGGTCGAATGCACTCCGTTTTCAACGACTTGTGCCATCGTTCAATCTTGCCATTGCTCTGTGGGTAGTAAGGTGCCGTTCGAACGTGCGTCATTCCGCTGATTCGGACGTATTCCTTGAATGCACGAGCGATGAATTGAGGGCCGTTGTCTGAAATGATCCGGGGATTCTTCCCAGGGAATTTCTCCCTGGCACGCTGGATGACGATTTCCACGTCAGCTTCAGTCATCGCTTCGCGGATTTCCCAATGCACCACGTAACGGCTGTACCCATCCAGAATAGTGCACAGGTAGTAGAACGTGCCACAGATGTTGATGTAGGCGATGTCAATGTGCCAATGCTCGTGCGGTTTTGTCGGTTGATCGAAGCCTTTTCCCTTCTTGGATGGCGATTGGGCCCACTTGTTCATCTCTCCGGCCTGTTTCAGCACCCGATAGATGCTGCTCGGGCTGGCGGCCACGACGTCTGCATCCAACATCATATACGTCAAACGGCGATACCCTTCCCCTGGATGCTTCCGGTAGTAGTCCACGATGGCTTGTCTCTCCCACTCTTCCAACCAAAACGACCGCGGGGCTTGGCCATTGTGCTGATTCTCGTGTCCATACCGTTGGCTCCAATCGTAGTACTTGCTTCTGCTTATGCCCAGCCAACTGATGAGGTGACTCGCACCAATCTCGGACTTCTCCGACCACCCTCTGACCATGTCGACAACGGCATCGCGAGTTTCTCTGGGCACCCAGCCGTCATTCAGGGTGCCCCAAGTTCTTTTTTTAGCGTCACGTACTCTTCCATCAGCTCGCCCAACACCTCGTCCTTCTTGCGCGCTTTCTCTTCTAGCCGCTCCACCTGGCGCTTCAGGCGACTCTTTTCTGTGTCTTGCCGCCGCTCAAACACGACGGCTCCCTGTTCGAAGAACTGCTTTTGCCAACGGTAGAACACTGTGGGTTGTAGATCGTGTTGATCGCAGACGTCTGATACCGGCGTCCTATCCAGCAGATGCTGCCGAAGGATCGCCACTTTCCCTGATGCTGTGTATTGCTTCCGTTTCTTTGCCATTTCGTCTACCTCCGTCTTCTATACTAACTCAACTGAGGCATTTGTCCAATTTCATCTGAAGCAATACAATATGATGTGATTGCGCAGATTGGATGGTTGCGACAGATGCATTACGAGCGCTTCGAGGCCATTTACGAAGCACTGCATCCTCGTCTTCAGATTTGTGAATCGGAGGTACGTCTGCTTTACCACGAGCGTTACTTGCCTTTGTTGGCTTGCCACGAGCGACAACACCTGGAGGAAATGAAAGCTGTATCGGAACAAACAGGTCTGATCTTGAGTACGGACGGACTGGCGCCGGAAGGTGGAGAGCCGCAGTTGTGGGTGGTGCGGGAATTGCAGACTGGGCTGACACTGCGTAGCGGGTGGTTGAGTCAACAGGATCAAGGGACATTCATCAACTTCTTGCAGACGATTGCGGATCTGGGGTTGCGGGTAGTGGCTGTCATGAGCGACAAACAGCGAGGATTGGAGCCGGCTGTGCCGCTCGTGTTTCCAAATGCCAAACACAGCTTGT
>CAZFMS010000489.1:0-2111 GCA_964520125.1 uncultured Planctomycetaceae bacterium
CTATTTTCATAGTTGGTTATTAATTTCAACCGGATAACCGATCCCCTTTGCTCCAGTTCCATTACAGAACCTTCATCACTACTACGGGATCGTCCGTCCTTGTGCCCTGCATTGATACTCAGACTCTTGTAGGGTTTCTACTTGAGTTTCTCTCTTAGCATCAGGGCGACAAGTTCCCACGTTCCACATAAAAGCCTGTGTTAAGTTCACGCCTTCTCCATGCCGGATGCCGCCTGAGCAGTAAGTAAGTTCCTCTCAGACTTATCCCGAGCTAACGACTCCCTCTCGGTTTTGACATCATCCCTACGCTTACGACAGTTCATCAAAGGTTTATTTGCATTCGTCTCCTTAATACTTACCTGACAAAGTCATGCTTTGCCTTTTCCTTAACGCTCACCACCATGGCTCTTTACCATCGCAGCTTAAGGCGGTTTGAAGCCTCCTCTTACAAAGCGACTCCGAGGGGCCCTCCCTCATCTTTTATGCAGCATTCTTGAAGCTTCCCAGCTTCAAGATTCGTGGCACACGGCAAGTCAGCCAAGGGAACTTCCCCCTCAGCTGCTCTCAGAACCCAACGTGAACCTCTCAGCTCATTGGGCTCCCATTATCCAACCATTGGTAGAACGCCAAGTTTCCAGTGCGGAAATAGTCCTGGTTGTTGCTTCGCAATCCTTCCAAGCCAATGTTCTGCACGTCTTCTGTGACCTTTCTTCTTTTTAAACTTCCTCATTGCCCATAGGTTTAGCTTGCGATTAATATGCCTCAGCGTCGGGTACATGCCCGATTTCCGAAAACGACCATAATAGTTGATCCACCCCTGAATGTTTGATTTAAACATCCGTGACAAATCGACCAGGGATTTATCACTGCGCAAATGCAGCTTCCATCCCCTTACTTTTTGTCTAATGGCTTTTCCTGCTTTAGCACTCATTGCCGGGGTAAAGGTGACGAAAAACTTTCCTTTATAGTTCTTTGCTCTTCTAGGTCTAAATGTATAACCTAGAAAGTCAAAGCTCGTTTCAGGATGCCTTTCCCTCCTATCATCGTCTTTACAATAAACAATTTTTGTCTTCGTTGGATGCATCTCAAGACCACATTCTTGAAACCTCTTCTGCAAAGCATCTTTCATTTTAACCGCTTCTAATTCACTGTGTTGATGGGCAAGCCCATCATCAGCATAACGACAAAAAGGGACTCTTGGATGGTTTCTTTCCATCCATTTGTCAAACACATAATGCATAAACAAGTTACTCAAAACAGGTGAGATCACTCCTCCTTGTGGAACACCTTTTTCACGTTCTATCAATGTCCCATTCTCTAGTTCAATCGGCGCTTTTAGCCACCTCTCTATGTAAAGGAGATGCCATCGACATTCCGTGTGCTTTCTAACTGCTTTCATCAACAGTTCCTGATCGATATTGTCAAATAACCCTTTGATATCAAACTCGAGAACCCAATCATATCGCCAGCATCTCTTTCGAGTTATTGCCAACGCTTGATGGGCACTTCGGTTTGGCCTATAGCCATAAGAGTCCTCATGAAATATGGGCTCTACTAAAGGTTCAAAATATAGCTTGACCACCATCTGGGCGATTCTGTCCGCTACAGTCGGAATTCCTAGTTTTCTTTTTCCTCCACCTTTCTTCGGTATTGCTACCGTCTTGACTGGAGGTGGAAAATAGGTCCCCGACGACATTCGATTCCAGAGCTTGTAAAGGTTGTCCTTCAGATTCTCTTCAAATTGTTCTATTGTTTCGCTATCGATGCCTGCAGCACCTTTGTTAGCTTTAACACGTTCCCAAGCCGTCCATACGGCATACTTAGAAATTTCAAATGGTTTTGTTGTCTTCAAAGACTCCTCCTATTTTCATAGTTGGTTATTAATTTCAACCGGATAACCGATCCCCTTTGCTCCAACTCCATTACAGAGCCTTCGTCACTACTACGGGATCATCCGCCCTTGTGCTCCACATTGATACTCTAACCCTTGTAGGACCTCTACTTGAGCTTCTCTCTTAATATTGGAGCGACAAGTTCCCACGTTCCGCATAAAAGCCTGTATTAAGTTCACGCCTTCTCCATGCCGGATGCCGCCTGAGCAGTAAGTAAGT
>CAZFMS010000490.1:0-2098 GCA_964520125.1 uncultured Planctomycetaceae bacterium
CACGGCTGGTTCGAGTCCTGTGGTTATGCCTACAAGCAAAGTTAAACCGCTCTAGAACGCACCAGACCGAGCTCGTCATCCACCGGCCGAATGGCCAGATTCGCGACTCGGATAGCTACGGAAACGACCCGAATCCGCCGCGCGACACAAGGCACTAAGCTCTAGCCGACGCTCATGGCAGCCCAGACTCGCTCACGTTGGCCCGCATCCCGCCAGAGGTCTTCGAATACCGCCTCGGCAGCCGCAGCGCCATCGAATGGGTCATCGATCAGTACGGGGTCAAGGAAGACAAACGCACCGCCATCCGCTCCCACAGAGAACGGGGAGCAAGACTACTGGTTGTATAGAGCAAAGGAGCCTTACGGATGTCGCCACCGCTGTCAGAGCAGGCGATCGACAGGGATTGTGCGCCCCTCAGCCGCGGGGGCCGAGACTTTGCGGGCGTTTGCGGGCGTTTGCACTTTTTTTTGTTGCCCGCCGTATGCCCGTCCCCCCGGGGTGAAAAAAATGCCGCCCCCCTGGAGAATAAAAGCCCCCTGGCCGATCAACGATTACTGATTACTGAAAACTGATGACTGAAAACTTGCCCCTCCCAAATTCCGGCAAATACCGGCAAATGCCACTTTTTTTTCTGCCGGCTGACCCCTGCTGCCCCGACCCGGGGGCTAAATTCTCCCCGATGCGGGAAGAGGATCACACCGGACGGTGGACAGCCGGTAGGTTCATCGCCGGAGGCGGTGGATTGCCGGAGGCGGCTTGCTCGCAGGCTGGGGTCGTCTACACAACCTCTGCTGTGACCCAGGTGGGGGCCCGGCCGATTCACGATCCCTCTTCACGGGACCAGGCAGGCATCTGATCGGCCCCCAAGGTTGAGCGTGCCGGTGACCTCCGGGTCCCACCAAATGGGAGGCAGAACGCCGTAGTCCACAGGAGCACCCGTGCCGGAGCCGTGGACGGTGTAGCAGTGATCTCGGCCGCGCGAAAGCGATTGGAGTATAGAGGCGATGTTTCCGGGCAGACCGACGTCAGGGCCCCTCTCAAAGACCACGCGGCCGTCCTGGAAGAGGACGTTCTGCCCTGCGCGGTTGGCGTGGTTAGCGCTGTTGCCACGGTACTCTGAGAAGCGGTCCTGCAGAAGGGTCACGCCTCCAACGCCGCCCTTGACGTACGGATTGGCGTCTGCCAGGACGGGGAAGGTCGGCTCGGCGGTCAGGCCGATGACGGCACGGTTGGGGTCGTGCTGGTATTGGTATCCGTAGCTCAGGTTGGCCATCGAGAGGAAGTCATAATAGGCCATGGTGTCTTGCGCAGGATCAGGCACGTCGGTCGTGCTGGGGCAGATGAACTGCTTGGGGGCCACCGTGCCGGCCCGAACCAGGGCCCACAGGTCGACGGTCGGCGAGGGGACGCCGGTCGTCGAGGGGACAGTGGTGCGATCCTGGGGGAAGAAGAGGTGCAGGTTCCAGAAACCCATGTACGTCTCAGCGATGGCCGGAAAGACTTGCGGCTCGTCCTGGGCATAGATGTACATGGCCTGGCCGATCTTCCGGAGATTCGAGGCACAGGCCCTCCGATGGGCCGCTTCCTGGATCGAGGACCGACCCATTAACAACAGGGCCAACAAAGTGCAGGTTGTCGCCACGGCAAACAGGGGCTCAATCAGACCGGATGTCTTGAAGCTCTTCACGGTAAACCTCCTAATGAAAACCGCCGAACGTCGGCAGAAAGCTCTGGACCTCGAACCCGGCCCGGATGGACCGGCGTCGCTACGGCGTCAATAGCGCATCCACGAACGGGTGCAGGTCGCCTCCGTTGATGGAGTTGTCCCAGTTCATGTCCGCCAGGTTGATATCGCAGTCCTGAAAGGTCATCGCGTAGCCCTCCGGATCGCTCAGGGCCCGGACAAACGCGGGAATATCATCGTTGGTCAGTAGGCCGTCGCAGTCGAGATCCCCCGGCACCGCCGGCCTGAGCAGAAAGGCGTGCATCCTCCCGCCGATACCCCCCTGGCCGACGATCGCCCAGGCATCAGTGATGTCCGTGGCGACCACGAGTTCGTCCCAGATGGAGTACTCGGTCAGGAAGTCGTTGAGATCGG
>CAZFMS010000491.1:0-2082 GCA_964520125.1 uncultured Planctomycetaceae bacterium
GTGGTGCAGGACGCCTACGCAGTAGACCACGTCGAAGCGCTCGGCGGTGTGGTAGGTCAGGATGTTGCCCTGGCGGACCTCGATGTTCGCATGGGCGGCAAAGCGACGACGGGCCACCGCGTCAGCACTCATGTCGATGCCTACCAGGCGTCGGGCCTGGGGCTGGACCAGGGCCATCTGGTGCCCGGCCCCGCAGCCGGCTTCCAGGACCTCCCGGTCTCGAAAGACATCCATGGTGTTGGGGTGAATCCAATCCTGGAAGAGCCAAGGGACCGGGGCGTCGTCGGCCAGTAGTTGCCACTGCTCGAGCCACTCGCTTTCGAGCCGACCGGCGCTTGACTCGGGGCAGTCCGGTGCCGTCGGGGAGGACCTCGGCGGATGATCGAGGACGGCGGTTGGGTTGTCCGGGTCGTCGCTCACGGTTTGTTTGGGGATGAGCATGTCGGCGCTACCTCAACGCTTCTGTCCGACCATGAGAATCGATTGCCCGAAGAAGGGGCTCGCCAGGACGTCAAGCAGGCGGGATATGGGCACTATGTAGCGGTCGAAGATGCGGATCTGTCGGGACACGCTCTGGGATGAGAGCTGCCGCTGTTTCAATACTCGGCCGTTCACCCACCAACCCAGGGCCCCTACCGAGTTTTGGTACTTGGCCCGGACGATGTCCAGGCCGGCCATTTCGAGGAGCGTGGACAGCGAGCGAAGGGTGTAGCGCCGAAAGTGCCCGGCGACCTGGTCCATGGTGCCGTAGAGGATCGGCATGGCGGGAACGTAGAGGATCAGCCGGCCGCCGGGGCATAGGGCATTTGCCATGTGGCGGACGGCCAGACCGTCGTCGCGGACGTGCTCGAGGACGTTGAGGCACACGACGCTGTCGCAGGGGGCTGCTCGGAAGGGTGTGAAGTGGGCCTGGTTCTCCAGGTCGAGTACCAGGCACTCCAGGTTGGGCCCGCCCAAACGCCGGCGGATCGCCTCCAGGCACGACGGGTCGAGATCGGTGACCACCACGGGGCCGTGTTCCAGCAGGCGCGGCGTGTAGATGCCGTAGGCGGTGCCGATCTCGAGGGTGCGACCGCCCGAGGGCAGGAGGTCGCCGAAGGAGTCGAACACCCAATTGTGGTAGTGGTGGGCTTCGGGCATGGCGCAGCCCATGGTCTGGAGCCCGATCGGAGTCTGGGGGAACTCTCGGTTGCTAAGCCTCAGTGGAAGACCTGGCTGGAAAGTCATGTCGGCCTCCGGGAGCGGGCCCGGCGAGCTTCGGGCTGCCTGGCAGACGCTGCTGCGGATGGCGGGGGGCAGGCCTGGGTTGGGGGGATGGAGAACACGTACGATTATCGAACCAGGTCGAGGCTGACTTGAACTCGGCGGCGTCTGGGAGACTGGCAGGTGGCGTCTGGCCGGCCCCAGCGTGCCGGGATGAGGGCTGCGGGAGGGCCAGGAGTCGGTTCATCAAGTGGGGCCCGAACGCCCGGGGGCGACGCGCTCAGCGAGATACGCCCCCAGCGCGGCCACCAGGCCCGTGTCGGTGTGCTCTTCGGCGACTAGGTCGACTGTCAGACCGGCCTGGCGGGCGGCCTCGGCGGTGGATGGGCCGAGGCAGGCGATTGGGGCATTGGCGGTTTCCAGGCGCAGCTCGGCGAATCTTCGGGCGGCCCGGGGGCTGCAGAACAGGATGGCGTCGCATCCCTGGCGGATGGTGGGCAGGACGGCTTCCGGGGGCGTCAGGACCTCGATGAGGTGGGTCTGGCATTCGTCCACTACCGCGCCGGCTTGGCGCAACGGTTCGACCATCGCTGAGCAAGATTGGTCTCCGCCCAGGCAGAGCACTCGGCCCGGCCGGCCGGGGGGGCCCTCGAGGATGTCCTTGGCCAGGGCGGCGGCGGAATGGGGCCGAGGGACGAGTTCGGGGTTTACGCCGCGGTTGCGTAAGGCCTTGGCGGTGATCGGCCCGACGGCGGCGACCCGGCAACCGGCCAGGGCCCGGGCGTCTCGGCCCAAGGCGAACAGACGATCGAAGAAGCCGTGTACCGTGTGGACCGAGGAGAACGCGATCCAGTCGTAGCCGGGCAGGGCGAGAATCGC
>CAZFMS010000492.1:0-2075 GCA_964520125.1 uncultured Planctomycetaceae bacterium
GACCTGCATCTATCGCCTCGGCCAGGCCCTGCACGATTTGGAGAATCCCACCAAGTGCCTGCTCCGCAGCGACAACTGGTTGTTCGGGCCGGAGACGGAATACGAGCGGACCGGCGACGTGGGCGACGTGGTCTTCCCCTGTGGCTACACCCTGAACGGCGACACCCTGAATCTCTACTACGGCGCCGCGGATACCTCTATCGCCCTGGCCCAGGGCAGCGTTTCGGACATGCTGGAGTGGCTCAAGGCTACCGGCAGCCCGGGCCACCTACCTGCCGAGTAAAGTCTGCCGTGTTTCCGAGAGCAGGCCCGCGTCTCAGAATCGTCGCTCATGAGCCCGGGCCTGCGAACCGCCGCCGAGAAGGCGCTGCCCCAGTCGACCGCGTACCGCCCAGACGACAGGGCCACGGCTAGCCGCGCAGCTCCAGTCCATCCGCGTCGCGCATTCCCCCACACAGGCAGATGATGCCCTCGACGAGTCCCCACAGCCAGACGAAACCGCCACCAACGCAAGGGACTGGAATGCACACCAGCCCTACTGACCCGCCAAGAACGCACAATACGAGCATCAACAGACCGATACCCGTGTAACCCAGGTAGAAGCGATGGATGCCCAGGCCGCCCAGGAAGATGCCCAGCAGGCCGGCGACCACCTTGCTTCGGTGGCCTACCCGGCCGCTCCCCGGAGCATGGGGGCTGACCGGCGGACGGGCCAGAGGGATCGGCGGCACCCCGGGAAGCGGTGGAGGCATGCTGCCGACGGCGTCGTCTTTGCCGGCCTGGGGAGGCCTGGGCCGGTTGCCGGGCTCGGGCCGGTCTCGCTCTACGACCACTTCGACTGGTTGGCCGGAAAGCCGCCGAATGGCCGCGGCGACGGCGGACAAGGAGTCCGCCCGCACCTGCTCCTCCGTGCCACGGTCAATCAGCATGGTCGAGGCGACGATCCGGCCTTCGGCAACCCAGGCGACCAGGGTGTCGATGTCCGCCGGGCCGTAGCGACCGCCGTCGTCACCTATGACGAAATAGTACACGGTTTCACCCGATCACTGTGCTGAAGATGGCCGATTGGAGGAGGCGAGGCTTGCGGCAGCCTACTCATCATCCTCCAAGGAGGAGCCACCCGCGACCGCCGGTCCCTGCGAGGACAGATCACCCGCGCCGGTCGGGGCCGCTTCAGGAATGGTATTGACGTTCTCGGCGAGATTATTTGCGGTCCCGGAGATATGCCCCGCGCCGGTGGCAGGCTGGGCAGAGGCCCGGGGCGTCAAGTCGACCACGCTTGCGGCCACCGCGATGGGCACTCGGGCGGACGAACTGAGCCGCTGACCCGCCGTGCGGATTCCCACCAGGCGCCCGATCATCTGCTTGGTGTCCACGCCGACGGAACGGGGGATGTCCACATAGGCAATGGTGGTGTGTGCTTGGGGGTCGACCAGGCGATAGCGCCTTTTCTCGGGAGCGAAGGCGTAGCTCTGCCGCAGCTCTCCCTCCAGATCGTACTCTTCCATGGCCGCCTCCACCCGGCGGCGCATGATTTTCATACGCTCGGCAGCCATCCGCGAGCGAAAGGCGTCCAGATCATCCACCTCGTTGAGGATGCTGGCACGCTGCGAACGCAGTTCTATCAGATCGTTCAACTGTCCGATCCGAATCCGGGCAATCCGGGCGGGCAGGGACTCTTCCGTCTGAGAGGCGATCGCCTCATAGCGGGGAATCAAGGTACCGGGATCCTGCTCGGTCATTGGCCGTTGCAGCAGAGACCGCAACTCGCTCTCCAACACCGTCAACAGCGTCTGATGGCGCCCCGAGGTGGCGGTACTCGCCTCGGCGGGGTGGTCGGCCGATACCTCGGCGTCGACCTGAGAAACGGCTACTTCGTCGGGGTGAGACACGATCGTGGGATCCGCCTTCAACGGGGGGCCGTCTTCCTCGTTGGCCGCTTCGGGAGGCGGCGGTTGACTTATTGCCAGGGCGTCCGTCTTGCTCTCCGGCTTCACCGCGGCGGGAGACTTGGCTCCGAGGTCGGGCCTAGGAGCTTGCGCTACCGGAGAGGGCTGCTCCGATGCCAGGTGTCT
>CAZFMS010000493.1:0-2053 GCA_964520125.1 uncultured Planctomycetaceae bacterium
GGCGAAGAGGCCCCGCTCCCGGCGCTGAAACCAGGCCGTATTGATCTTCACCATGCCGGGGGCTCCGAAGGCCTGCATATAGCCATCGGCCATGCGGATGAGCAGCAAGGCCAAGAAGAGCCAGCCGATGTTTGACCAAGCGGTAAGACCGAACAACAGATTGAGGAGGACCGTGCCGACGGCCCCGATGGTCATGGCCTGCTTGCCGCCCAGTTTGTCGGTGAAGAGGCCGTTGACGAACTGGCCGATGGCGTAGGCCCAGTTACGGGAAGCGTCAATGGCCCCATACTGCAGATTGGAGAAGCCCAGGGACTCCTTGAACTCCGGGGCGACGATGCCCAGGTTGTAGCGACACAGATAGTAAGAGGCGTAGGTCAGGCCCAGGAGGAACCAGTTCTGCACGCGGCGCCGGCGGAATCCCGGGGGATGCTGGCCGACGAGCGGGGCCTTTCCTGCGGTCGATGCCGGCTTCGATCCTGGCATGTGCTATTCCTATTCAGGGCTGCGGCCAGCCGCCTGCGGATCAAGGGAAGAGGTGAGCATATAACCGCTTCGGCGTGGGGAGGCAAATAGACCGATGGATGCGGTCGGGCGACGATTCCACCAGCCGGGATGGGGCGGCTGACGGGGGCGATCTGCTTTGCCCCACCAATTACCCCGTCGTAGAATACTCTCGATGACCAAGCCCATGCCCGTCTCGCAGCTCACCATCTGGCGGCTCGCCATACCGATGCGTCAGAAGTTTCGCCATGCGGTGGCCGAGCGGGCCTGCGCCGAACCGATTGTCGTCTCGATCGAACTGGCCGACCACACCGTCGGCTACGGCGAGACTCACCCCCGCACCTACGTCACCGGCGAATCCCACGAGGATGCGGTGGCCACCATCCGCGACCTCTTCGTGCCCCTGCTGGTCGATCTGCGGCCGGCCTGCTTCGGCGAAGCCATCGAGGCCGCGGCCAACCTGCCGTTGACCGATCCGCCAGGCCGGGTGATCACCGCCGCCCGGGCCGCGGTCGAGCTGGCCCTGCTGGACGCCTACAGCCGATCGTTTGGCCGCAGCATCGAGTCCGTCGCCGGCTGGCTGGGCGAATCCTGGCTGGGTACCCCGGGCAGCGGAGCTACGGCAAGATTCGGCGGCGTCGTTGCCGGCATGGAGGCTGAGCGAGTCCCGTGGGCCATTCGCAAGATGCGCTTGCTGCGGTTGGGCCACTTCAAGCTCAAGGTCGGCGACGACGGCGACGAACCGCGGCTGCGAGCGGCGATCCGGACGCTTGGGCGCGGCCTGACCAAGGGCCGCACCACATTGCGGCTCGACGCCAATGGGGCGTGGACCCTGGATCAGGCCGCCGATCGTCTGCGAGCTTGGCAGGAGTTGCCCATCGCCTGCGTGGAACAGCCGTTGGCTAAAGGAGACCCGCGGGCCTGGGGCGAGCTGGCCGGGCGCACCACTCTGCCGCTGGCGGCCGACGAATCGCTGGTCACTCTCGACGACGCCGAAGCCCTGATCGTTCATCGCGGGGCGAGTTGGTTCAACATCCGCATCAGCAAGAACGGCGGCCTGATCCCCGCGCTGCGCCTGGCCTGTCTGGCCCGGCGCCACCAGATCGACTGCCAGCTCGGCTGCATGGTCGGCGAGACGAGCATACTCTCGGCGGCCGGGCGCTGGTTTCTGCAAATGGTGCCGGGCGTTCGCTTCGCCGAAGGCAGCTTCGGGCGATTCCTCCTATCGGAGGACATCACCAGGCCGGCCCTCAGATTCGGCCTGGGGGGGTGTTGGAAACCGATGACCGGTCCTGGACTGGGAGTGGACGTCGACCAGGGCCGGCTTCGCCGCCTCTCGGGGCAGCCGCCCCTTGACATCCCCTTCTGCCAGAAATGCGATACTGACTTCAGTCCTATCGGTGCGTCGCCGGTGCGGGCCTTTCAGTTACTACTCCGAGCGTTAAATACTGAACATCTTGGGTGCCACTGGCAGCTCGCTGCCAGTGCTTCTGTCCAGCAAGACACTGGCGGACAAGCCCACTACTGTCCGGTTATAAGTCGAATAACAGCA
>CAZFMS010000494.1:0-2043 GCA_964520125.1 uncultured Planctomycetaceae bacterium
CCTCCAGTTCGCCGGCGTCGGCAACTGCTTGGCCGACGACCCGAAAGGCATGACCGTAGATCATCCCCAGGTTGCCGGCTCGATCTTGGGTATCGACGCGGAAGCGGATCTCGTGATCGGACAAGTCCGGCGCCAGGCGATAGCTGACTGAATCCCGGCCGGCCAGATCGCGCTGCAGTTCGATGATCCTGGGCTGGTCGGTGGCGAAGTCTACCAGCATCTTGACCGAAGCCGGGTAGTCGGCCAGGTGATAATCGTCGGCCTGCCAGGAGATGGTGATGGATTGTCCGGGTTGATAGATGGCTTGCATCGGCTGGACGTCGATCTGGACGGTGGGGGCTCGGGTGTCAACGTGGTAGACCCGGTCGGGCAGGGCCGGGGAGTTCATGGCCGGCATCTTACCGGGTCCGACGAATCGAATGCCGTAGTCTCCGTCCTCCTCGACCTCGAAGGGGAAGGATTGCTGATGCCTGTTGAAGTACCCGGCGAGTTGCCAGTGAAAGCCGTTGTTGTCCGTCCACCAGATGGCGGAAGGGGAGATTTCTTTCGAGGAGTAACCGGTGGGGCGATGGATCATGACCAGCTTCTGGTTGGTGAAGTAGTGAAGGGGGTCGCCTTGCTCGGTTCGTGGTTGGGGGTTCGAGTCTGCCGTGGGCTGGGCACGGCCGGGGAGATCATCGGCCCACCGGGGGTTGGCGTCGGGCTGGTTGAAGTAGGCGTCTCGGTCGGCGCGAGCGATAGGGTCTTTGGCCTCAAAGGGCGGGGGCTTCTGGTTGCAGGCGGTTGTGGTGAGGGCGACGACGAGGAGGAGGTATGGAGTAGGGCGTATGTTCGAAGACATGTTCAGCATCCTTGCCGGGTTATTACGGTGTTGTCCCCAGATTCTACCACGTTGGGCGATAGCGCCACAAGTCGCAACCGAAGAAGGAAGTTGCGCCGTCGGGCAACCGGGCGAATGCCTCTTTCGTGGAGGCGCTACTCGGCGAATCGCAAGAGTGACCCACATTAAAGAACGGATCGGATCATGGGGCGTTGTTTGGTGATAGATGTTCCGGGTTGCGGCGAAGTTCTATCTTCGTGCCGGTCGACGGCGCTGGAGAAGGGGCCGGCGGCAAGGCCGCGGTATCAGCCTGTTGGCGGCGTGCGGCGCTCAAGAGAGGGCAGCGACAGCCCGGCGAAAGAAGCGGCAACCGTCGTTTTCAGCATTGGAATCGCCGGTCCAGCCGGGTCGATGGGTGGGGAGGATGTTGCGTTCCGGATGGGGCATCAAGCCGAGCACCCGACCGGTGGCGTCGGTCAGGCCGGCCACGTTTCCAGCACTGCCGTTGGGGTTTTGGGGGTATCGCGGCTCGCCGCCGTCGGGGGCTACGTAGCGCAAGGCGATGCGTCCCCGCTTTGCCAGCCGTGCCAGGCCCGATTCTCCTTGGGCGACGACGATCTTGCCCTCGGCGTGGGCGACGGGGAATTCGTAGAACTCGCCGCGGGTGAGGAAGGGGCAATGCACGGTGTCCACCTGCAGCCGGACCCAGCGGTCCTCGTAGCGCCCGGAGTCGTTGAGGGTCAGGGTGACCGGCACGTCGCCGCCGGCGCCCGGCAAGAGGCCGAGCCGGACCAGGACCTGGAAGCCGTTGCAGATGCCCAGGACCAGCCCGCCGCGATCGACGAACGAGTTGATGGCGTCACCGAGATGATGGGCGAGCTGGTTGGCCAGGATCTTGCCGGCGGCGATGTCGTCGCCGTAGCTGAACCCGCCGGGGACGGTCAGGATTTGATAGGCGGTCAATGTCTGGGGGCTTTCGAGGAGTCGGTTGACGTGCAGGCGGTCGGCCCGAGCGCCGGCCATCTCCCAGGCCCGAGCGGTCTCCTGGTCGCAGTTTATCCCGGCGGCCCGAAGAACCAGTACGCGTACGGCAGTCATGGGAACATTGTAACCCTTGGCGGCGGATTGTCACCGGCCCATATTCGCGCGAGGCATGGACCCGACGACATCTAGAGCACTTTAAGCATGACATGGCGCATACCCACATGAGGTAAACCACCCTA
>CAZFMS010000495.1:0-124 GCA_964520125.1 uncultured Planctomycetaceae bacterium
GAGAGAGAGAGAGAGAGAGAGAGAGAGAGAGAGAGAGAGAGAGAGAGAGAGAGACTAACCATTTGTTGAACTACTTGTTGTTGGAGTTCCTGATGATGCTGTTGTTACTTCAACTGAATAGCAT
>CAZFMS010000495.1:224-2042 GCA_964520125.1 uncultured Planctomycetaceae bacterium
ACCAATTGCTTGCTGAGAGAGTGGGAGAGAGAGAGAAGAGACTAACCATTTGTTGGACTACTTGTTGTTGGAGTTCCTGATGATGCTGTTGTTACTTCAACTGAATAGCATGAAACAAATGTCATTGTGATAACCAAGAACAATCTCTTTAATATAACTGTATCTACATGAATGTATATAAATGATACCAATTGCTTGCTGAGAGAGTGGGAGAGAGAGAGAAGAGACTAACCATTTGTTGAACTACTTGTTGTTGGAGTTCCCGATGATGCCGTTGTTGATTCACCTGAATATCATGAAACAAATGTCATTGTGATAACCAAGAACAATATCTTCAATGTAACAGTATCTACATGAATTTATATAAATGATACCAACTGGGACTAAACCTGGATGTAACAATTGGTTGATATTTACCTTCAGCACAAACCTTAACATCTACATCTGTGATCTCAATAGGACCATCAGTAGTTTGTGGGCGTAACTCAATAACAGCAGTTACACCTTCTACAACATTACTAGTTGTTGAGAATATTAGAGCTACATTTGTCGTGGAATCCTGATGAATGAAAAGAATGTGATTTATATTATAACTGATGGACATACATTACATTGTGCATTATAATTAGCACTTCATGATAATAATGACAATGACATTAAATCAGTATATACAAACAACTGCATAAATATGATGCTTACTTTCTTTGTAACTTCCTGTCCAGCTGCATTGTAAATTACTACTGTGATCGGTATGGTCATCGTACCAGACTTCACAGTTATTTCAACTATCTGTTGATCAATGCCAGATTGCGTGATTGTGATGGTGAGTTTGGGGTTGGAACTACTTGGGGACCAAATTGTAGCATCATTTTTGTCACTCAAGATAGCAACTAGATTGGATGGATTGGGGTCACCAGCACTTGGTGTGATGGTGACGTCAGTATTTGTGGCACCTGTCATCAAGTCTTTCAATAGGCAATATTCTGCGGAGAAACATGTGGTTGGTTTATGTTATACTAAGTATATTACGGAGAGAGAGAGAGAGAGAGATAACCAAGAACAATATCTTCAATATAACAGTATCTACATGAATTTATATAAATGATACCAACTGGGACTAAACCTGGATGTAACAATTGGTTGATATTTACCTTCAGCACAAACCTTAACATCTACATCTGTGATCTCAATAGGACCATCAGTAGTTTGTGGGCGTAACTCAATAACAGCAGTTACACCTTCTACAACATTACTAGTTGTTGAGAATATTAGAGCTACATTTGTCGTGGAATCCTGATGAATGAAAAGAATGTGATTTATATTATAACTGATGGACATACATTACATTGTGCATTATAATTAGCACTTCATGATAATAATGACAATGACATTAAATCAGTATATACAAACAACTGCATAAATATGATGCTTACTTTCTTTGTAACTTCCTGTCCAGCTGCATTGTAAATTACTACTGTGATCGGTATGGTCATCGTACCAGACTTCACAGTTATTTCAACTATCTGTTGATCAATGCCAGATTGCGTGATTGTGATGGTGAGTTTGGGGTTGGAACTACTTGGGGACCAAATTGTAGCATCATTTTTGTCACTCAAGATAGCAACTAGATTGGATGGATTGGGGTCACCAGCACTTGGTGTGATGGTGACGTCAGTATTTGTGGCACTTGTCATCAAGTCTTTCAATGGGCAATATTCTGCGGAGAAACATGTGGTTGGTTTATGTTATACTAAGTATATAACGGAGAGAGAGAGAGAGAGAGAGAGAGAGAGAGAGAGAGAGAGAGAGAGAGAGAGA
>CAZFMS010000496.1:0-2040 GCA_964520125.1 uncultured Planctomycetaceae bacterium
GACGGCGATGGGCCCGGCCCCCGGGCCGCCGCAGCCGTGGGGCGTGCTGAAGGTCTTGTGGGTATTGTAGTGCATGAGGTCGACGCCGAAATCACCAGGCCGGGCGATGCCCAGGATGGCGTTCATGTTGGCCCCGTCGAGATAGAGCATGGCCCCGTGACGGTGGAGGATGTTGGCCATCTCGGCGACCTGGGCCTCGAACTTGCCGACGGTGTTGGGGTTGGTGATCATCAGGGCGGCGGTGTCGTCATCCACCTTGGACCGGAGATCGTCCAGGTCGACCAGCCCATCCGGGCGGCTCTTGACCGGGACGGCATTACGACCGCAGATCGTGCAGCTTGCCGGGTTGGTCCCGTGGGCGGTGTCGGGGGTGAGGACGTTGGGCCGCATCCCGCCGTGGTCGGCGTGATAGGCGTTGATGATCATCAAGCTGGCCATCTCGCCGTGGGCCCCGGCCGCGGGCTGCAGGGAGACCTCGTCCAGGCCGGCGATTTCCTCGAGGAACACGCGCAAGTTGTAGAGCAGCTCGAGCATGCCCTGCAGGTCCTCATCCGACTGCAAGGGGTGCAAGGCGGTGAAGCCGGGGAGCCCGGCGGCCCACTCGTTGACCCGCGGGTTGTACTTCATGGTGCACGAACCCAGGGGATAGAAGTTGGCATCGACGCTGAACAATCGCCCGCCGAGCCGGGAATAGTGCCGCACGACCTCCAACTCGCCCAGCTCGGGCAACGGCGGCGGCTGGTCGGCCAGTAATGCCGCGGGCACGGTTTCCTTCGGATCGGCGGCCGGCACGCCGCTGAGCCCCAGGTCCACGGCGCAGGCCCCGGGCATGCTCTTCTCGAAGATCAACGGCTCACCACGATCAGGCCCTATTCGAGTCATCGTTGGTCATCCACAACTGATCCCCAGGCGCCGGGGATCGCTTACACCTTCTTCAAGACATCCACGAAACAGTCTATCTCCGGGCGGGTGCGTTTCTCGGTCACGGCGACCAAGAGACAATCACTCATCGCGGGATAGAAATCGCCCAGCGCCACTCCGGCCAAGATGCCCTCCGCCCGGCAGGCGGCGACGACTTTGGGCACCGGCGCCGCACACTTGACCACGAACTCCTTGAAGAACGGCCCCGAATACGGCAGCGCATAGCCGGGCAGGTTGGCTATCTGCCGGGCGGCGTAGTGGGCCTTGTCGAAGCACATCCGCGCTACCTGAGCGATGCCGGACCTGCCCAGCGCGGCGGTATGTATGGCCACCCGCAAGGCCAGCAGACCCTGATTAGTGCAGATATTGCTGGTCGCCTTGGCCCCCCGGATGTGCTGCTCGCGGGCCTGGAGGGTGAGGCAATAGGCCGGCCGACCACTGCGGTCCACGGTCCGCCCTACCACCCGCCCCGGCATGCGGCGGACGAGGGCCTGCTTCGCGGCCATCAGCCCACACCACGGCCCGCCCATCTGCAGCGGGATCCCCAGCGGCTGCCCTTCGGCGACCACGATGTCGGCCCCCAGCTCACCGGGTGTTTTCAACATCCCGCAGGAGATCGGGTCCACGGCCACGATCAACTTTGCCCCGGCGGCCTGGCAGAGGGCCGCGACCTCATCCAAGGGCTCGATCTGGCCAAAGAAGTTGGGGCTTTGCACCAAGACCGCGGCGGTATCCGGGCCGATGGCCTCCTTCAGCGCCGCCAAGTCCGTTTGGATCGAGCCGCGGCCGGTCCTGACCTCCCGCAACACGACCGGCAGGTTGCCACAGTAGGTGTGGATGACGGTGCGGACATGCTCGTGGATGGCCGCCGAGATGATCACCTCGCGCTTCGAGGAGGCGCCGGTCGCCATCAGCACGGCCTCTGCAGCGGCGCTGCCCAGCTCGTACAACGAGGCATTGGCCACATCCATGCCGGTCAACTGGCAGATCATGGTCTGGAATTCGTAGAAGGCTTGCAGGGAACCCTGCGAAGCCTCGGCCTGATAGGGGGTGTAGGCGGTCAGGAAGGACCCCTGGGATATCAGGGCGTCCACGACTGAGGGAATGAAATGATCATAG
>CAZFMS010000497.1:0-2034 GCA_964520125.1 uncultured Planctomycetaceae bacterium
TGCCATAGGCGATGTTGTTGCCCAGGGTGTCGGCGAAGATCACCGTCTCCTGGGTAATCAGGCTCATCTGCTTGCGCAGAGAGCTGATCGAGAATTCACGTACGTCACGCCCGTCGAACAGCACGGCCCCCTCGTCCGGCTCGAAGAAACGGATCAGCATGGACAGCAGCGTGGTCTTGCCCGATCCGTTGGGTCCCACAAAGGCCACCCGCTCGCCCCGGCGGATCACCAGATCGACCCCGTCCAGGGCCGGCACCTCGCCCCCGGGATAGGTGAAGCGAACGCCGCGAAACTCGATGGACTCGGCCAAGACGGGCAGGGCGGGCTTCCTCCCCACCCCGGTCTCATCGGGCAGGTCGATGATCTCGAAGACCCGGTCCACCGCCGCGTTGGCCCGCTGGATGCGGTTGTAGAAAGAGGACATCTTGCGGATCGGGTCGAACATCCCCGCCATGCACGCCGCCAGGGTGCCGAACTTGGCGAAGGTCATCCGGCCCTCGAACATCAACTGGGCGAAGTAGATCACCGCCAGGGTGGCCACGATCCGGCCGAAAATCTCGAACACCGGGCTGGAGAGGGCCTCGGTCCGGGCGATCTTCAGTTGCTGCTTGAGCATCTGCTGATCGACGCTGTGCAGATGCCGCCGCTCGTAGTCCTCCATGGCGTAACCCTTGACCACCCGGATACCGGTCAAGGCCCCCTCCAAAGCAGCCAACATTCGCCCGTAGCCCTCCAGCAGCCGCCTGTTGGCCTTACGGATCATCTTGCCGAACTTGCGGATCAGCAACGCCGCCAGTGGGGCCCCGATCACCGTGACCAGTGTGACCCGCCAATCGATGATCAGCGCCAGGATGAACACGAACCCCGCCTTGAGCGGCTCCCGGAGCGTCTTGGCGAAGACGAAATTCA
This sequence comes from uncultured Planctomycetaceae bacterium, assembly GCA_964520125.1. GTDB lineage: Bacteria > Planctomycetota > Phycisphaerae > UBA1845 > UTPLA1 > JAFGQA01. The sequence goes on from CAZFMS010000497.1 coordinate 910, forward strand.
GCCCCCGATAGATGTCCTGGCTGTCCTGCACGAACCGGCTGACCGTGTCGCTCACCCCCCGGGTCGCGAAGTAGGACACCGGCAGCTTGAGCACCCGGTCATACATCCGCCGCCGAAGCGCCACCACCGTCCGCCCCGCGGTCAGGGCGATAAGGTACTCCCCAAAGAAACGACTCACCGCCCCCACCACGCCGATGGCCAACACGCCGCCGAGAATGATTATCAGGGTCTTCATTCTGGCCTGGGTGGTCCTCTCCGTCGGGAACCACCTGACCACCCAACGCAGCAATCGATCCAAGCCCGAGCAGCCCTGGGGAATCACGCTGACCTGGTAGGCTTCCTTGGTATCCGCTCGGGCCAGACCCAGGGCGATCTCTGTATCAGCCTCGGCGTGAGCAAGTTTCTCGAGTATCTCGGGAGGTTCCAGCTTCTGCCCGGCGACCTCTACGACCACGTCGTCCTTCCCGACCACGCCCGAGACGCGGGCCTCCCCGCCAACCCGCCCGATCCGCACCTGCCCCTCGGTCTCCATAAACTGTAGATCGAAGCGCTTCTCACAGACGTATTCGTGGACCCAGGCCGGCAGCCCCTGATTCTCCTCATCCGCGATGAGCTTGATCAGCGGCAGCAGCGCCAAAATGTTGAATGAATAGGTCAGGGCCACGATGACTACGCAGGCTATCCCGGGGTAGAGATAGCGCACATAGGGCCGCGAATACCGCAGCACCCGCAGAAAGTGCAGCGGTGAACTGCCTCGTTTGGTAGTGACGCCTCGAGTCCGAGACGGACCGCCGAATGCCATGGGCAACTAGCTCCCGCGCCGGTGACCTGACCGGACGCGGCATTGTAAGGCCCCGACCCGGCCGGAGAAACCACTTAGCGGAATAAACGGAATCGCCCACCGGGTGGGCATTACTGGTGATGTGAGTGCCCTTCGCGGCCTGGATGCTACGGCGGCGCGGGTGCCACTGGCGGCTTGCCCGCCAGTGCCGCCACGAGTCATCGCCCCACGGGTAGACCAGCCACCCGTGGCAAACGTGGCCGACAACTCCTCGAAAGCTGTGCCGCCCCGCTCAGTCTGCCGCCGTAGACCGAACACCCTCACCGAAGCCCAGCGCCAGCAGC
>CAZFMS010000498.1:0-2015 GCA_964520125.1 uncultured Planctomycetaceae bacterium
CCATGAACATGCTGGCCTTCGCCAAGCACCGTCAGCCGCGGAGGGAGCCGGTGCAGTTTGGCGCGCTGGTCGAGGATGTGCTGAAGCTGGTCCGGCGGCGGGCCGACGACCAGGGCGTTCTGCTGAAGAGCGCGGTGGCCGACGATATCCCCGCCCTGATGATCGACGAAGACGGAATCCACCAGGTGGTCTTGAATATCGTGAACAACGCCATCGACGCCTCCCCCAAGTCCAGCGGGGTGGTCAAGGTCGAAGCGACGTTCGATCCCGCGACCGAGTCGGCGGTGTTGACCGTGGGCGACAACGGCCCCGGCATCCCCGACGAGGCCCGCGACCGTGTTTTCGACCCCTTCTACTCGACGAAGGGCCACGGCGGGACCGGGCTGGGCCTGGCGGTGGCCAAGAAGCTGGTGGACGAGCACCTCGGCAAGATCGAGGCCAAATCGGTGGAAGGCCGGGGCACCCTCATCCGCGTCGTGCTGCCAGCCGATGCCGGGCAGGACGTGGACAGTGCCGCCACCCGCGGCCCCTCACCAGGATGAGATCGACCGACCGAGGACCGGGCGGGCCGATTGTCACCGGGCCTCCCGCAGGTGGATCCCCAGCGACCGGGCGTGGAGCCCAAAAAGTGCCGGCCGACGAGGGAAAGAGGTCCTGACATCGGCGGTCAGGGCCGTATAATCCAACCGCTTCGTAATCCAAGCGAGAGGATCAGCCATGACGCACGTGCGCGATATCTTGAAGGTCAAGGGCAGCGAGGTGGTGACCATCGGCCGCGACGACACGGTCCTGGACGCCGCGGGCAAGATGAACCAGCGACGCATCGGAGCCCTGGTGGTGATGAAGGATCAGAAGCTGGTGGGCATCTTCACCGAGCGCGACGTGATGAATCGGGTGGTCGCGGCCCAAAAGGACTCGGCGGCGACCCGGGTACACGAGGTGATGACGGCGAAGGTGGCCTGCTGCACCCCGGATACGGATCTGGAAGAATGCCGCATGGCGATGACCAAACACAAGATCCGCCACCTCCCGGTGATGGAGGATGAAAAGCTGGTGGGTCTTCTCTCCATCGGCGACTTGGTGGCCCGCGAGTTGGCCGCCCAGCAGGAGACCATCCGCTTCCTGCACGACTACATGCAGGGGCCGAACTAGCAGCACGTCCCAAGGTCACGCCAAACGCCCCCCAAGAGCCCCCGAACTTGGTCGGGGGGTGGCGAGACGCAGACAAGATTATCTCAGCCCTGGTCCCGGTGCTCTTTCAGTACCTGCCGATTCCTGGCCGTCTCCACTATCCAGGCCACGAAAAACGGCAGCCAAATCACCGCCACCACCCACCATTCCAGCACCCAGCCACCACCGGTCTGCGAGCTTTCCTGGGCCTGCCAGTACATGGCCATGGTCACGGTGAGCACCAACCAGGACCAATACCCCCGGGGCAGCAGGGCCACCAAGGCCAGCACCCAGGTGACATACCAGAAGTGGATGATGGGCAGCATCAGTATCACCAACGCCATCAGCCAGCGGGCATCGACGATCAGGCCTCGCGGCCGCACGATGCGGTAAATTGCCGCGCCGACCAGCAGGATCAGACAGATCAGGTTGCGATCGTGGGCCAGGACGCGCAGGTCGAGAAGCCCGTTCAGCCAGATGCGCAGCTCGTCGAACAGATTGTTGAAGTGGTCCGACGACGGGAAATGGTGCAGCGTGAAGAAGAGCTGCCACCCGGCCTCGAGGTAGAGGAGATACCCGGCAATCACGGTCAGCAACGCAATCCCGACGGCCCGCCGGGAGCGCCGCACCAGCAGGGCCAGCAGGATCACCGGCACGGTCTTGGCCAGAATGGCCAGTCCCAAGGCCAGGCCCGCCAGGTGCCAGCGCTCTTTCTTCGCCGCGGCCAGGAAGGCGATCAGGGCCAGGATCATCAGCGAATCGTTGTGGCCGGCGTGGGCGAACGATGCCAGAACCAGGGGGCAGAGGGCGTAGATGGCCAGATGCCAGGCCGGCTGGCCGAGCAT
>CAZFMS010000499.1:0-2012 GCA_964520125.1 uncultured Planctomycetaceae bacterium
CGGACGGCTTTCTCCTGCAGGTCGCCCAGCGGCATGTCGCCGATCGATTCTCCGCGGCCGGCGTCGAAGGCACTCCGGTGGACTGCATCAAGCTGGCAGTCAACGTCCTGCTTCCGGAGAAACCCGACCTGGTCGTTTCGGGCATCAACGCCGGGCTCAACACCGGCATCCACGTGATCTACTCGGGCACCGTCGCCGCGGCGATCGAGGCGGCCATGATGGGCATCCCGGCGGTGGCCGTATCGCTGCAACTCGCTAAGGATACCGACTTTGAAGGCGCCGCCCGGATCGCCAAGCGGATCATCGACCAACTCCTGAAACAGGGTCTGACCCCGGGACGGGTGTTCAACATCAACATCCCGGAGATCAAGCCGGGCCGGCCTCGGGGTGTCCGGGTCGCCCCGCAGTCGATCCGCCAGGTGCTGGACCGGCTGGAAAAGCGCATCGACCCCAACGGGCGGGAGTACTACTGGCTCAGTGGCGACTTCACCAATCTGGACGACGACGGCGAGACCGATCGCCGGGCCCTGGGCGAAGGCTACGTCTGCGTGACCCCGTTGCAGTTCAATCTGACGGATGACCACCTGCTGGATGCCATGCGGCAGTGGACTTGGCCCCCCCTGGATTGACCGACTCACGGGGCGAAGTCTCGGAGCCGACCCATGCTGCCGATGGGCCGGCCGTCGATCATCTCGGGATGCAGGGACCCGATCTTCCAACCGTCGGGCTCGTGCAGCCAGGACATCCGCCAGCGGCCGAAGTGGAACTCGCCCACCCCGCCGCGGATGCTGACCGTAGCCCGGGCGCCGAAGATCATCTCGCCTCGATCTCGATCGATGCTTACCGTGTGCCCGGTCAGGCGGGTGTCCCGGATGCTGATCGCCTCCAGCCAGTCGGCGATCTCCGCCACCATGGCCTCCTGGTTCTGGCCCTCAGCCTCGTATTGTGGACTGATCAAGCCGCGCACACCGTCCAGGTCCTTCTGCTCCACGGCGGCGACCAGGGTGTTCAACGCTTCCAGGATCTGCTCGCGCTGCGTGGTCACCAGGCTCTGAACCAGAAAGAGCAGGGCGATCAGCGCCAGCGTTACGGGCAGCGAGTATCTGGCGGCCGGGCCAGTCCACCGGCGCTGGGCCAATAGCACCACCGCGAAGACCAGGAACGACAAAGCCCCCAGCCAGATCGGGCTCTCGAAGAGCACTTTCTGCAGCAGATCCACCGCTTACTCCGTCTCTCGGCCTTCCTCCAATGTCGCCCCCGCGGCGATCAGCGCTTCCGGCCTCGGGCGGCGGACTACCGGCGGATAGGCCCCCCGGTCGCCATACCACTGGTCGAGCAGGCGGTGCCAGTCGTCGGCCGTGCGCAGGGCGACGAAGGACATCTTCAGATCACGCCCGCAGGGGTGCAGTTCGCTGTAACGCACGCCGAACTTGCGGAAGAGCCGCCGGGCATCATTCTCGCCGTAGTGTTGGGCCATTGACTCGAAATGGCGTTCGATGGCCTGCCGTTGCTGACCAATCGACGGCGGGGGCGGCAGCGGCCGGCCGGCCAAGAGGGCCCGGACCTCGCCAAAGATAAACGGATTGCCGATCGCCCCCCGGGCTATCGAGCAGCCGTCCACGCCGGTCTGCTCGAGCATGCGGAGGCAGTCAGCGGCGGTGAACAAGTCGCCGCTGCCGATGATCGTTCGATCGCCGGCATGTCGCTTGACTCGGGCCAGGAAAGACCAATCGCTCGGTCCGATGTAGCGCTGCTGAACCGTTCGGCCGTGGACCGTGACCGCGGCCACGCCCAACTCCCAGGCGGCCTCGAGCACGGCGAAGAAGTTTCGTTCGCTTGTTGGCGTGTGGTCCATGCCGCGCCGCATCTTGACCGTTACCGGCACCCGCCCGGCGACCACCCCGTATACCCGACGGATGATCTCCCGGGCCTGAGAGGGCACCGACAGCAGATAGCCACCCCGACACTTACCGAGCACCTTCTTCACCGGGCAGCCGAAGTTGATGTCGATG
>CAZFMS010000500.1:0-2012 GCA_964520125.1 uncultured Planctomycetaceae bacterium
GATCAGTACGTGATCGATCGTTGGCCGGAGGGGGCGTTGTCCGCCGGCGACGTGGGGCGCAGTCGTCTGTTGGAGGAGACGGCCGGGTTGGTGTCGCGGATGCACGCGGCGGGGTACGTTCATGTCGATCTTCAATGGCGGAATCTGCTGGTGGTGGAGAACGGGGGGATAGGCCCGACGATTTACGTGATCGACTCGGCGCGGGGCGGTTTGCGCGGGTGGTTGTTGTATCAACTGCACGGTCGGTTACGCGACTTGTCGAGCCTTTACAAGCTGGGTCGGGTGTTGCTGACCCGCCGGGAGCAAGTCCGCTGGCTGCGGCGGTACTTGGGTGTTCGCAGGCTTTCGGCGTGTGAGCACCACGCGTTGGCGTGGACCATCCTGCACGATCGGGGCATCAAGGACAACGGCACGATCTGATGAAGACCGTCGTGGAGATTGAGCCGGCGTACAAATCGGCGTTGGGCGCCGCCGGTTTGGTGAGTTTCGACGCGATGATGCGGGCCCCGGGGGGGGCGGCGACGAGTCGGCACGGCCATCGCGAGACGGTGCCGATCGAGATAGCCAACGACGGCCAGGTGCAGAAGTTCTTCCTCAAGCGGGTGTTTCGGGTGCCGCCCAAGCATGCCTTCTGGCCGCTGTTGCGGGGTGAATTGGGTCGGTCTCAGCCCTATCGCGAGTGGCGGACTCTGGTCGAGTTGGAGGGGGCGGGGATCCCGGCGATGAAGCGGGTGGCCTACGGTGAGCGGCGCAGGTGGGGCATGCCCCGGTCGGCGTTCTTGTTGGTCGAGGCGGTGCCGATGGCCCATACGCTGGAGGATTGGCTGACTCCGGGCTTTCCCAAACCCGGGGCTGTCGAGAAGCGGCTGCTGAATCGGCTCTGGTACGAGGTGGGGATGCTGGTGGGGCGGCTTTGCGCGGCGGGGTTCGACTGGCCGGACCTGAAGGCGAAGCACATCTATGCGCGTCCGGTCGAGGAATCGGAGGGCAAGCAGCGTTGGGAGTTCTGTCTGATCGATGTGGAGCGCATGACCAGACGAGCGGCGCGGGGGAAGTTCGATTCGCCGATCGGGGGGATTGTCGATTTGGCCCTTTTGAGGGAGTCTCTGGGCAAGCTCCTGGATAGCATGCGGCCGTTGCAATGGGGGCGTTTTGAATGGTGGCGGATGGTGGCGGGTGCTTTGACGGCCGGTGGTTTGGACGGTGAGCATCGGGTCGGGCGGCCTGAGGAGGGCCGCAGGGCGGCGGTCGCGGCACTGTCTTCATTATTATTAGACGTTGGGGACCTGCCGCGGCTTAGTGACGACTACGAACACCCCCACAGTACGCCTCTGTGTCCAGAGGGTGGCATGTTCGTGGATGAGCGAGTGATGCCCTGGCTGCGGGCTGCGGGGCTCGCAGATTTCGCGGCCCTGTTCGGCTACCAGGCCGGCGAGGAACTGGGAAAGCCGGGCTTGGCTTCCTATCGTAGGCGGACGCGACTGGAACTCCACAACGGCCAGGGCGGAGCCCGGGTTTTCTATTTGAAGCGCTACCAGCGGCCGCCGTTGGGGGAACAGCTTCGGCGCATGTGGGAGAATGGACTCAAGCGCAGTAGCGGCCGGAGAGAGCTGCACTTTATCAAAGTACTTTCCCGACTCGGTGTTCCGACGCTGCGGGGCGTAGGTTTTGGGGAGAAGATGAGGGGTCCGCTCGAGCAATGCAGCTTCGGTCTCACCGCGGAGATCAGCGGTGAGTCATTGGAGACCCTGGCGGCGCGGGCCGGCGCGGACCCCGGTGAGATTCCCCCGTGGACAGAGCGACGAGAGATCATCAGGCAGTTGGCCCTGCTGGTCGGGCACCTGCATAGAAACCACCTTTTTCACCGCGATCTGTATCTGTGTCATGTCTTCCTGACCCGTAATGCGGACGGGAGGGTCGTGCTCCGGTTGATCGACCTGGCCCGGATGCTGGAGAATCCACGAAGATCGGCGCGGTGGAGGATCAAGGATTTGGCCGGTTTGGACTACAGC
>CAZFMS010000501.1:0-1984 GCA_964520125.1 uncultured Planctomycetaceae bacterium
TCAAGATCCAGAAGATCAGGGCCCTGGTGGAATCCGCCAAGCGGGACCCCGACTTCCGCCAGGCTACCGTCAAGGTCTTGCGCTGGGTCAAGGAGCGGGACTGGGATGGCGAGATCCGGGCCGTGGTCCGGTTCGTCCGGCGCATCCGCTACACCCGCGACCCCTACGCTCCCGGTGGACTCGAGCTGTTCGTCGACCCAAAGCTGATGATCCGCATGGTGATCGCAGACCAGGCCGCCGGCGACTGCGATGACCACGTCCTCCTTGCCGCCGCCATGCTCGAGACCATCGGTCACCAGGTGCGCTACAGGGTCGGTGGCAAGGGCGGCCAGCGATACCAGCACATCTGGCTCGAGGTCGAAAACCCAAAGCGCGGCTGGGTGCCGGTCGAACTCATCCGGGACGAGATCCCACCTGGTGTCGATCCGAGCCCATCCTTCGCTGCCGTCGAAACCTACGAACAGGAAGAAGTGGCAGGACTGGGCTTTGTCGGAATCATCATAGCGGCAATCTCTACAGGAGTCTCGCTCTACCAAGCCAACCAAGCGCGCCGCGACCGGAAGAAGAAACTACGGCGTGAAGCAGCCGCCGAATCAGAGTTCACCTCAGTCGAGCAAATCTACAAAAGCGACTCTCCCTACCGCTACCGCACGCCGGCCGACATCCGCGGCCAGCTCGCAACCTACATCACCAAAGACCCTCGATCCGATCGCATGGCCGAGTACCTCGGCCCGGCGCAATCGCAGGCCATCAACAGGTACCTACGCCGGTGGGGCACCCCGCCGAAAACCAAACCCCAAGAGACTCTAATGGGCAACCAGTATTCAATCGAACCCCGACCAGGTGGCGACGTAAGCCGCACCCGCCGCGTCTCCACCCCCGAGCCCCGTTACGGGGGGGCCCTCCCGTCCGACTACCTGCGCGCCGTCAAACGCTCTGAGCGTCAGGGCCGGACCGTGGACGAGATCCAATCTGACGTATCCGGTCTGGGTCAATTCGACTGGGGCAGCCTCATCGGCGCAGCGATGCAAACCGGAGCCACGGTCTACACCGTGGAATCCCAGCGAAGGGCGCAGAAGAAATCCATCCGCGCCCAGCGCGAAGCCGCGGCCGCGGGACAAGCCTACTACGGCCCGGTAGTCCAGGCCCCCGACTACGGGGCCGCAATGGCCAGCCTGGCGCCGGCCTACGCCAATGTCTTCGACAGTTGGGACGCCGCGCCCACAGCAGACCAGATCAACGCCGAGGTCTATGGTCCTCCTGCCCCTGGCATGGCGCCGGGCGAAGAGGTGTACGGCCCGCCGGCGCCCAAAAAGCCCGACCCGTGGTACCGGGGCATCGGCCCGAAGCTCAGGGCAGCCAGCTCGTCATACCTCCAGAAACGCCAAGTAGGCATCGGTCAGCAGCAATTCAGGCTCGCCCAGCCAGGACCCATGAACTACGGCCGCCGCGAACGGACGATCGACCAGATCCAGCAGTACGCCACACAGGATCCCCGCGCAGCCCGCATGGCCGAGTATCTCGGCCCCGAACGTACTGCCGCGGTTACCGCCTATCTTCGGCGTCAGACCGGCCGCGACAGCCCCTTTGGCTCGTACTACGGTGGCCTGCAAGGCCTGGGCCAGGGATATGAACCCATCACCAAGCCCTTCGCCATGCCACCCGACTGGCGCGACTGGGTCAGCAAGAATCCCGGCCAGCCAAAGAAGGTCCGCGACATGTTCGCCAGCTACCACAAGCTCGAGGCCGGCGCACAACAGGCCGGCGACGCCTGGCTGACCGTCACCGTCGATGAGGCGATCGACCTGACGCGATACCCAGCCATCGAGGGCAACACCGGCGGCCGAGAAGGGTTTGCACGGGCCTGGGGTGGGACCTGGGTCTACACCTACCCTGCCTATCTCTTCTGGGCGGAGCAGACCGCCCTGCTCGCCGATCCTACCATCACCAAGGCGCCGAACTGGGAAAAGGTAGTCCAGTGGGC
>CAZFMS010000502.1:0-1976 GCA_964520125.1 uncultured Planctomycetaceae bacterium
CACAACCTACATGGGACTGAAACTGAAGAACCCCTTGGTCCCCGCCGCCGGGCCCCTGACCTCCGATATCGCCAAGATCAGGCAGTTGGAGGACCACGGGGCCGCCGCCGTCGTCTTGCCCTCGCTCTTTGAAGAGCAGATTCGCCTCGAGGCCGAAGAACTCGATCAGCACCTCATGAACGGCGCCGAGAGCTTCGCCGAATCGCTGACCTACTTCCCCGAGGCCGGCGGTTTCAAGCTAGGACCGGAGGAGTATCTCGAACACGTCACCAGGGCCAAACAGGCCGTCGACATCCCCGTCATCGGAAGCCTCAACGGCGCCTCCACCGGCGGTTGGATCGACTACGCCCGCCGGATCGAGCAGGCCGGAGCCGACGCCCTGGAACTAAACGTCTACTTCCTGGCCGCCGACCCGGCCCTCTCCAGCCAGGATGTCGAGAATCGCTATGTCGAAATACTCCAGGCCGTCAAGAAATCGGTGAACATCCCGGTGGCCATCAAGATCGGGCCGTTCTTCAGCGCCATGTCCTCGATGGCCATCCGTCTGGACCGCGCCGGGGCAGACGCCCTGGTCCTCTTCAACCGCTTCTACCAGCCCGACATCGACCTGGAAAACCTCGAGGTCGTCCCCGACGTCGTCTTGAGCACCCCCTTCGAATGCCGCCTCCCCCTCCGCTGGGTCGCCATCCTCTACGGCCGAGTCCAGGCCAGCCTCGCCGCCGCCAGAGGCGTTTCCGGGGCCCGCGAGGTCATCAAGCTGATCATGTCCGGGGCCGACGTTACCCAAATCCTCTCCGCCCTGCTCCGTAAGGGCGTCGCCGAGCTGGCCGTCATCCGCAAGGACATGACCAACTGGATGGAGGAGCACGAATACGAATCCGTCCAACAGATGAAGGGCAGCATGAGCCAGAAATTCTGTTCCGATCCCGCCGCCTTCGAGCGGGCCAACTACATGAAGACCATGCAACGCTACCTGTGACCCCCCCAGTTCAACCGTCGAAGTGCTGCCCCGCAACGCCGGCCCGTCGCCGGTCCACGCCGCCCGCCGCCGAGCCCACCAAACGCCTCAATCCGTATCCCGGAAAGCAAAAGCCTGGTACACTCCCCGACCGGGCCGGCCACCGGGAAACCCCCGGCCGCCGGCCGCCGGACACGCCGCGGCCCCCGATACCGGCAGGCCGTAAGGAGCAAGGTGGAGGAAAGTCGATGGCTCCGAGATGGCCAATTCGACGATCGAACATGGCGATCGCCTGTCCCACCGGCGTCTCGCCGGTGAACTCACCAGCGCGTGGCCCAGGCCTCTCGCCTGCCTCCCCGCCGAACATCTCTGAATCGATGACCGACCGGACCAATGAAGCAAAGGCCCCGATTACACACCCTGAGCATGAACACCTGATGCCCACCTCTGCAGGAGCACTCCCATGGATCTGAAAGAACAAGCCATTGCCTACCATGCCAAACCGACCCCGGGCAAGCTGGAAGTCGTCCCCACCAAACCATGCCTCACCCAACGAGACCTCTCCCTGGCCTACACTCCCGGCGTCGCCGCCCCCTGTCTGGAAATCGAGAAGGACCCCGACAAGGCCTACGAATACACCTCCCGCGGAAACCTGGTCGCCGTCATCTCCAACGGAACCGCCGTCCTCGGCCTGGGAAACATCGGCCCCCTGGCCGGCAAGCCGGTCATGGAGGGCAAGGCCGTCCTCTTCAAACGATTCGCCGGCATTGACGTCTTCGACCTCGAGGTCAACGTCACCGACCCCGACCAGTTCATCGACATCGTCCGCTCCCTGGAACCCACCTTCGGCGGCATCAACCTCGAAGACATCAAGGCCCCGGAGTGCTTCTACATCGAGCAGCAATGCCAGGAACGCATGGACATCCCCATCTTCCACGACGACCAGCACGGCACCGCCATCATCTCCGGGGCCGCCCTGATCAACGGGTGTCTCCTGGTCGGCAAGAAAATACAGGAC
>CAZFMS010000503.1:0-1973 GCA_964520125.1 uncultured Planctomycetaceae bacterium
ATGGCCAAGGAGAAGGACAAGGGGGTCGTCGTTTCCTTTCGCGTGGACAGCCACCTGGCCAACGCCCTGAACGAGGTGCCCGACAAATCCTCCTTCATTCGCGATGTCATCATGCGGAGCTTCTACGAAACTTGCCCGCTCTGTCGAGGCCGGGCATTCCTCCCCAAGGAGCTGTCCCGCTGGGCCGCCAAGCAGCTCAAGGCCGACCAGGCCGTCGAGTGCAGCTGCTGCTTGTACAGCTTTCCCCGCTCCTCGCTGCCCCGTACCGCGGGCCCCCGGCCGCGAAGACGCACATTCGTCTGTTCTCATTGTCAGGCCCATGAACACGAGCACTGACCACTTCTAACAGAGAGAGCCGCCCGCCCGGATCAGCAGTATGTCGCCTGCATCTCCGATTTCCCGTACCCCAGCCCTCCGTTCTCCGTCGGCCCCTCCGCCCGGCTCGATCTTCCGCAACCGTAGTTTCATCCTGCTCTGGTGCGCCTACACCATCAGCGCCCTGGGTGATCACCTCTCCGAAATGGCCTTGCTGAACATGCAGCGGGCCCTCGATCGCTCGGACTCCACCCGCATCATGGCGGTCATGACCTTTGCCTTCTTCCTGCCCTATTTCCTGCTCGGTCCGCTCATGGGCTGGCTCGCCGACCGCCTGTCACGCAAGTGGATCATGATCACCGCCGACCTGATCCGGGCCGCCCTGATGGTCCTGCTCTTCGTGGTATTCGAGTGGACCTTCCGCAGCCTCGCCGGGTCATCCCTCCAAATGCAGGCCGCCGCTGGCGACGCCCCCCCCATCTTCAGCCCCTGGGTCTACGCCGCCCCCCTGCTGGTCGTCGGCACCTTTGCTGCCATGTTCTCCCCCTCCCGGGCCGCCATGCTGCCAACCATCATCCGCACCGATCAGATCATCCGGGCCAACGGCCTGATGAACGCCATGGGGCCGATCGCCGCCATCGCCTCCTACGTGCTCGGGGCCTACCTGGTCACCAATTACGGAGAAAAAGTCTGCTTCCGGGCCGACGCCCTCACCTTCCTGGCCAGTGCCGCCTTCATCCTGTTCATCATCCCCCCCCGGCGCAGGAGCACCCCGCTGACGCCCTCGGCCCCAGCCAGCCGAGCCCTGCACCGCGGACTGACCTACTGCCTGTCTCACCGCCGGGTGGTCGAGTTGATTTTCTTTACCGTCATGTTCTGGGCGGCCGCCACCGCCATCCGATCCACCGTCCCCGCACTGGTCCGCGGCATCTTTGATGGATCCCTCCAAGACATCCCCAAGTACAACGCCGCCATCGGGGGCGGACTACTCTGCGGGGCCTTCCTCATCGGGGCCCTCGGTGAAACCCTCAAGAGCCAGATCGCCATCTCCTGGTCCTTCATCTTCTCCGGGCTATCGATCCTGGCCCTCGCCGCCGTGTACACTTTCAACGGGGGATTCTGGCCGGGCGCTGTCGCGCTCTTTCTGGCCTGCATGTTCGGCTCGGGCATCCTGGTCAGCGCCAACGCCCTGCTCCAGAAGACCGTCCCCGACTACATCCGCGGCCGGGTCTTCGGGGTCAAGGATGTCTTTACCATCGGAGGCATCCTCCTGGCCACCGGCGCCCTCGGCATCCCCCGCTGGCATGACATCGACCGCTACGTCCCTCTCGTCCTGGCAGCCATCGGATTACTCCTCTTCCTCTCCGGCGTATGGATCACCCGCCTTCGCCTCCGCCGCGGCCGATTCGGCGGGGCCGTCGAGTTCTGGCGAAATCTCATCGAGTTCCACAACCGGCTCATCGCCCGGGTTCGGCGCGACGGCGTATGCACTATCCCCACCACCGGCCCGGTCATCCTGGTCGCCAACCATAACTGCGTCCTCGACCCTTTCCTCCTGATCTCCACCTCCCCCAACCGCTACCCCAGCTTCATGATCGCCCGCGAGTATGCCCAGTGGCCCCTCTTCTCCCGGCTGGTCAACATGATCGACTGCATCC
>CAZFMS010000504.1:0-1964 GCA_964520125.1 uncultured Planctomycetaceae bacterium
GGCGGTCGTGAGCGGATGGGCTCCGGCCCGCCGGCCGGTGGAGGTTGGCCCCGCCGACGCGGGAGCCGTTCCTCTCACCTGCGGGTGTGGAATCAGCGTGAAGAGGCACCGATTGGGACTCGCGGCAGCGCGGACGGGTATCGGGCGACTAGCAAGGGCAGACGACGCATGGCGGATCACTCACAGTCCGGCTCCGATCCCGGCGAAGAGGGGGTCGAATCAGCGCCGAGGCGGCTACTCAGTGGCTTGATGGAGGCGCTCCGCTTCATCCTGCCGTTGGGGGGGGCTGCCGCCCGGGACCACGCTCCAGAAGTGGAATCGGAGATGATTGCCGGGACGCGGCCGGCTCCTGCGTCTACCTCGGCGGTGTCGTGGATGGTAATCATCGGGCTGGCCGTCGGCCTGATGTGGGTAGGCACCTTTCGCCTGACCTGGCGGATCTATGGTGAGACGGGGAACATGCGGGTGATCCCCGCCCTGGCGGTCATCCTGCTGGAATGCCTCTTCACCGGTCAACTGCTGGTTTTGGGCCTGCCCCGGACCACTCAACTACTCGGCCCGGACCGGCCAAAGCACGCCCACGGCGGTGTCCTGGGAGCATTACCCCCGGTCGGTACGCTGGTGCTGCTCCTGACCATCCTGGTGCAGTGGGTGTTGATCCTGAGCATCCCTGATCGGGCGGGCTGGTGGCCTTCGGACTCGGACCCGCGGCACTACTTCAATTTCCTGTACCCCCGGCCCATCTTGCGCCCGCTCTTGGTGGCCCCTATCTGGGGGCGCTGGGGCATCCTGCTGGCCGCCTCGGTCGGCAGGACGGCTCACCATGCTGATCCGCAGACCCGGGCCCTGGGACAAGCCATGACCCCCGGCCGGCTCTTGCGTAGCGCGATCCTTCCCCTGCTGTTGACCGGGGTGTATTTCAGTCGGGAGCACAACCGTCTGCTGGGCGTGATCATCGGCATGCTGGTCTTCGGGGTCAGCTACCTCTTCTGCGTTGGCCTGGCCCGGCGGGGTCGGGGCCAGACGCGGCAGTCGGTCTTCGCCGCCGGGCAATTCACCCAATTGGCTTTTCTGGCCATCTACCGGGCCTTCTGGCCGCTGATCCACGGATGAATCTCGCGGACATTCAGCCAGGCATCCCACCGCCCGAGAGGCCCAAGCCTCCCGCCCCACTCTTGCCCCTGGCCTTGGGTCTCATGGTCGGGATCGTCGCCGACAGCTTTGTAGAGTTGCCGGCCTCCGGTGCACTTGCCCTGGTTCTCCTCGGCGTAGTGCCGGTCCTGTCAAAGAGGCGCCTGTCGTTGAGCAAGGGTGCTCCCGGATGGCGTGGGTCAGTAGGTTTCATTGCGGTGTTGGTCTCGGCGGCGGGGGTCGGATCATTGCGCCACGCCATCGCCGACCGGTACCTGGCGGATGACCATGTCTTCTTGGCCACCGATCGGGAGCCGATCCTGGCTCAGATCCACGGGCGGGTCCTCACGCCACCGAGAGTCACTGAGCCGCCGCCCGAAGTCCCGCGGGCCTACCCCGTTGGGCCGAAGACGCGTTTTGTGTTGGAGGCCACGGAAATCGCCGGCCGGGACGGACCCATTGCGGTCAGCGGCAAGGTGGCGGTGGTGGTCAAGGGTGCGGCGCTGTCCCTCCGGGCCGGCGACATGGTCGAGATGACCGGCTGGGTTTATCGGCCGCCGGGCCCGAGCAACCCGGGGGCCTACGACTGGGCTCGTCATCAGCGGCGACGCGGCGTGCTGGTCGGCATGTCCTGCGATCACGCGGAGTCGGTCATCGTGCTGCGGGCGGGCACCACCGGGACTTGGCCGGGCATGGTGCAGAGGGTCCGCACCCGACTGCGCGGCTACCTGCTGAACGACGCCTTCGAGGCCGGCGACCCCGGGGCCGGGGTGATGGCGGCCATGGTGCTCGGCGAACGCAGCGCCGTTTCTCAAGCCATGAACGAGGCCTTC
>CAZFMS010000505.1:0-1954 GCA_964520125.1 uncultured Planctomycetaceae bacterium
AAACCGAAATCCTTGGGTTTAAGCTCGCTTATAAGGTCTTTAAGCCTTGTCCTTTCGCCTTCATCGATGATTTTTCTTGATACGCCGATATGTTCAACCCCGGGCATTAATACAAGGTATCTTCCCGGAAGAGTAATATAAGAGGTAACCCTTGCTCCTTTAGAACCTATTAGATCTTTGGAGACCTGGACAAAGACCTCCTCTCCTTCCTGCAGCATATCCTCAATCGGAAGATTAATGGGGACCGTCTCTTCCAGATCTTCTCCGAAAATGGAATAGTCAAAGCCTGAAAGCACATCTGCAGCATGCAGGAACGCCGCCTTTTCAAGTCCTATATCCACAAAGGCGGACTGCATCCCCGGTAAAATTTTTACAACCTTGCCTTTGTAGACATTGCCTACAAGACTGGCGTCTTTTTTTCTTTCAATATACAGTTCAGAAAGCTGTGTATTGGCCTCAAGCAAGGCTACACGCGTCTGTTCAGGTGTTACGTTAATTATAATTTTTTCTGCCATTAAATCAAAAAGAAATAATTTAACAGGATTAACAGGATTTTTTGAATTATCAATTAGTAATTATTAATGTACAATTATGGAAATCTTTCATTAATTAATAATTGCCCATTACTCATCGTTCATCCTGTATATCCCGTCTAATTGTTAATTTTCTTCAGTTGTCCTGTTTGTTCTTATTATAACCATAAAGACCCATTCTTTTTATTGTTGCCGACTGTATCTCTTCTGTATCTTTTTGAAGCATTTCCTTTAAGACTTCTTGTAATCTTGCCGTTGCTCTGTCCGTATCAACAAGAGAAAGCTGCAATGTGTCACCTTTAATCTCAGCTTTTTCTACCACAGGCCTGATATCTACAGTTTTATTATCTCTTGATACCGGACAGCTTTGCCTGCTCATAAAAAAATTTATGTGTTCTTCCGATGCTTTGTCAATCATTATTTCATATTCATAACCGGAAAAGAGTTTATTTAAAGATTCTTCATTCTTTGCTATCAAGGCCGCGTTGAGAACTTTAAGACCCTCCGGCAGTTCAGAGTTTAACATGTTTAAAAAGTCAGCCGTGTCTATTAAAGCCGGCATCTCTATATCAAAGAACTCGTTCAATCCTTCAACACCTGCTGCAAGCGCAGGGCCAAATGAAATCTTTGGATGCGGATGAAATCCTGCAGAGTAAGCAACAGGGATATTAGCCCTCCTTGCTGCCCTTAATATGGATGTCATGAGTTCCTGGTGTGAAAGGAGCCTCAAAATGCCTGTCTTTGAAAATTTAACCCTGTATTTTGTCTGTGTCGTATACTGCGGTTTCCGGTTTCCGGTTCCCGGTTCCCGGATTCCGTAGTCCGTGTTCTGTGTTCTGTGTTCTGTGTTCTGTTCCCTGTCTTTACATTCAAGCCCGCATCCGTAACAGGCATCCCTGCAGTCAGGAGTAATTTTTCCCTGTAAAGCCTTCTGATATTCTGATTTCAAGAACTTTTTTGTTATTCCTGTATCAATGAAATCCCAGGGCAGCTCTTCATTGAGATCCAATGTCCGAGAGGCATAATTATAAAGGTTAAGGCCTGTTTTTTCTGAGGCGAGCAGCCAGTTATCAAAGTTAAACATCTCGGACCATCCATCAAAGCGGCATCCAAGCTTCCAGGCTGTCTCTAATAACAAGGCGCTGTCTTTATCAGCCCTTGAGAATACTGCTTCAAGGAGACTGTGCTCAACATGCTGCCCTTTAAAATTGATACCTCTTTTTCTAAAGGCTCTTTTAATACAATCCTGTTTCTCCCGCAGCTCCTCCATAGAGCTCTGGCCTGTCCATTGAAACGGGGTATGCGATTTTGGAACAAAGGCTGAAATACCTGCATTGACATTTACACGTCTGCCGGTTATTTCTCTACCCTTTCTTAATGCCTTTACCGCCATGTCTATTAATCCGTTAATATCCGTCATG
>CAZFMS010000506.1:0-1954 GCA_964520125.1 uncultured Planctomycetaceae bacterium
ATTGTTGTACACTCGTTGGTAATCGGCTCTTCGCTTGAGCCGCAGCTTCCCCGGAAAGCACTGCCGCCTAAACGGCAATCCTCTTACGACCCTTGCGCCGCCGAGCTTTGAGCACCGAGCGCCCGCTCTTGGTCCGCATCCGCAAACGGAAACCATGGGTCTTCTTGCGCCGGCGATTGTTGGGTTGAAAGGTTCTCTTCATGGTTCACTCACTCCCAAAGATCTGGCGCGTCACGATATCGTAGCGCCTCGCGACTGTCAACCCGGCCCGGTCCCGTTTGTGCTAGCCTACGATGATGGACCGCTGGCAGCATCTACAACCGCACCTTCGACAGATGATGGGGGACGACGAATACACGACGTGGATTTCTCCCCTCGCGGTTATCAATAGCGACAACGACACCCTCACCCTGACGTCTAAAAACGCCATCGTCACGGATTGGGTTCGTGATCATCTCCTACGAGACATCGAATCAGTCGGACGAAGCCACTTCGGTCCCCATTTCCGGGTGCTCTTGGGCCAGGACCGGCCCCCCCAAGACGGCGCCAAAATCCCGGGAGATCAACCGGATCCGGCGGCAGCCTCTCTCCCCTTCAACCCGGGATTCACTTTTGACCGGTTTGTCGTCGGCACCTCCAACCAATTTGCGGCGGCGGCGGCGGAGGCGGTCGCCGACCGGCCGGGTACGACCTACAATCCTCTTTATCTCTACGGCGGCTCGGGCCTCGGAAAGACCCACCTCCTGCACGCCATCGCCAACCGGCTCGGTGATTCAAGACCAAGGCAGAAGGTGGTCTACATGACCACCGAACAGTTCGTCAATGAGCTCATCAACTGCATCCGGCGCAAGAAAATGGAAGTCTTTCGGCAGACTTTTCGTGGGGTTGACGTCCTGCTTCTCGACGACATTCAGTTTATCGCCGGCAAAGAACGAACGCAGGAGGAGTTCTTTCACACCTTCAACACGCTGCAATCGACGGGCCGCCAGGTTGTCTTCACATCCGATGCGCGCCCGGCCGACATCCCGGGTCTCGAAGACCGCCTGCGAACCCGTTTTCTTCAGGGCCTCATCGCCGACATCCAGCCCCCGGACCTGGAGACGCGGTGCGCAATCCTCCGCGAAAAAGCCCGCGCCGTGGGTTGGGAGTTGCCCGAAGATGTCGTTCTCTTCATCTCGCGACGAGTTCAGAACAATGTCCGCGAGCTCGAAGGATGTCTCAATCGAACAGTCGCCTATGCGCAACTCAAGAACAGTAAGATCACGGTCGACGTCGTTCGCATGGCGCTCTTCGAACTCCTCCCCGACGAACGAGCAACCTCGCCCTCGGATGTCATCCGCTTTGTCGCTCAACACTACGGAATCCGGGTGGCCGATCTCAAGGGTCGTTCGAATCGGCGTTCCATAGCCCTTCCCCGACAGGTGGCCATGTACCTCATCCGCGACATACTCGAATTAAGCTTTCCGGAAATCGGCAAGATTTTTTCAAAACACCATTCGACAGTGATGTATGCGGTTGACAGCGTCCAAAAAATGCGCCGGTCGAACCCCGATTTTGACGCGACGCTCACTTCATTTCGAGAGCACTTTGTCTAATCTCCACAGACCCCTGTGGATCCCAGTGGCGCCTTCTGTGTTTTCCTGTGGAAACTCTTATTTTTCCGCAGCAGCTCACAGGTCTTCTCTTCGCGGTCCACAGGGCGATACCGAGCGAAACTCGTTGGACCAAAAGAGCTTACTGAAAAAGTCCGCACTTTCCACTGCCTCGACGACGATGACGATTCATGCTATATAATAGGACAATAAGTACTTAGTCCATCATAGAAAGGGCGTTTGATGGAACTTAAACTTCAGCGAAACCTGGTCCTTCAAGAGCTTTCAATCCTCCAGGGTGTTGTTGAACACCGGACGACCATTCCGATTCTCTCCAGTATTCTCACCGAAGCCGAAGATGG
>CAZFMS010000507.1:0-1927 GCA_964520125.1 uncultured Planctomycetaceae bacterium
ATCCAGTATCCAGTATCCAGTATCCAGTATCCAGTATCCAGTATCCAGTATCCAGCATCCAGTATCCAGCATCCAGCATCCAGTATCCAGTATCCAGTATCCAGCATCCAGTATCCAGTATCCAGTATCCAGCATCTAGTATATCGGTGTACCAGTTGTTTGAGTTAGTTTCTTGAACCTTTTGTTTAACTCCTGAGTCATCTTTCCCGGCTTACCGTCGCCGAGGATCCTGCCATCGACCTTGACTACAGGTATGACCTCGGCTGCTGTACCGGTCAAGAAACACTCGTCCGCGATAAAAACCTCGTAGCGATTGAATATTTCCTCCTTCACCTCTATTTGCATATCTCGTGCCAGATCCATGACTGTATTTCGCGTTACGCCTTCCAGAGCGCCGATATACGTGGGCGGAGTGATAAGGGTTCCATTTTTAATAAGGAATATATTATCACCGGTACATTCAACAACGTAACCATCGTTAGTGAGCATTATTGCCTCGACAATCCTGGGATTTTTCTCGGCGCCCTCAGGACCGTTGGCGTTCTTTGCCTCGATCTTTGCAAGGATGTTGTTAAGGTAGTTAAGGGATTTTATACGAGGATTCACCGAGTCTGGCACGTTCCGTCTGGTAGGCGCAGTAATGACCTCCAGCCCGTCTCTGTAATACTCTTCAGGATACAGCACTATGGAAGCAGCGATGATAAAAACAGTCGCTTTAAGGCACTTATCGGGATCCAATCCCAGATCGCCGCGCCCCCTGGTGACCACAGGTCTGATATATCCATTGTGCAGGCCATTTCTTCTTATCGTCTCCAGTATAGCCTCTTCCATCTCCTCAATTGTCAGAGGAATTTCCACTCTGATAGCTTTTGCCGAGTCGTAGAGTCTCTGCAAGTGCTCATCCAGCTTGAAAACCCGGTCACTGTAAAATCTGATCCCCTCAAAGACCCCGTCGCCATAGAGCAGACCATGATCAAATACGGAGACCTTAGCTTCTTCCTCCGGCACGAAATCGCCATCCAAATAGATTATCAACCCCATCAATTTCCCCCCAAGAGCAGCCCGATGTATTCTCCGTTATTCGTGTATTTCCATACTTCCTGTTACTTCTTCTGCCCGGCCATCAGCCAGTCTGATAATCCTGTCAGATCTCTCGGCCAGGTTCTCATTGTGTGTTACTATTATAAACGTTTGATTCATTCGTTCGTTTAGTTCCCACAAAAGATCGTGGACTTCCTCGCTCGTCTTTCTATCAAGATTGCCAGTAGGTTCGTCTGCCAGCACAACTTTGGGCTTGTTCACCAGCGCCCTGGCTACAGCCACTCTCTGCTGCTCGCCGCCAGATAGCTCGCCAGGCCTATGATTCTCTCTCTCTGTTAATCCTACATCTTTAAGAAGCTCGGCTGCCAGTTCCTGCGCGTCTTTTTTCCCTCTGCCTGAGATCAGAGCAGGCATCATTACATTCTCAATAGCGGAAAACTCTGGCAACAGGTGATGGAACTGGAAAATGAAACCTATTTCCCGGTTGCGAAATTGAGCGAGTTCCCTGTCCGTAAGCTCAAATATATCCTGATCCGCATATAGTACTCTGCCATTGGTAGGGCGATCCAATCCCCCCATCAGATTCAGGAGCGTGCTTTTGCCAACGCCGGATGCTCCGACGATAGAAATGATCTCACCAGCCTTAATCCCTATGTTTACACCTTCCAGGACGTGCAGTTCAACAGGGCCGCTGTGGTACGATTTCCGCAGATCCACTGTCTTTATTTCGGCCATCTGTTCACTCATATCTTAACGCCTCTACGGGCCGCAGCCTGGAAGCGCGCCACGTCGCGTACAGCGTCGCAAGCCAACAGAGCGCCAGGGATGCTGAGTCAACTAAAGCCACAAAGGGCCAGCTTATTTCCGCCGGCAGTCTATTGATCTG
>CAZFMS010000508.1:0-1911 GCA_964520125.1 uncultured Planctomycetaceae bacterium
GGTGATCATTGGAAAGGACGCCGCATGATGCCGAATATCGCCATTCTGGGGGCTACCGGGGCCGTCGGACGCGATTTCCTTGACATTCTCGAACAGCGGGCCCAGCCGTTGGGCACCCTCCGCCTGCTCGCCTCGCCCCGATCCGCAGGCACCAAGTTGTCTTTCCGCGGGCGGGAACTCCTCGTCCAGCAGGTCTCGCCGACCAGCTTTGACGGCATCGACCTCGCCCTTTTCAGTGCCGGGGCCGACGCCAGCCGGCAATGGGCCCCGGTCGCCACCGCCGCCGGCGCCAGAGTGGTCGACAACAGCTCCGCCTTCCGCATGGACCCCGATGTGCCCCTGGTCATCCCCGAGATCAACGCCCCCCGGATCGGCGACGCCCCCCTCATCGCCAACCCCAACTGCTCGACCATCATCATGAACATGGCCGTCTGGCCCCTCCACCGCCGCTATCCCGTCGAACGAATCGTGGTCTCCACCTACCAGGCCGCCAGCGGGGCCGGCCTGCAGGCCATGCGCGAATTGGAAGAACAAACCAGAGAAGTCCTCGCCGGCCGACCGGCCCAGCCCCACGTCCTGCCCTACCAGTCGGCCTTCAACCTCTTCAGCCACAACAGCGCCCTCGGTGAAAACGGCTACAACGCCGAAGAAATGAAGATGGTCCACGAAACCCGCAAGATCTTCGACGCCCCCGACCTGGCCATCACCGCCACCTGCATACGCGTCCCCGTGCTCCGGGCCCACAGCGAGTCGATCAACCTCACCTTCGCCGAGCCCCTCACCGAGCAAGAGGCCCGCGAAATCCTGGCCGCAGCTCCCGGCCTCACCCTGATCGACGACCGCCCGGCCAACCGCTTCCCCATGCCCATCGACGCCACCGGCCGGGACGACTGCTTCGTCGGCCGCATCCGCCAGGACCTCAGCCGACCCGACGGCCGCGGAATCGAGCTCTTCGTCTGCGGCGACCAGCTCCGCAAGGGCGCCGCCCTGAACGCCATCCAAATCGCCGAACTACTCACCTGACCGCCCGATAGGGCCGAACACCATAGTCCTCTAAGCCATCACAAGTGTGGAGTGCCACGGGCGCGACACTACGATGCCACGTAGTGCGCGGCCCCCGGCTCACCCGATAATGCCTGGAGTCCGAATCCCCCCGCCTCGAATGGCGTTTTCTTACCAGTTACTCCTTGACCCTCCAAATTTTGTATTGGATTCTCTAATTGGAACTCAAGGTCGGCCCGACCGCCGGCCTGGAAAGAACGAGGTGGGAAGATGTTGCCCGCAATATCAGCGGACTTGCCGGCCTACCTCCTGCCGCCCTCACGCGGCGGGGATGGCCGCCGGACAGAGACAGACGAATCGCAGTTCGGCCCCGCCACACGCGTGGAGGTCTCTTCGGCCGAGGCCATCGCCGTCCAATCCCACCAGCCCGCCACCGGCCTCTACGGGCCCGACGGGCAGTTCGTCGAAACGGCCGGGCGACGCGAAACCCAGGACCGCCCCGCTGACGACCAGGCCGTGCAGGCCGACGTCGAGTCCCAGGTCCGTGCCGAGCTGTCGAGCGAACGAGCCGACGACGCCGAGCGCTCCCGGGATCTAAACCTGGCCGACTTCGACGCCATCATTCCGCCGGCCATGCGCGAAGAACTGGACGACCTGGCCAACCGCGTGGCCGACGATTCCCAGGACGACGACCTCCGGCGGGCAGACTACCAGAAGATCGCCGATCTGATGACTCGCATCGGTCGCCATGACGAGGCCATGCGGGCCCTGGCCAAGGCCGATGAACTGGAGAAGCTCAACCAGGAGAAGCTCACCGGCGACGCCCCGTCCGTCCTGGCGGAAAGGCTGGAACAGGAGGCCGAGGCCTCCAAGGCATCCGAGGGTACAGAGGACACAGAGAAGTAGACC
>CAZFMS010000509.1:0-1896 GCA_964520125.1 uncultured Planctomycetaceae bacterium
GCTCCGGTTAACGATTGACGATTGGGCTTGCGGGAGAAGCACATTGGGGTGGGCTGGCTGGAGAATCGGGGGTTGACAGGGGGTAGGGGATGGCGATATGGTGTCGATTGGTGTCCTGAAGGCGCAATCTGACGGGGGCGGCATCTGGCGATGCCGTGATCCCGATGGGTAGGAAGTAGAGTAGCCTCATCTACCGGAGGTGCCATGCCGCCGCAGCCGCGAGAATTCGCCTACGACGTCTTCCTGAGCTACAACAGCGCCGACAAGCCCCGCGTGCGCCACATCGCGACGTTGCTAAAGGTTGCGGGGCTCAAGGTCTGGTTCGACGAGTGGAGCGTCGAGTACGGCGAACAGATTCATGCCGCCGTGCGCCGGGGTCTTAAGGCATCGCGCAAGATTGTCTTCTGCGTGTCGCCCACAGCCGTCGCCTCGGATTGGGTCGCCTTCGAGACCGCCGCCACGTTGTTCCCCGACCCGATGAACCGAGAACTCAGGTTCCTCCCACTGCGCCTGGAGAATTGCCCGATGCCGGAAGGCCTCGAGGGCTTCAAGTACATTGACGCGCGCGGATCGGACGACGGCTTCCTGCCGGAACTGATCGGCGCCTGCCAGCCGGAAGATGATTCAAGCCCCGACGGACCGGCTCCAGGTGGCCCGAGAGTCTCCACCGGCCGGCTTCCCGTCACCGGCCCCCACCTGTTCGGCCGAGACGCCATGCTCGAGGACCTTGACGACGCATGGGATGACAAGAAGACCAACGTCTTCGCCCTGGTCGCCGGCGGCGGGGTGGGCAAGTCTGCCCTGGTCAACCATTGGCTCGCAGCGATGGGGCGGGACGACTACCGCGGGGCGCGGCGGGTGTATGGGCATTCGTTCTACAGCCAGGGCACTTCCGACGGGACGGCCTCGGCGGATACGTTCTTTGCCGAGGCCCTGGCGTGGTTCGGCGATCCCGACCCGACCAAGGGCACGGCCTGGGCCAGGGGCGAGCGGCTGGCCGAACTCGTGCGAAAGGAGCGGACGCTGCTGATCCTCGACGGGATGGAGCCGCTCCAGTTCCCGCCGGGGCCGAATGGTGGGCGGGTGACCGATCCCGGCTTGCAGGCGTTGCTCCGCGAGTTGGCGGCGCGGAATCCAGGCCTGTGCGTGGTGACGACCCGCGAGCACGTGGCGGACCTTGACCGGTTCGAGGGCGCGGGGGCGGTGCAGAAGGACCTCGAAGACCTGCCGAACGAGGCGGGGGCGAATCTGTTGGTGCGACTCGGCGTCACGGGGCGAATGGCGGAGATGAAGAAGGCGTCGGAGGAGTTCGGCAACCACGCCCTGGCCCTGACGCTGCTGGGGACCTACCTGGTCAAGGCCTGCGGCGGCGACGTCCGCAGGCGGACGGAGATCAGCCTCGCCGATGCCGACAAGGTGCAGGGCGGCCACGCCCGCAAGGTGATGGCGTCGTATGAGAAGTGGCTCGCCAAGCACGGCCGCAACGCGGAGCTTTCGATCTTGCGGATGCTCGGGCTGTTCAACCGGCCGGCCGAGGCCGGCTGCATTGCCGCGCTGCGTGGCGGCGAGCCGATCGCCGATCTGACGATCGGCCTGGCGGGCATCAGCGAGGCCGACTGGAACATCGCCCTGGCGAACCTCCGCGAGGCGGGCCTGCTGGCCAAGGCCGACGCCGAGGCGCCGGGCACGCTCGACGCTCACACGCTGGTGCGGGAGCACTTCGGCGAGCAGTTGGAGAAGGACTATCCCGAGGCGTGGCGGGCCGGGCACGAGCGGCTGTACGAATACCTCAAAGGGCCGGGCTGCAAGAAGGCCCTGCCCGACACGGCGGAGGAGATGGCCCCGCTGTACGCGGCGGTCCTCCACGGCTGCGCCGCGGGCCGGCATCAGGAGGCG
>CAZFMS010000510.1:0-1896 GCA_964520125.1 uncultured Planctomycetaceae bacterium
GGTGGCCCGGCGGATTGACGGCAATGTTAGGTTGCCCTGCGTCTTCGGCATGGACGAAAGAGGCAGCCACGTGCGCCGGCTGGCGGCCGAGCATGAGGAGCTGTGGGGCTTCGCCGAGCGTGTGTCGGCGAGCATCTGGCCGTCGAGCAAGGATCACAACGAAGAGGCAACGCTGACCGACGTGGAATGTTACACCGCGGCGGCGTTAGCCATGGCGATCAACTACCGGGTGAGTGAGGCGGAGATGCGGGCCTTGCAACTGTGCGGCGACGATGAGCTGACCGCCTGCGTGCGGGCGATCGTCGACTATCCAACCTACGAAGCCCTCGCCGACGCGATGAGGGCAAAAAAAAAACGGCCGGCAGAGACTCCTGACCGTGCAACTGTGGGAGCTATCGAGGGGGCTAAGGCCCCACCACCGGCCGAGCGTGGGGGAGCTGCTGGCCTTGTCGCAGTTGGTGACGTGAGCTGATATGACGGTCAAGTACAAAGCTACCGCGGACGTTGAAAAGGCCATGTCGGAGATGGCCAAACTGACCGCCCAACACGAAAAGCACATCGAGAAACTTCAGGGGACAACTCAGGCCGGGAAAAAGGCGGGCGGGGCGCTGGATGGGATCGTGGCCAAGGCCGCGGGGCTGGTCACCGTGGGCACTGCCCTGGCCGGGATCACCGCCGAAGTACGGCAGCTCATGGATCTGCAGCGGGAAGCGGGGCGTGCGCAGATCACCGCGGCGTCGGGCCGCAAGGAGATGCTTCGCAACTCGTCGGGGCTCACGCCCGCTGAAAAGAAGGTGATGCTAGAGGAAGCGGTGGCGATATCGGGCAGGACAGGCGTTGGCCAAGGATATGTAGGCCACGCGATCGCGGCTGGGCTCTCGGCCAGCGACAGTAATTTGCCGCTGACGCTGGGGAATGCCGAGCTGGCGGCCGTGTTTCTGGCGGATAAGCCGGAGGCCATGCCGGGTTACACGGGGTCGCTTTCGGATATCGCCAAGGTCACCGGTAGCAGCGACCCGGCGGTCAACCACGGCTATCTGCTGCAGGTCGGGGCAATGTCGCGGGTGGTGGATGCCCGGGCCCAGGCCCAGAACATTCCGCCCGCGGTGATCGGGATGATGTCCTACGGGGCTACCTACGCGGGGGCGGGGGCAATGATGTCGTCACTTAGCGTGGCAACAGCGGACATTCAGGGGGCAATCTCGGGAACGGGGGGGATCGGCCTGGCCGAACAACTGGAGGAGTTTTTGCCCGATTTGAAAACAATGGATGACCGGATCAAGCACCTGCAGGCAGACCCGGCCCGGGCCAAGGCCTTTTTGGATAAGGCCAGCTTTGAGAAAAAAGTGGGGGGGCCACTCAAAGAGATGCTGACCAACCCGGAATCGCCGTTCGCCAAGGGGTACGAAAGGAACCGGTTGACTCTTTTGGGTTTAGAGAAACTGGCGGGGGTGTCCGGGCAGGCGATTGAGGACCGGCGGTTGGATCCGCTCGAGGAGAACGCGGAGATCGCCCGGATGATGGGGACGGCGGCGGAGAAGATGTTGACGGAGAACATCGCCGGTGGGCAGGCAGGAACAATCCGGGAAGGCCTGGATGAAGTGCTGGAGAACTCCGGAGCGGGGTGGTGGGAGAGGTCACTCAACGTGTGGGAATATGACGCACGGAGCCGTCTCGGTACCCGCAATCCCAAGGCGGCGGCCATTAATTCTCTGCAGAGGCGGGCTAACACGCTGATGTCCCCCTTGGAACGCCAAGGGCTCATTATGCAGTACGAGCCCCCCACCGAGTTGGAACTGGCGCGTGCGGACACCCTGCTGGACGTGGCCAACAGCATGGCGGAGATGGCCAAGCTCAGCGCGGAGCAAAAAGAAGAGCTACAGAAAACAAACAGGC
>CAZFMS010000511.1:0-1869 GCA_964520125.1 uncultured Planctomycetaceae bacterium
GTAGCGGCGGCGGGGGCGTGGGTTAGACTTTACATGTGGGAAGGGCCGGCCGGCGGCACGAGCCATCAGGTCTGGTTGACGGCCCGTCACCCGGAACGAGATTGGGCGCAATGGCGACGAGCATGAAATGTCCGCAGTGCCACACCCGGAACCAGGCGGAGGCCCGGTTTTGCGGGCGTTGCGGCCGGCCGCTGGCGGACGGGGACGAAGGCCCGGGGGCTTCGGCAGAGCAGCATTCGTCCGATCGCTCCGGTCCGGCGCGGCATCCCGATCCCCTCGCTGTGCCGGCCGGATTCGAGGCCTGCGGCGGGTTGCCCGATCTGTTCTACCGCTGGGAGGCGGCCTGGGGTGGCTCGATGCTGATCGGCACGGAGACGCTGGCGGTGATCGTGTTCAACGCCGGCTACCCGTTGGAACAGGTGGTGCTGAAGATTGCCGGGCAGGACGATGAGGGCCGGGAGGTCTTCGCTGTGGACCACGAGTTGGCCGAGTTGCCGCGAGGGAAAGAAGTGACTATCGAAGTGCCATCATACGAGTTGTCGGCGCCGGCGGCCGGCATCACCGTTTCGCTGTCATCCGGCAGGTACGCTTCTTCGATGTAAGACCCGCCCGCGCGCGGGAGAAAGGACAGATTCGATGCCGATAGAGCTGGTAGTATTCGGGGTGTTTGTTCTCTTCGTGGGGCTGGTCGCCCTGAGCGGTTTCTACACCGTGCAGCAGCAGACCCGGGCGGTCGTCGAGCGGTTCGGCAAGTTCCTCACGACCGCCAAGCCGGGGTTGCACTGGAAGATACCGATGGTGGATCGGGTCGTCGGGCGGATCACCCACCGCATCCGGGAGCTGGAGATCGAGGTGGAGTCCAAGACCAAGGATGACGTCTTCGTGGACCTGAAGATCGCGGTGCAATTCTTCGTTCGCGAGGATGACGAGGCGGTCTGGACGGCCCATTACAAGCTGATGAACCCGGGCCAGCAGATTAGCTCATTCGTGTTCGACACCGTCCGGGCCCTGGTGCCGGAGATGCCGGTGGATAGCGTCTTCTCGGAGAAGGAGAAGATCGCCAGCGCGGTCAAGGGGCGCCTGCTGGATACCATGCAGCAATTCGGCTACACCATCATGCAATCGCTGGTCAACGACATCCAGCCGGCGGCCAAGGTCAAGGCGGCGATGAATGAGGTCAACGCCACCGCCCGGCTGAAAGAGGCGGCCAAGAACGAGGCCGAGGCCCAGAAGATTCGCACCATCGCCGAGGCCGAGGCCGAAGCCCGGGCCAAGGAGTTGCAAGGCGTGGGCATCGCCCGACAGCGGTTGGCCATCGCCAACGGCCTGAAGGAGTCGGTGGAGGCTTGCAGCGAGGCGGGCATCTCGCCGGGAGAGGCGACCAAGATGGTCCTGCTGACCCAGCACTATGACACGCTCACCTCCGTGGGTGCCCACAGCAAGGCGACGGTCGTGATGCTGCCCTACACGCCGGACGGCATGATCCAAGTGGGCGATCAGATCACGCAGGCCCTGATCACCACCGACGAGGTAATCAAGCCGCCGCAAGTCAGGACCGCCCCCAAGGGCAAGGGCCAGGTGGCGGCGCCGCACCGGGCGTGAAAAGCCGCGGATAGCGCCCGCCCAGGCCGCCGGCTCTTGACCGGGGCTATGGACCGGCGCCCAATTCGAGAACGACCCGAAATCGAAACCGGGCCCTCACACTTGCTGGGGGCCCGGTTGTTTTCTGGGAATCCGTTTCAGAACTGCGGCCCAGGCCTCTGGCCGGTGGCGACCAGAGAGAGGATGCTCAGCGATCCACCGGCGAGACGCCGGTGCCACAGGGGGTCCTCAGACAACGCCTTGGCAGTAAAGCACAAAGTAAGGGGC
>CAZFMS010000512.1:0-1868 GCA_964520125.1 uncultured Planctomycetaceae bacterium
AGGGCTGACCTACAGTAGCCGTGGGCAAGTCCCCTCCCGACTCGTCGGGACCGGGGGACGTCGCCCACGGTGACACGACACCCGTTCCATTCGACCCTGTAAGGGTCGCACAAACGTCCCGTCGCACGGGCCGCGGAGGGTGGACGACCCATTCAGGGTCGGGCGGTTGGGTGGCGGCATCATCCGGGGGCGGCGTCCCGGCGCGCCGGGGCTTGCCCCCGGCTACTACAGAGCAGGCCTTCAGCCTGCGACCCGATCCGCCGATTCTGCCATGAGCCCCGTAGCAGCTTGTGCCGCGCCTCTATGGGCGCCTGAGCAGCCTGTGCCGCGCTCTATGGATGCCTGAGCAGCCTGTGCCGCGACTCTATGGATGCCTGAGCAGCTTGTGCCGCGCCTCTGTCGCTCTTGGGCTCCGGCGTAACACATACAACGGGCTGTTGGGGCAACTTGCTCTTGCCCCTGTCGGAGCCGGGGCTGGCGAGGTGTTCAACGGAACTCGAGGCCAGATGGTTTTGGAGTTCGCTTCTGGAATGCAGCTTAAAAGCGCATGGCAAACCCGCTTTAGCGAATGGCTGAAGGTAAACGGTGATCTGTTGGGTACACCCAATACACCTCCGAATTAGCGAGGCACTATCGTTAACACGCGATGCGGCGTACATCAGGTCGCTACACCGCAGTGGGAACTCGCGCAGCGGAACCCTCGTCTTTCCGAGCCGCGCCCGTCAGGAAGCGGTCTGGTCGCGCCGCTACGTAAGAACAGGTCTTGCCCTACTCGGTTTGGACGTCGCCGGTCAGCATGGAGATCGCCTTGAGCACATCGCTGCCGCCTTTGGTTCCGTCGCGGTCGATGTCGACCTGGAAGTCTTCAACACCGGCAGTTCCGTTGAGCCCGTTTACGAGGACCACAATGTCCGGACGCACCACGATAGTCAGCGGTTCGAAGTTGATTGGTTTGATCGCATTGCCGTCGCCGTTGCTCAGGGCGCTATTCCCCGGGCCGTGCATCAGATCAATCACAAAGGTTCCCAGGGCGTTGTTCGACACCTCGAGCTTGAGTGTTCCGCAATAGAATCTGGTGCCGTCCTGCGGGGAAACCGGACCCTCCTCATCCAAGAGAATGCTGGCCCAGCGGTATCCTTCCGATCGGCTGTCCGTAATCGCCAGCGTCTCGATGCCGGCGTGCACAAACTCCGGGATCATCCGATCGATGAAACAGGCCGCCTTGTTGGCGTCCGTCGTTTCCTGCTTCGCCGCATAATTCAGCGGCTCGATGTAGCCGAGCGAGCCGCTCGCGAACGTCTTCGGTTCGACTTGTGCCTGATATGCATACAACTGCTCCCCTTCGTCCGACCAATCCCGTACTTGGACGTGGAGGGTAATGATGTCGCCCGGCAGGGCGCCCACCCGGCTGACGGACCCATCGGGGATGGTGACGGAGTTGACCGCCGTCGCCTCCAGAGAAAAAGTGGCCGTTTGCCCCGCTGCCACTGTTGATGGCACCACGACAAGGCAACAAACTGTGCAGCAAGAATATAGGCTTCTCAGCATCGATCATTCTCCGAAGATAGTGGTCCCTGACATTCGGCCCGTCGAAAAATGCTGGTTCCGACGGGGTCGGACTCCCGGCCGCAGTATCCAGTCTCCAAAGCGGCAGAGTCGCGACATCCTAGCCGAAAGACCGGAACCTGCAAATCCCCCGGTCCGGTCGCCCGAACCTGCCGAGTGTAACGGTCCGCAAACGCCCACGACTAGGGATCGCCCGGCCGGGTGCCCATTCGCCACTCTCCGTGGTTGTCCGCTCAGCAGTGCTCGCGGCCCAGGTCTGAACGGGATTCCACGGGTCACACGGGCCCCGATGGACACGGCTT
>CAZFMS010000513.1:0-1864 GCA_964520125.1 uncultured Planctomycetaceae bacterium
AAAACGCGCCCATAAGTACCGAAATACCATCGCCGCTTAGTTCACGGCGTTGCCCAAAGGGGCGCCCCGTCTTCTGGTGGGGTGGCCCGGGTTGTTTCAACCTGGGGTCTCGATTTATTCACCAGACCAGCGGGTCCCCCCCGATCGCCCCCTTCAACAGGGCATAATCGCTCCCCCAGGTTTGGCAAACCTGGGCCACCCGGCCAAGCGTTAAGTATCCTAACTTGCCCTGGTTGGTAGTTACCGATCGTGGAACTCCTTTACACAAATAACCTTACGACAATTCCGAGCGGCGAATCACCGGGTGGGGCACCCGGCGGTCTGTCCTCGCGGCAAGATTCTTTTAATTCGGCCTGCTCCGGTCGGAGGTTTTT
Source organism: uncultured Planctomycetaceae bacterium (assembly GCA_964520125.1). Lineage (GTDB taxonomy): Bacteria > Planctomycetota > Phycisphaerae > UBA1845 > UTPLA1 > JAFGQA01. Next base: position 375 of record CAZFMS010000513.1, read on the forward strand.
CTTGTTAATCCTAATAGAGGGCTTCGCGATTGGCGGGCATCGAAGCTGACCGATGGCCCGTCCGGACCGGCAAGTCGCCGGGACCGCGACCGGCGGAGTCGCCTGGCGATGCGGCGTCGGAGACGCCGGGGAGAAGGGACAGTGTTGTTCACCGAGAATACGCAGGCCGGTCCTGCCCAGGCCGGCTCACCGGCCGGGGCGGGCGTCGAACGTGACGGATTGGACACCGGGGCGGGTGTCAAAGCTGACGGACTGCACCCCGGGGCCGGCCCGGGTGGGTTGGGGGCCGGCCCGGGTGGGTTGGGGGGGGGCCAGGAGGGCGTCGACGAAGAGCGGGATGTCGGCGCCGTCTACCTGGCGGTCGCCGTTCATGTCCGCCCACAGGCAGCCCGGGCCGTCGGCGTCGGGGCCGAGGAGGCAGTCTTGGAAGAAATACAGGTCGTCGGAGTCTGCGTCGCCATCACTATCAAAATCGCCGCTGGCGGGCTGGGGGATGACGCCGTAGCGGATGTAGTCCCACTTGCAGGTGTTGGGCAGCCAGGCGGCCTTGTTGCGGAAGTTCATGTGGGGGTTGAAGGAGGGGAAGGCCCCTTCAGGGACCCCCGCATCCACGATCTCGGAATCGATATACCATACATAGGCCTGATCGCCGTAGAGTTCCAGCCGGTAGGTGTGGGGAACGCCGGGCTCGATGTCCACGTAGATGATCGGCAGGGTGTTGTCCCGGTTGAGCTTGGCCTGATCGCCGGCCATCGAGAAAGCGTAGTTCACAGCGCCGTTGCTCCAGGCGCTGAGTCTGGGTCCGCCGCCCCAGGGGATTTCCGACCGATCGGTATCGGTCTCGACTACCCACTCGACAAACCACTGTTCTGTTCCGATGTACTCGGCCAGCGAGCGCCTATAGCTCCCCTTCTGGCCGCCCGGAGGGGGATCACCGGGACAGAGTTCCACATGCTGGAAGAACCAGCCGTCCTCGACCCACTGCTCGGGGTCACACCAGATCTGGATGATGTCCCACCCCGCTTCATCCGGAAAGGAGTTGGCCTCGTATGAGAAGACGTCGGCGAAAACGAATGGTCCCCCCCCGAGCACGAGGACCGCCGCCCAGCGAATGGACACGATTCACCCTCCGTAATGGCCTTCTGCGTGGCCAACTCCCGCAACGGTTGCGGGGTGTCACGTGGCCCTTGATTTTAACCTCAGGAGAACGGAAATGTCAATACGATCAATCAAGAATCTGGTTACTTTCTCAGCCTTCACCGCCCTGGTCTTGGGCCTCTCGCCTGCCGAATCCCTCGCCGGCGGCTCCGACTGCATCAGCGGCTCCACCGTCAGGGTCTGCGTCGAGTGGAGCCAGCAGGACGACCCGGATGAGGGTACCGATTACAGCGTCGATTTCACAGACGCCTCGAATCCGGATATCGACTTGAAGGAGGGCGACCTCGGCTGGATCGTCTATGCCGAGGTGATCAGCACCGGGGCCCCGGCCA
>CAZFMS010000514.1:0-1862 GCA_964520125.1 uncultured Planctomycetaceae bacterium
GATCCGGCGATCCCGCATACACGATCGGAGGCCCACCGCAGTTTGCCGGCCCTGCTCCATCACCGCCGACATCGGGCCCTACCCGACACCCGCCGTTCCCCGACTGCAACACCTGGTATCGATGAATGTGCCCCGCCGCGACGTAGTCGAAACCCGCCGGCACCGCCTCCCGGGCCACCACCTCCCCGTCCCCGCTACGAAAACGGTAATTCCCCGGGCCGCACGTCGCCGACTCGAAAGCCTGGTGTACCGCCAGGATCTTCACGTCCGCCCGGGCCTGCTCCCATCCCGTCTCGGCCACCGCGCCGCCAAACCGCCGGGCCGCGTCTCGGCGAATGGCCGGCACCGCCGCCACCGCCACCCGCAGGCCCCGCACGCGAAAGGTCAACGTGATCGGCCTCCGCACCACGTGAATGTTCTCATGCGAAAAGAGCAGCGCCGCCGGAATCTCCGACCGCTCGTGATTCCCCGGCACGATCACCACCGGCACCCCGGCCACCGCCGCCGCCAGCACCGGCCCGGCCGCCGCGGTCACCGCCCCGCTGCTCGGCTTCGACCGGTTGAACACGTCGCCGGCATGGATAACCAGATCGATGTCTTCGCATAGGGCCCGCCCCATCACCCGGCGGAAGCTGTCGACGAAGTCATCCCCCCGCCGCCGCCGCCCATGCCGCCCCCACACCGGCAGCCCGGCCCCCACATGAGAATCCGCCACATGCAAAACCCGCAATCCCGCACCCATACCCCCATGCTACCCCAGCCCGCTGTCTACTGGAAGCATATTTTCGGTATTTGTTCGGATCGCCGTGGGGTGCCCGACCCCCCCTCCATCCAGCAGGCCACCAGTGCCTTGTTTCACAACTAATATGATTATCGCATTGCGAACATGAGCCGCGGGCTTCAGCCCGCGCGACCATCCGATTCTTGAGCCGCCGCCACACCACACTCTGGGTCTTCGTCCTCCTCGAACGTGAGCAGTTTCTTCAGAGAGGTCAGCGGAAGCTGTGCGACCCTCGCCTGCGCCTTCCAAACCAACTCCAGGATCTCGCGGAACCTATCTACGAGCGGCTTGGCGTCTTTCCCCAGCTTGCCTACTACCTCAAACGCATCACCGACGAGGCCATAGAAGCGATCCAAGTCGGGCACCTTCTTGTGCAATTCGGCTTGCAGCTTCTCCAACCGTCGCAGCAGACGACCACGGTGGTTCTCCTCCAGCCCGGACGCGTCCGTGATGAGTCCTCTCAGTTCGTTGATCAGTTCCTGGATTCGCGAAATATCCGATTCAGTAAACTCGTGCAACAGGCCACCGGAAAACATCGCAGCGTACTTCTCCTGAAAGCGCAAGAACTCCTCCTCTCCCACTTTCCTTTTCCGTCTTGCTCGCGCCTCGTTAGCCTGCTTCTTTAGAAACTCGATAACAGCACGCTCACTTACCACCGCCTGGTTCGCATCGAGGTTCGGAAAGTTGTACTTCAACGATCTCGATTGGGCGAAGACTATGAAGAAGGCCAAGACATCCGCAAGTTCGTCGTAGTACTTGCCTGGGTGGGATTTGACCTTTCCTAGGTACAGCCTGAGGACCGCGTCGCAAACGTGCAGGATGGCCTCATCATCATCGGCGGGTAGATTCCTGATCGACTCAGCGTCAAACATTCTTCGGCTCCTCTCAGAACGAGAACACCCTGTCCTTGGCAGCACCCAACCACGTCCACAACCAGATTACCCGCGTCACATTATGCCCGAGGATCGCACGGAGCGGAAGGACCCCGGCCCCGGAAGGAACGAGAATCGAAGTCCCCGGCCCCGAAGGGCAACGCCGTGAACTGAGATATCGTAGGAGGTCATAAAAAGCAGCGTCCCTG
>CAZFMS010000515.1:0-1839 GCA_964520125.1 uncultured Planctomycetaceae bacterium
CCGACATTACGTTGTCCGATGTGTTCATTCCGGATCGGGCCTTGATGTACTTCTTGAGCTTCGACGCGACGACTAGGGTGTCGTAGGGAAGATCGTCGCTGTTCTCGTTGCTCGTGGATGCAGCGTCGACGGCTACGCGGCGGCGGTATGTCGACTCGGTCCACCGGTTCGTACCGAACCACCCGAGGCCCCTTAAGCTTCACCGGCTCCGGCACGTTTTGCGGGCCAGCCGGCCCGATCACCTCAGGCACTTCTGTCTCTTTGGGAGCTTCCTCAATTGCTTTGTCACCGGTAACCGCCACAGTCCCCGAAGAATCATCGGCGAGCCCATGCTCCACATCGATCGCACCACCTGCCGCCTGACCGACCGCCTGTTCTGTCACCCCAGCCCCGACTTCTGTAGCCCCTTGAGCAACCACCGCCGCACCATCGTCCACAACGGCGGCGGCAACTTTCCCACCGACATCCCCGGGCGCAACTTCCGGCTCAATGAACGCCGCCTCAGCCGCCTTGATATCATCACTCGCAACAACAGCAGCATCGGTTTCTTCAGCCACAACAACGGTCGAATCAGCTTCTGCGACTGCCGTAGCGGTTGCCCCTCCCTCTTGGCCATCACCACCACCAGCCGCCACTGCCGCCTTCTTCCGAGGCTTGGCAGCCTTTTTCTCGCCAGTGACCTTTGTCTTCTTCGCGCGAGGCTTGCGTACCTTCTTCAGATCCACACGACTCGCAACTTCGATCGTCGTGTTATGCGACCCCTCACTGAACCATTCGCGAATCGTCGCTTCCAAGCCGGCTGTCAACGTCGACATGTGGTTCGTAACCTGGAGCCCTTCCGCCTTGCATTTGGTGATAATCACCTTGCTTACGACGTTCAACTCCTTGGCCAGGATGTGCACACGCATCTTTTCAGCCAAAAGCAACTCTCCGTTTTGAACCTTATCAGCTTGCAACCCACCACCGAAGCGGGGATTGCGATACTACTGTTCCGTCAGCTTGTCCCCGTCGGAATCACCGCCCTCGGCAGCTGGAACCGTCTCAACCGAACCAGCCTCCGATGTTACAGACTCCGATTCCTCAATCTCAGATGATACAGTCGTCGGCACGGCATCTTCCTCGGGCGCCTCCGCAACGCTTTGAGCATCATCAACAGCCTCTGCGGACACTTCCTCTTCAGGCGACTGCTCTTGGGACGACGCCTCTTCAGTCGATTCCGTTTCGCCCTCTGCCGCAGCGGCTGCCTCACCTTCACCAGCCTCATCGCCCGCCGAATCCTCGGCGGATTGTTCGTCAGCAGCCTGCTGTTCAGCAGCCTGTTCTGCGGCCAGCTTTTCAGCCTCCTTAGCGCGTTCAGCCTCCTCGAGCTGACGCTCCACCCCTTCCTCGGCGCTGGCAACGATCCGATTGGCCAACTCCTCATCGATCTCCAATTCTTTGATCATGGGTTCTGCGCCGACTTCCTTGACGTCCATCAAGGAAATAATTCCCAGCGCCAACATCTTATCCAACAAAACGTCCTCAACACCTTCCACCGACTTGAAGGTCTTCTCCAGATCATCAAGACCCTTGTTGTACTCAGCCGGCGTGAGAATATCGATGTCCCACCCCGTCAGCCGGGCTGCGAGCCGAACGTTTTGGCCACGCTTGCCGATCGCCAGCGACAGCTGATCCTCCGACACCACCACCGTCGCCCGCCCGAGTTCAAAACAAAGCGCCACCTCCTGAATCTCCGCCGGCTTGAGCGCGTTGGAGATCAGAATCTGCGAAGACTCATTCCACCGGACGATGTCGATCTTCTCGCCGCCCAGTTCGTCGACGATATTGCGAATCCGACTG
>CAZFMS010000516.1:0-1838 GCA_964520125.1 uncultured Planctomycetaceae bacterium
ATTTACGCTCAGGCCAGATTTTCAAGTCTATGATATAAATGCAGATCGTTTTTGTCTGTTACCGGACTGGCGCCCAAAAGGGCGTGCCCCTGGGCATATTCAGGTTCACGGCACAAAGGTTCCAGGCTTTTGCCGCTGGGGGAAATCCTTGAATGTTGCCTTGAACTGGGCTACCTCTGCCATGGCCGGTACAAAAAGAAACATGTGCTCCGCCCACCACTGGTAGTAATTCTCGCTCTCATGGTCCATACGTTCGAAGGGGTCCTGCCTCAAGTTGAACAATTTTGGCGCTCGCAAGTTTATCCAGGGATCGATCCATGTCTCCGCACCGTGTGCACGCTGCTCCTTGAACACCACCTTGTAGTCACCGGTGCGAATCCCCACAATGTCCCCGGTATCCGAGGTGTAGATAAACTCATTGCGCCGCCCGGCTTGCTCCTTGCCGGTGAAATACGGCAGGAAATTGTAGCCGTCCAGATGCACCTTGTAGTTAGTACCACCGGCTCGCAACCCCTTTTTCAGCTTGCTCTTTACGTCCGGATCGCCAGCGGCGGCCAGTAAGGTCGGCAACCAGTCCAGGTGCGAAATAATTTCATTGGAAACCTGGTCCGCTTTTATTTCAGCGGGCCAGCGCACCATCATCGGCACCCGGTAGCCGCCTTCCCAGTTGGAGTTTTTCTCGCCCCGGAACGGTGTGTAGCCGCCATCGGGCCACAGCAGCAGTTCCGCACCATTGTCAGTGGAGTACATGACGATGGTATTGTCCGCGATGCCAAGGTCATCCAGTTTATCCAGCAATTGACCCACATGGCCATCGTGCTCGGCCATGCCGTCAGCGTACAGGCCCTGCCCGGTGACGCCCTGTGACGCCGGCTTCAAGCGGGTAAATACATGCATGCGGGTGGAGTTGAACCAGACAAAGAACGGCTTGCCATCCTTGTTTGCCTTATCGATAAACTTGAGAGAGGCCGCCAGAAATTCCTCATCGACAGTCTCCATCCGTTTTCTCGTCAATGCACCGGTATCCTCGATCTTGCCATCGGCATAGGAATGAATAACGCCCCGGGGTCCAAAGCGCTTGGCGAAAGCGGGGTCTTTCGGGTAATCCTCGTGTTCCGGCTCCTCCTCGGCATTCAGATGATACAGATTGCCGAAAAACTCGTCGAAACCATGGTTGGTCGGCAGGTGTTCATCCAGGTCGCCCAGGTGGTTTTTGCCGAATTGTCCGGTCACATAACCGTGCGGTTTAAGCAACTCGGCGATAGTGGGGTCTTCTTTTTGCAGGCCCTCTTTGGCACCGGGCAGCCCCACCTTGGTGAGACCTGTACGCGCGGGATGCTGGCCGGTCAAAAAAGCGGCGCGCCCCGCGGTACAACTCTGGTCACCGTAGGAATCGGTGAAAATCATGCCCTCGTTGGCAATACGATCGATATTGGGGGTACGATACCCCATCACCCCCATATTGTAGGCACTGATATTGTACGGGCCAATATCATCCCCCCAGATAATCAGAATATTAGGTTTGTCGGCTGAAAAGGCCAAGGGTGAGCTCGCGACGACAATCCAAAGCAGGACGTTGCGTATCTGGCAGGGGTTTGAAAAGCCGGAAGACCTGCCGCGATGCTATAACCCCGAATGCGGCTACTTTGTTACAACCAATCAGAACCTTAACGAATACGGAAAGGTTGATCCTATTAATATCGGCATGGGACCTTACCGCTCAGACCGGATCGGCAAACTTCTTTCTGAAAACGATAAAATCACACGTGAGTACATGTACAAATTACATTATGATGTATATTCAATACAGGCTGAATTATTCATGAAGATTCTTGGTC
>CAZFMS010000517.1:0-1833 GCA_964520125.1 uncultured Planctomycetaceae bacterium
GGAGGGAAACACGTTCCGCAGAATTCGAGAGGATGGCGAGCCTGGCGAGGCGTATGAATTCGTGGAGGACGACGCGGGCCGCGTCGTCGGGCTGCGGTATCACAGCAACACGTACCCGCGGTTGACAACCCAGTAGTGGCCGGCGATCACCGGATCGGCTAACATCCCGGTGTCCGGGCGAGAGGGGACGCACGGCCGCTTGGACGGCCGCTCCAGGTACACGTAACTCATGTAATGAAGAACGGATAGAGGTCTCATGCAAGACTTTCTTACGAAACTCGGCATCGAGGAGAACAATCCCGGCGGGTTCTGCGGCGAATGGCTCGGTACGGGGCCTCAGCTCGAAGTGACGAGCCCGATCGACGGGGCCGTCATCGCCCAGGTCCGACAGGTCACCGAGGAGGAGTACGAGAAGATCGCGGAGCGGGCCCAGCGGGCGTTTCTCGAGTGGCGGAAGGTTCCGGCTCCGCGCCGGGGCGAGATCGTGCGGCAGATCGGAAACAAGCTGCGCGAGAACAAGCGTGAGCTCGGCCAGCTGGTGAGCCTCGAAATGGGCAAGATCGTCGCCGAGGGGGAGGGTGAGGTCCAGGAGATAATCGATATCTGTGACTTCGCGGTCGGTCTCTCCCGTCAGCTCTACGGCAACACGATGCCGTCGGAGCGACCCGACCACCGGATGTTCGAGCAGTGGCATCCGCTGGGTGTCGTCGGCGTGATCACGTCCTTCAATTTTCCGGTGGCTGTCTGGGCCTGGAACGCGGCCCTGGCGGCCGTCTGCGGCGACGCGACTCTATGGAAGCCCTCGAGCCAGGTGCCGCTGTGCGGTGTCGCTGTGACGAAGATCGCCGCCAAGGTATGTCGGGAGAACGGCGTGGACCCGGCGATCTTCTCGCTCGTGACCGGCAAGGGCTCCACCGTCGGCGAGCGGATCCTCCACGACAAGCGCGTACCGCTGATCTCATTCACCGGTAGTACGCAGATGGGCTTCCGGGTCGCCGAGGCCACAGGCAAGCGCCTCGGGCGGACGATCCTGGAGCTCGGCGGCAACAACGCGATCGTCGTGAGTCCGAGCGCGAACATGGACATGGTGCTGCCGGCGATCCTGTTCGGAGCGGTCGGTACGGCCGGGCAACGCTGCACGAGCACGCGGCGGATCATCGTGCACGAATCGCTCAGGGACGAGTTGGTGAGCCGCCTGACCAGGGCCTACGAGGGCGTTCGCATCGGAAGTCCGCTGGACGCCGACACGCTCATGGGACCGCTCGTCACACGCGGCGCTGTCGCCGACCTGCAGAACGCGATCGAGCGGCTGAAAGCCGAGGGCGGAGAGATTCTGTACGGCGGCGAACCTCTCGATGCTGACGAGTATCCGGGCGGCCACTACGTGAGGCCGTGCATCGCCGCAGCGAAGAACGACTACTCGATCGTGCAGGAGGAGACATTTGCTCCGATCCTGTACATCATCGGGTACGGGTCGAAGGACGCGTCTCCGCAAGAGGCCGTGGAGGAGATCGAAGAGGCTCTCGAGATTCACAACGATGTCCCGCAGGGTCTGTCTTCGGCCATTTTCACGGACAGCGTGCGTGAGGCGGAGTCCTTCCTGTCGCACCGCGGCAGCGACTGTGGCATCGCGAACGTCAACATCGGCACGAGCGGCGCGGAGATCGGCGGCGCCTTCGGCGGGGAGAAGGAAACGGGCGGTGGCCGCGAGTCTGGCTCAGACGCGTGGAAGGCCTACATGCGCCGCCAGACGAACACGATAAACTGGAGCACGGAGCTGCCGCTCGCACAGGGGATCGAGTTCAGCTGATCGGTGCGGAGCCGGTTTCAGAT
>CAZFMS010000518.1:0-1827 GCA_964520125.1 uncultured Planctomycetaceae bacterium
TGCCATAGGAAGTTTTGCTTCTGGTATATCAGGTGGGGCATCTGAAATGGTTTCTGTTGGTCGAAACGCTGGTAGGTCTAATACAGCAGCTGGACATGTGTCAGTTGGTTTTAAATCCGGTTATTCTCAAAGTTCAGGAACAGGAAATACTAATATGGGTTATCAAGCTGGTTATTCTAATACAACTGGCGTAGATAGAGTATGTATAGGTTACGATGCAGGATATGGACACACTGGTGGTTATAATGTTTTTATAGGTAAAAATTGCGCTAAAGGTGCTGGATCAGGGATTGCAAATGTGGCAATTGGGCAAGGGGTTATGGAAACTAGTGCTGCTGCAACAAGTTGTGTATTTATTGGTAATTATATGGCATCTAATGTAACAGCAGGCGCTTCTAGCACAGTAGCTATTGGCTCTAATTGTTTATCTGCTGCTGGTTATAGTGCTGAATTTAATACAGCTCTTGGGCATCAAGCTGGAAATAATTTAAGTAGTGGAGATAACAATACTCTAGTTGGTGCAAATGCTGGAGATGGTATAACAACTAGCCCTGACAATACTTTTATTGGTAAACAGTCAGGACTTGTTTTTAATAATACAAGTGGAGATGGAAGAAACGTAGGGGTAGGAAGTATTTCTGCTGGTGCTTTAACAACTGGTATTTATAATGTTTTTGTAGGTTATGCCGCAGGAAATGCTTCAGGTGGCACAAGTTCTACTGTTACAACAGGTAATTTTAACACTATGGTTGGTTATGAAGCAAAAGGTAGTTCTACTGCTGCTAGTAATCAAAACAGCTTTGGTTATTCAGCCGCTTGTTCAGCTAATGATCAAATAACACTAGGTGATTCAAGTATAGGAGCATTAAGATGTCAAGTAACAACCATAACTTCTTTATCAGATGAAAGAGATAAAACAAGTATTGAAGATTTACCATATGGATTAGATTTTGTTGATTCTTTAAAACCAAGAAAATTTGTTTGGGATCATAGAGCAGAAACAAAAACAGAAATTGACGAAGAAGGAAATGAAACGCAAGTAGAGTTTTATTCAGCTAATAAAGGTAAAAAAGATATTGGGTTTATTGCGCAAGAACTACAATCAGTAGATGATGATTTTTTAAATTTAATCTATGACGCTAACCCTGAAAAACTTGAAGCAACCTACGGAAGATTAGTGCCTGTGTTAGTAAAAGCAATACAAGATTTATCAGCTAAAGTAACAGCATTAGAAAACGCTTAATAATAATAAAAAAAATTAAAAATGTATAAAAACATAATAAATTCAGAAAATACACCTGATTCTCATAAAGAAGTAATTAAAGGTCAAATTGATGGTCAATTAGCCCAAATAGCTAACGATGAGAATGTAGAAAATATTAAAACTCATTTTGAATGGGTATTAGCTAATGATTTCTATAAAACAGAATTATCCGCTGAACAAATAAGTTCTATGGAATCTTATTTACCTGCAGACTATGCAGATAAGTATGAAGATTTACCAGTATAAATAAAAAAAACAACAACAATAAAAAAAACAATTATGCCTTATTCACAAAAGAAAAACCCGGTAAAAATGATGAAGTCAGCTTTACATATGTACAAAGCTGAAAAAAAGCAAGGTATGCATAGAGATTCAGCTATGTATATGAATTCACCAATGTATGCAGGTCACGAGTCACCTATGAACGCAGGTCATGAATCACCTATGGAAGCAGGTCATGAATCACCTATGGAAAACGCTAGCAAATATGGAATTCAAGGAGTTGATGAATTAAAATATATGCCTATCGTAGATGACATGCATAGAAAAGGAGATTCACCAGC
>CAZFMS010000519.1:0-1821 GCA_964520125.1 uncultured Planctomycetaceae bacterium
CGCTCCCCTGGTCAGACCTCAATGGGGGGGGGGCATCGCCGGCGAGCAGCTCGACACCGCGGTGTGGGGGGGGGCCGGCTCCCCTGGGGAGCCCGCAGGGGGGGGGGGCGTCGGCGAGGTGGGGGGGGTTCCATTCGGTTTCATTCCATTCATAATCCCTTTTGGGACAGCACTCTGCGCGCTCCGCGGTCTCTGGGGGGTTAGATATCGGGGCTGGGCACCAAGGCCCCAAAAGATTGGGACTCACACGGCGTGACGGCATGGTCCGGATGCGGGGTCGGGAGATCATGGAAGGCACCGCTTCCCACCCTTGGGAACTCGATACAATAGGTAACCGGGGAGTTTGTGGTTGACGCCGGGCCGAGTAGCCATAGGATTCTCCAAGTCGGAGAGAAAGAGAGTAGAGCCAGCGAGGCGCGGCGATGAGAGGCGACGGCCATGGGGCTCTCGCGTTCCGGGCTCGAGAATCATGTCAGTGCTGGTCATCAGAAGCCTGGTTGCGGAACAGGGGGTCGTGAAACTCGCGGGCGTTCATACTGTAAGGGTCTCGTCCATCAAGTGCTGGTGAGCGATGGGCGATGATGTTCCCAAGGTAATACGGTTGTTTGGATCAAACAGGAGGACAGGCAGATGGTGAAGAGACTCTCAACACGGATGATGTTGGCTGTGGCGGCGCTCGCTCTGGTTGGTTGTGATGCCGACGGCGGCGGGGGCTTGTCGGGCGCGGATGGTATCGGGCTCACCGGCTTCGGGGTGCATGAGATCGCCTTCGGCCCAGTATGCGGCCAGGAAACGGTAGTGACGCTCTTTGCCGGCCAGGATATCGACGTCGGTACGGTGACCATCGCCAACGACAATGAAAACCTGTCGGTGACCTACGCTACAACGGGCGGGTGGATGCTGGTCGAGACTCACCTGGACGTGGCCAATTTGGTCGCGGACATCCCTCAGACCAAGAAGTTCAATCCGATACCGGGGCATTTTGCAAACGCGGCCGACCACGACCCGGCCGTATCGTCGTTCACTTACATCCTCGACCTCGATGGCTACACCGCGGGCACGGTGCTCTACGTGGCGGCCCACGCCAAGGTGGAGAGAGTGATTGAGGCGGCTCCCTATCCTGCGTCGACGGTCGTTTCTTCTGCTCAAGGCCTGCGGAAGAATGGGACCGCGGTTCTGCCGGAGAGGTCGAACCCTGATGACGCCCGGGAGCCGGGCGGTACGTTCTTCAGCTTGGGCTTCGGTGGGACCATTACCGTGGAGTTCGACTGCCCAATCGCTAACGGCGAGGGTAACGACGTGGGGATCTGGGAGATCACCGGTGGTACGTATCCCGCCGAGACCGCCACCGTTGAGGCCAGCCAGGATGGCAGTACTTGGGAACAGATCGGTGTGGCCGGCAATACCGTTTCCCTGAATGAGTTCGACCTGGGCACGCTGGAGTGGGCCCTGTTCATCAGGGTGACCGACACGAGCGATCCGTCGCTGCACGGCGACGATGCGGATGCCTTCGATTTGGACGGCATCGTCGCGCTGCAGGACTGCCTCGAGGAGGAGTCGGCCTGGGCGGACGGGTCGGAGTTCGCCGAGGATCGGAACTGGGCGACCTATGCCAGCTTCACGGTGCAGCTTTGCCCCGGGGCCTGCTGCCTGCCGGACGGAACATGTCAAGAGGCAGATGACGCGACGGCGTGCGACGGGCTGGGTGGCGTGTTCGAGGGGCACGGCACGGAGTGCGCTACGACGGTCTGTCCGATTCTGCCTGGGGCTTGCTGCCAGCCGGACGGGACTTGTCAGGACGTTGCTGACCAGGCCGCGTGC
>CAZFMS010000520.1:0-1809 GCA_964520125.1 uncultured Planctomycetaceae bacterium
GGCGAAGGTGACTCCGCCGATGGCCAGGACGGCCAGGGCCAAGGCCAGGGCGCTCGGCCGGGTGAAGCGGGATTGAGTTGGGGGCTTGTTGAACGCTTGCATGAGTCTGTTCTCCAGTTCTGGGTTAAAGGGTTCGGGTGCGGCCCACTCTTGGGACCGCAGGGCTTCCAGGGCCTGGTCAACGGGATCCTTCTGGCACATCATGGCTGCGACCTCCCTTTTTGCAGGCTCTGACGCAGGGCCTGTCGGCCGCGCGCCAATCGGGACTTGACCGTTCCTTCTCGGCATCCGATGGTCAGGGCGATGTCCTTGATGGGCATGCCCTCGAGGTAGTGCAGGGCCAGAACGGTCTGGTGTCTGGGCGGCAGAGTCAGCAGGGCCGCCCGGGCGTATTCCCGATCGGAGGCGGCTTGCCCTGGTGCTTCTCCGCCGCCGGTCGGTTCGATGGTTAGCTGCCTGGCGGCCCGCTTTCGTTCCCGTCGGGCCCACCGGTTGACCCGATTGCTGGCGATGCGGTAGAGCCAGGCGAGGACAGGCACCCCGCGCTGTCGAAAACGCGGCAGGGTCCTCAGGGCCACCAAGAACACATCCGCGGCGAGATCCTCGGTGGTCTGCTGGTGGCCGACCCGTCGGTAGATATACCCAGCGATAGCCCGATAATGCTTGCGGTAGAGGGCCGCAAACGCCTCTCGGTTCCGCTTGGCCCGCTCGACCAGCTCTCGTTCGCAATCGAGGGCCGCGAGCGCCGACGCCGAGGCAGTGATCTCCAACTCCATATCAGGGCTCCTCGCCTTCCTTCCTGGTCGACCAATCGGAAGCTTCATCCCTGTCTAAGCCTCCAGAGGGCCCTGAGGTTCCCAATGCCCCGCAATTTATTTTCTCTCCCGAGCTTTTCTGGGGCGCCGGCCAGGTTCATGGTTGAGCGGGGCCCGAGGAGCGATGACTGGTTACCTGGAGCTGTGGGTCCATCATACCACGGTCGCTGGTGGCCCCCCAAGCGGATTGGCTGGGTGGCTTACCGGGCCACGGGGGTTGATGGTGGGCGAGTCGGGGGTTGGATTCGGAGCCGTTCCGGGTGGTACCCAAACCTACATACCCACCTGAGAGGGTCGCGAAGGGGGATTCCGGCCTGGCCGGCGACCGAGGATTGGACTCGACCAGTTGTATCTGGTACACTGGTGGGTGAGAATTCGGGTTGAGGGGGCATGGCGCGCGGGCGGCTATAGATAGCCAGATCCTCGTCGGCGGCCTCCGCGAACGGGTCATGAGAAGAACGGTGTCATTCTGGGATTCTTGTGCTATCCTTAGGTGTGATCTACTATGGACAGATGGGAGCACCTAACCGTGACTAACGAACTCACCTTGCACAAGGCCCTGATGGGTAGGGCGCCGGACATTCGCTTCTACCTGGACTTGAAGACCCCCCCCAACCTGCGGAGCGTCATCGCGGTCGAAGATGTCCTTCAAGAGGTGTGGATCGCCGCCTTCCGGGGTCTGCCGAGCTTCCGTCCCGAAGGGCCTGATGCCCTGGACCGATGGCTGACGACCATCGTGCAGCGGGTAATGATCAACACCGTCAAGGCGGCCCAGACGATCAAACGAGGTGGTGGCCACGGTGCTGACCCGCAAGACAAGGTTGACCGCCCATCATCGATGCTGGACCTGTTTGCCGACGTTGCCTCGCCCAGCCGCACCCCGAGCAGTGAGGCGGCGGCGGTCGAGGCGGTCCACTCGGTTCAAATCGCCTTGGCCAGCTTGCCCGAGGACCGTCGTCAGGTGGTCTGGCTGCGCTATATAGAAGGCAAGACC
>CAZFMS010000521.1:0-1808 GCA_964520125.1 uncultured Planctomycetaceae bacterium
CACTAACCACTAACCACTGCCCTCTAATCCCCATGTCCAAACGGACCCGAAATCATGGCCGGGCCGCCGGCCTGATAACGCCGACGCAATCGGGGCCAAACGGTGCTGCGGTACTCTTGCGTGGGGCGGCCTTCCAGATGTCCTTTGAGAAAGAATTCGCAGTTGGTCGGCTCGGTGACGTCGAAGCCCGGCAGCGGCGGAACCGCCTCCGGCTCCATCGGATGTATCAACTCCGGAGTCACCAGGATGATCAACTCGGTTTCGTTCTTGGTCACGTTGCGGCGGCCGAAAATCTGCGTTATCCAGGGTAAATCACCCTCTTTGTCGGCCTTCATCGATTCGTCCAACAATCCCGCGATGGCCAACGTCTGTCCTTCCCGCATCACCACCGTGGTGGTCACCGCCCGGGTATCCAGGCCGGGGGTCCCGTTGACGCTGTTTTCGTCGTTGATTTGGCTGAACTCCGGTGCCACCTCCAGGCGGATGAGGTCTTTATCGAGTACCACCGGCAGGAAGGAGATGATCGCCCCAAAGGCCCTGAAGTCGGTGGTTACGGCGGCCGCTCCGCCCACGCCCACGGTGGTGGGCACGGCGAACTCTCCCCCGGCGATGAAAGTTGCCGGACGCCCGCTGAGCGTCACCAGGGTGGGCTCGCTGAGCATCCGGATCACGCCGTGCTTTTCCAGGTAGTGGAGGCCGAACTCCAGGTCGCCGCCGTCGAAGGAACCCAAGATCGACGCGGTGCCGCCGGCCGCGGCGTTAATCAGCGACCGCAACAAAACTTCCCCCTGGGAAAAATTCATATCCAAATCGACGCCGATACTTCGCGCCGCCGAGCGGTTGAGTTCGGCGATTTTTACCCGCAACGCCACCTGCTGCACGCCGGGAATCTGCAACATGTTGATCACCTGGGTGGGCGACACGGTCCGATTGGTCTCTTCGCGACTGACCGGCGCGGCGGCCGTCCCGGACAAGAGGTCCCAGTGACGCACCGCCTGCCCTCGAATCACGGTGAGGATTTGGGCCGCCTCCGCGGCGTCCCGCGCCTGGCCCCTGACGATCAGTTTGTCGGCCAACACCAAGAGTTCCACCTTGCTCTCGGGGAAGAGTTCCGCCAAGTGCTCTTCCAGCAGCCCGAACTGTTCCTCGCGGCGCTCGTGCACTTCGGGATCGGGGACCACTCGGACCAGATAGGTGACCGGGCGGAAACTGCCGTCCTCGAACCAGAAGGTAACGTGGGTCGCCCCTTGCCCCTTGCCAATCACGGAAATCTCCCGCGGCGTATACTGCACCACCTCGCAAATCGAGGCGTCCACCACCGCCGTGCGGTAAATGTCCACGTTAGTGCGAAGCAACTTACTACGGCGATACACCACCGTAAGTTCCTCGCTCTGATCGATGACTTCGAAGGGGCTCGGGCGCGACGAGCTTTCGCCCACAACCATGGGGATTTGAGCGGGTTCCGGTGGTGCCGCTTCTTCGGTTGGCGGTGCCGGCGGAGGCGCGGCGGGCTGTTGTTCCTGGCGCATTGCCACGGGAAGTTCCGCTCGCCGGGTCAACGGTTTGGAGGGCAGCATGTTGGGCGCGGCTCTCACGGGCAGTAATGGCCGTTCGGAGAGCAGGGGGCCGGGGGCGCCGTTCTTGGTCCTCCGGATCGTCCGTTGCAGGTCCCCAGCCGGCCGATCCGTATCGACTTGTTCCTCGGTGGAGGATGGCGCAGCCTGGCGAATACTGCTTGGGGCGATGCTAGGCGATGTCAACCTACCGGGCACGGGGTGGAGAGTTGCTCTTCCTTCCACCGGATCGGG
>CAZFMS010000522.1:0-1805 GCA_964520125.1 uncultured Planctomycetaceae bacterium
AGGTCTGTCGTCGTCGCCGGACCGGTAAACAACGGGCTGGAGCCGCCCCCGGACCCCTGCCCGCCAGCCGCCGAATCACCTGGAATGGACCTTGATCTCGCCCGATTATGCCCCAGGCTCGACCAGGCCGGCTCCCCGCCGTCCGCGGGCCCGTGGGACAATGAAGATGTGCCGATGGAAGCGTCAGATCAGGGAGTTCCTGGCTTGCCAGTCCGGAGCCACCGCCACCGAATACGCGGTCATGATCGCCCTGATCGCCATCGTCGTAATCGCCGCCGTCGCCGCCCTGGGCACCAAGGTCTCGACCAACTTCGCCGACGCCGAACAGGGCTTCTAACCCCCCGCCCCAGACCTCTTCACGACAATCACAGTCGACCAACCGCCCCCAAGGGGAGTCGAACCCCTGTCGCCGGCATGAAAAGCCGGTGTCCTAGGCCTCTAGACGATGGGGGCAAAAGACAGATTAGAAGAAATAGGGAAAACGGGGGCCTCTGTCAACCGTCGGCGGTGGGTGAGGCGTTGGGCGGGCTTGGTCGGGCTGTCCGGGGCTTGCCAGGGTCGGCCGGGGCGGCCGGGGGCGTGGCGGTGGTGGGCTCCGGCGGGCGGGCACGAAAAAATGGCGCTGCGTCGTAAAGAGGGCATGAGACGCAACGCCATCTGGTCGCGACCGAGTGGGTCTCGGTCGCAGCGGGGCAAACGGGCCGAGCATGGCGCTCGACCCTGTTGGGGGGCTCTGAGCAGGCAGCCCGGAGACCCGCCCGGCGGCCCATCGTCTTGGCGGACCTGCCGGCCGGCTCCATGACTGCCGGCGGCGCTGCGTATTGCCTGCGACGCTACGTATTGATATGCACGCCCCGGCCCCGAATCAAACCCCCGGCAGGCCGGAGGGCCGTTTTCCTGCCGGTGTCGATCCCCGGCCGACAGGGCCCCGCTTATCGGGTGGCCGGCCGCAGGGCGATGATACCGAGCCGATAACGTGCCGCAGGGGCTAGTCAGGCCCTCCCACGAGGCGGCGTGCACGGGGCGAGAATGAAGGTAGAATCAGGATCATGGAAGATATCGGCCAATGGCTCCAAGACAACCGGTACCTGATCGGGGCGGCCATTGTGGTCTTGGTGGGCCTGCTGCTCTTGAGGCGCGTGCTGGGCGGCCTCTACAGAGTGTGGCGGCGCCGGCGGCGGCCCGCCTCGCTGCATCCCAAGCTGCAGGCCTATGCCGGCAGGAGTGAAGCCGAGGTCAAGGCCGACCGCCGAGCCGCCGAGAAGATCGCGGCCACCAGCTCGACCGGCGTCGTTACGGGCTACCATCTGGTCCGCCAGATCGAGGCCCTGTTTGTCGAAGGCCATCGCACCCAGGAAGAGGCCATCGCCGCCCTCAAGGCCGCGGCGGGACGCTGCGGGGCCAACGCCGTGGTCAACATCTCCCAACAACGCACCACGGCCGGGCGGTGCACCGCCCAAGGGGACGCCGTCCTGATCCGACGCAAAGGCAAGCAAACCGGCCCCGCGAACGAGTGAACCCGTTACTTGGGGCCCGGCCGAGAGTTCCCCGACCACGCACTTCTGCGGTAACTTGTCGGTCCGGTCCCGATAACCCGACCAGTCCCCACCCCCTGAATCACTCGCCGGACATCGACGAAAGTACTCGATTTGGGTATCATGTCGGTAGGAGTTCCGGAAAGTTTTTCTGCCCCCGTATCGAGCGCCGCGATTACCTGGATGCTGGCGCCGGTGTTGATAACGATCGGCTTGGCTGATCTGGAGCCGGCCGGAAGATCATCGAAAGGCTTGACGCGATGAGAAGGA
>CAZFMS010000523.1:0-1795 GCA_964520125.1 uncultured Planctomycetaceae bacterium
AACCCCCAGGGCGGTCAGCACCGTCCGTAGCGGCTGGCGATGCAGGTTCCGCCAACTCATGCCTACGATGGTCAAGGATCGACCGGTCTTCCTCATGGACCGGATTGTAATGACCGACCGGCCCGGCCGCGAGACGGACCCCCGGAGCGCCCCACGAGGCTGTAGTTCACCCCCCGGATTCAGTTCTGATCCCCGCGGCTACGGCCTCTGGGCGATGCCGAACGAGGTTGATCCTGGTACGCCCTGTACTATCATCTTGCTCCTGGCAAGTAGGCTGCCCAAGGGAGTAATCATCATGGCCAAACGCATCGACTGGTACTATCACCGCAAAGGCTGAACCTCCTGTGGTAAAGCGCAAGGGTTCCTTGCGAACGAGCAGATCGGGGTCAAAGAAGTCATCGACGCCAAGAAGGACCGCCTCGGGCCCGCCGAAGCCCTGGACTTGGCCAGGGGGGCGAGCAAAGTGGTGGTGGCCAAAGGCCAGCGGGTGGTCATCTTCGACATGGCCGGGAATCCACCGGACGAACAGACGCTCCTCAAGGCCATGCTCGGTCCGAGCGGCAATCTGCGGGCCCCGACGCTGCGCCGCGGCAAGACCCTGCTGGTCGGTTTCAATGAAGGGGCTTTCCGAGACACACTCGGCTGAGCGCCGGCCCATGCTTCTGCCGCTCCCCCGCCGATGTCCGGCCGGGAGGCGTAGCGCACGTTACTTCCGGCGAGTCAGGAGATTCGCGGACCTTCCGGCCCAACCTCCCCCGCTCCGGGGTGTCTATGCAGGGTGGAAGGCCACTCGATCGCCGGCGTGGCAGAAAGGAAACACCGAGATGTCAACGCTTAGCAGACAACTGACTTGGGGGATGGCGGGGGCCATGATCTTGGCGGCGGCACAGAACGCCGCAGGTGATGGAGGGTCTGATTATAGCACGGGGAGACGATCGGGAAGGAACTTCGCCGACCAGCGAATGGGCGATCAGGGTTTCTACCAACGCTTTGATGCCGAGGTGGACATCGAATCGCTCAAGGCTACCTTGCGTCGAGTGGATGGCCAATGGGACTTGGCGGTCCGTTGCGAGGTCGAGATCGAAGATGCCCACCCGGCCGAACGATTCGACCTGATGCTGCGGGTCACCGAGCGCGGCCGGGAGTTGGCCGATGAACGGGGTCGGCCGCTCAGGACCCTGATACCGCTGGACCGGCCCACCGACATCGATGACGACGAGATCGAATTCAAGGAAAGCCTCGATCTCTATCTGCCGGCCGGCTCGTTCAGCAACCCGGACCGGCTGCGCATCTGGGCCAAGGTCCTCAGCCGCGACGACGGCCGCGTCCTGGAGCGCAAGGACAAGTCGATCAAGGTCCGGGGCCGGCGTACGGTCACGGTGAGGAGCGGCCGAACGGTCACGGTACGGAGCGGCCGCAGGGTGCACTGGACCGGCACCCCCCGCATTCGCAGCACCGTGCACCGCCGCACGGTGCAGCGGACCAGCGCCCCGCGCGTTCGCGGCACCACGCACCGCCGAACCATGCACCGCCGCGGCGGCCTGACCCCACACCTTCGCTCCACCCCGCAGCGCACGTGGAGCAGGACCACCATCAGGCGCGGCGGAACCTCCGCAGCACGCCCGCCTCACAGAAGGGCCGGGCTGCGAGTATCCGTAGGCTCGCGCCGCTAGGCCCCGCGGCGAGTTTGTTCGGACGCCGGGAGGGGCGTAGGAAGTGCCATCGCGGTGGCACGATTCCTCCGCCCCTCCGGGCAACGCCGTGAACTGAGATATCGTAGGAGGTCATAAAAAGC
>CAZFMS010000524.1:0-1789 GCA_964520125.1 uncultured Planctomycetaceae bacterium
ATTGACCATCGGCAAGCGGGGGGCGGAAATGCTTGGCGGCGATATCACGAGCAGCAGCACCCCTGGCAAAGGAAGCACCTTCAGTCTAGCGGTCGAAACCGGGCCGCTTGACGGTGTACCGATCCTGGAGAACGTCGCGGAGGCCATGGCCGAGAGGAAGCAGAAAGCCAAACAGTCCGCCGCTCCCGCCGTCAAGCTGGACTGCCACATCCTCCTGGCCGAGGACGGACCCGACAATCAACGACTGATCTCCTTCGTTTTGAAGGCAGCCGGCGCCGACGTCACGCTGGCCAAAAACGGCCTCATTGCCCGCGACAAGGCACTGGCGGCGCAAGAGGCGGGCGAACCCTTTGACGTGATCCTGATGGACATGCAGATGCCCGTCATGGATGGATACACGGCCACCCGAAAGCTCCGTGACGCCGACTACAAGCGACCGATCATTGCCTTAACGGCCAACGCCATGGCCGGCGACGACGAAAAGTGCCGCCAGGCAGGCTGCGACGGCTACACCACCAAGCCCATTGACCGGGCGAAATTGTTTGCCGTAATTACACGATTCTTGGGACGGTCCGCTTCCACAACGGAAGCTCCGGCAGGCCGCGACGCCTGAGGGGCAACGCGGCAATACTAGGTTCCACGAAGAGAAGGGAAATCTCGCGACGAGCAAATCCACGAAAACCACTGACTGCCCGGTTTTCGGTTGGTCCGGCAGTTGTACTGCCGGACCTCCGCAAGGGGCAGCAGTACAACTGCTGCCCCAACCGACCGTTCAATTCCGCTAAGATATTCACCGGCCGCCCCCATCAAGTCCAAAGACCGGCAGAGCCAACCATGTCCATAACTTGCACCGAACCCCGGACGATCCGAGTCTCAATGGGCGGGCTGAAGTTCGCGGAGCCGCCGGACGTTCTCGAGACTCTGCTCGGCTCCTGCGTAGGCATCGCTATCTGGGACGAACGCTCCGGATGCGGAGGGTTGGCTCATTCCCTGCTCCCTGAAGCACAAGGAAAGGCGGCGCCGCCGGGAAAATTCGTCGACACGGCCATCTTGGAACTGAAGCAACGATTGCTCCAAAAGGGAGCCAGTCCCCACGCCCTGAGGGCCAAGGTGGCTGGTGGGGCGATCATGTTCGGCAAGAGCACGGAAACGGTTGGGACGAGAAACTGCGAGGCCGCATTGTACTATCTCGAGGAACAGAAGATTCGAGTTGTGGCCAAACATCTCGGCGGCAACAAAGGACGAGTGATTCGCTTCTCGTTGAAGGATTGGTCCGTTAGGGTGGAGATGGCTCGAAAGTTCGTCGCCGTGATCTGAGTGGATCGCCACGAAGTGAAGTGCCCGTCAAGAGAGTATTCGTGCGGGAGAACTGGACGAGTCGGGTCAACCCAACCCGAACGAGCCGGAACCATCGAGCACGTAGACGGATTCAATTGAAAATTGGCCGTTGCAAAATGCAAATTGCAGATTGACGATCCTTGGGCGTCACATATTCTTCCCGGCTTTCCCAATTCTCAATTTACAATCTGCCGAGCGGCAGCCTCAACTGCAAGCCAAACGGTCGCATTAGCGAGGCTTGGCCTCGAACCATCGGACCCGGTTGTTGACGATCTCCCGACCCGCCCACGCGTCCGTCGAAAGGTGGTCCGGGTCGGGAGACCGCCCCACAACAGGGTCAAACGAGATAGCTGAATTTGCGGCCTTTGGGTCCAGTCTACCGCCAGGCTGAGGGAGTGCAAGCAAGCGGGGCACGTTGCCTGCGCGTCTCTTGGTCCACCGACCGGGCTCC
>CAZFMS010000525.1:0-1786 GCA_964520125.1 uncultured Planctomycetaceae bacterium
TTGCCAAAAAAGCTGAATTTTTCCGAATTTATTGAAATTTATGCCAATTTTTGCTCATTTTACCACGTTTTTTGACGCATTTTTCTTGCCTATATCACTCAAACTCCGCAAATTAACGCACCAACCCCCAATATTAGCCCAAAAACCAACATCTCCACACAAATGAACAAAAAAAACCTGAAAAACACCAAATTTCCCCCAAATTTGAATAATTTTTATTGTGAATTTTGTTGATTCCAACCGTTGGGATCAACTTTTCTTTGCTTTCTTTGCTTTCTTTGCTTTCTTGGGCTTCTTTGGCTCTTTAGGTTTTTTCACTTTTTTAGCTTTTGGGGCTTTTTTAGGTTTGGGCTTTTTAGCTGCCTTAGCAGTTCCGCCGCCGAGCATACAAGCCACACCTGTTACAAAAACTACCAAAGCGGCCCCACCCATAATATACCAGATTAGGCCTTGTACGCTGCTGGGCAGAATCGAAGGCATCACGTCTTTTTGAGCTGCCACGGTCACGACTATGGTGTAAAGAATAACCATCAGAGGCAAAAACAGCAGTATCCCTAAGGTATTACTTCGCATATCCGGTGCCGTCTCGATATACGGTCGAGCTAATGCCGCTACCTCTGGGGTGAGTTGGGGAACTATAGGCTCCTCTTCGGCGAGCATTTGTTCCGCCTCAGCGGCCACTGCCGCTGCGGAGCCGGAGCCGACCTCGGCTGGTGCCGGCTCCTGGCCTTCGACCTCAGCCGTGTAAATTTCATCAAGAATACCACCTAATGAAGTGTCGTCAGCCTGCAGTGAAAGGTCCAACAAACCCGAGCCACTTCCGAAACTATCCAGATTTACATCTTCTTCTATCTCTTCCAACGGCACTTCAGGCCCTGCACCTGTTGTATCCGTTGGGATCGCGGTTTCAGCCAGCGTATCATCCGTTACCTGGTAATCACTGTCGGTTTCCCCGAGGACGCTGATTCCTTCACCAGTTAGGGCGGTGTCCGCGTCAGTCAATTCACTTGGCACTGCTGGCGTCTCGGTTTCCGGTGCCAACAAAATCTCACTTGTGCCTTCGGCCTGTTCCGAAGGTGCCGGCGTTTCATCTGCCGGAACCTCAAGTTCCAATGCTTCGGGTTCCGGGGCCTCCGGTTCCAATGCTTCGGGTTCCGGGGCCTCCGGTTCCGGCGCTTCGGGTTCCGGGGTCTCCGGTTCCAGAGCTTCGGGTTCCGGGATCTCCGGTGCAGCAGCTTCTGGTTCCAGAGCTTCGGGTTCCGGGATCTCCGGTGCAACAGCTTCTGGTTCCAGAGCTTCGGGTTCCTGGACCTCCGGCGTCGGCGTCTGGGTTTCCGGGGCCTGCTCGGATGGCATAATACCTGCCCCGGACATCAACGCTTCGACTTCCTCAACCTTAAAGAGCAAATTCGGGCCATCGCGAAACTCGCGCAAGCTGCCTTCCTTGACAATTTGTTTTACTTCCTCCTCAGTCTTATTGAGCTTCTCGGCGGCTTCCTGTAATGAATAAAACATCCCAGCCATAATCACCTATCTCCTACAAGCTGACAATGTGGCTTACCATGGTTTTTTGGAACACTAAAAAACCGACTCTAACATCCATTATTGTATCCTGAACGCTGGAAATATGCAACCTTTTTTTTGGTGAAAATACAGTAAATCGCCTGTCCAAAGGCCATTTTGAAAGATTTCGGTCTGAAAATACCCCCCGTTTCCACAGGGGCAAGCAATGAATCAGCTTCTGAAAAAACAACAAGATTTATAGGACTACTAAACATTTTTCCCT
>CAZFMS010000526.1:0-1777 GCA_964520125.1 uncultured Planctomycetaceae bacterium
CATGCCCGTACTATATCATGCCTGTCAAGAAAAATTCCCAAACTCTGTGCGGACCTTTCCTACCGGCCTATGATGCGCCGATGCCCGGCCCGACGACCAACCCACCGGATCCTGCCGCAGCCTCGATGATCGATGAACTCCGCTCGGCCATCACCGGTGAAGTCCTCGCCGATCGACTCTCCCGGGCCCTCTACGCCACCGACGCCAGCATCTACCAAATCATCCCCGATGCCGTGGTGCTGCCGCGGTCGGTCCCGGACGTGGTCGCGGCGGTCCGCACCTGCGCCAAATATGGCCTACCCCTAACCGCCCGGGGGGGCGGCACCGGCCTGACCGGCGGGGCGGTCAACCGCGGCCTGCAACTCGACTGCTCCCGCTACCTCACCCGGATACTGAGCATCGACCCCATGAGGAGAACCGCCCACGTCGAACCAGGCGTGGTCCTCGACCAACTCAACGCCGAACTCGCCCCCCACGGCCTGCAGTTCGCCCCCGACGTGGCCACCAGCAGCCGAGCGACCATCGGCGGCATGATCGCCAACGACTCCTGCGGGGCCCGATCGATCCTCTACGGCCGAACCCGGGACCACCTGCTCAGCCTGGACGTCGTCCTCTCCGACGGCTCGACCTGCACCTGGGGCCACTCCGCCCCCCCAATCTCCATGGGTGCCCCATCCCTTCCAGGGGTGGGCGACGGACCATCCGGTGCGGGTGCCCCATCCCTTCCAGGGGTGGGGGACGGACCAGCCGGTGCGGGTGCCCCATCCCTTCCAGGGGTGGGGGACGGAAGCCTCCAACACCACTGCGAACGCGTCCTCGAGGAAATCGCCAGAGAATGCGCCCGCGAGATCGCCGCCCGCTTCCCGAAAATCCTGCGCCACAGCGGAGGATACGCCCTCGACCGCCTGAGGATCGAAGATGGCCGGATCAACCCCCAGGCCGTCATCTGCGGCAGCGAAGGCACCTTGGCCATCGTCGTCGGCGCCGTCCTGAAGCTCACCCCCCTGCCGCGGCACAAGGGCCTGGTCCTGGCTCACTTTGACGACCTGCCCACCTCCCTCGAAGCGACCCCCGCCGCCCTCCGCCACCGACCCGCAGCCGTCGAACTGGTCGACAAGCTGGTCCTCGCCGCCGCCCGGTCAAATCCCGCCGCGGCCCGGCGGTGTTCCTTCATCCACGGCGACCCGCAAGCCATCCTGATGATCGAGTTATACGACGATGACGCCGCTCAGCTTGCCCGGCGCCTGCAGGAGGTCGCCGATGATCTGCGGCAAAAGTCGATGGGCTATGCCTGGCCGATCTTGACCGATCCCGATGCCCAGGCCGACGTCTGGGCGGTCCGCCGCAGCGGCCTGGGCCTGCTCATGTCCCGGCCCGGTGATCGTCAACCCTACGC
The DNA here is from genome assembly GCA_964520125.1 of uncultured Planctomycetaceae bacterium. GTDB lineage: Bacteria > Planctomycetota > Phycisphaerae > UBA1845 > UTPLA1 > JAFGQA01. Next base: position 1,397 of record CAZFMS010000526.1, read on the forward strand.
CTTCGTCGAGGATACCGCCGTCGAGCCCGCCAGACTCCGCGACTACATCGACCGCTTCCGCCAACTCCTGGACGAGGAACGCGTCGAGCAGGCCGGCTATTACGCCCACGCCGGGGCGGGCTGCCTCCACGTCCGGCCGGTGCTGAACCTCCGCCGCCGCGACGACGTGCAGCGCATGCGGCGCATTGCCGATCGGGTCAGCTCCCTGGCTCTCGAATTCGGCGGGGCCATGACCGGCGAGCACGGCGACGGCCTGGTCCGCTCCTGCTGGCTGGAGAAAATGTACGGCCCGCGGATCGTCGCCGCCTTTGGCAAGATCAAGCGGGCCTTCGACCCCCGCGGGATATTCAACCCTGGCAAGATCGTCGCCCCCCCGCCGAT
>CAZFMS010000527.1:0-1775 GCA_964520125.1 uncultured Planctomycetaceae bacterium
GCAGCAGCCACTTGGCCCGTACCCCGGCCGCCCGAAAGATGCTCGCAGTGGCGAACTCCTCCGCGTCCGTCCCCGCCATGTGCAGCATGTCCTCCTCGGCCTCTTCTTCCGCCACGTCCAGCACGTCGTCATGAGTGATCACCCCCAACATGCGGCTTTGGTCATCAACCACCGGCAATGCCGCCACGTCGTACTTCTCGAACTTGTTCTTTACCTCCTCCTGATCGTCATCCGCGTTGGCCGTGAACATATCCGGTAGCAACAGACTCCTTACCGGCGTAGTCTCCCCGGCAGTCACCAGCCGCATCGGCGGGACCACCCCGTGCAAGCGCCCCTCGGCGTCCACGCAATAGATGTAATACACCACCTCGGTCTCGTCCGCCGTCAATCGACGAATCTCCGCCAGCGCGTCCGCCACCGTCCCCTCGGCCGGCACGCTCACGTAGTCCAGGCTCATCAACCCGCCGGCGCTGTCCTCCGCATACTGCCGTAGCGGCTCGACGATCGCCTTCTGTTCCGGCGGAAGCGCCTCGACGACCTTCTCGGCCACCTCCTCATCCAGCTCGTCCAGCACGTCGACCGCATCATCAGCCGGCAGCTCCCGCAGCACGTCCGACACCTGGTCGTCGGTCAGCTCCTCCAAGACGTCCGACCGGACCGCCTCCTCCAGCAAAGCCACCGCCTCGGCCCACTTGCGCGGCGGCAGCAGGAACATGATGTGGGAACGCTCCTCCGGCTCGACCTGCTCCAGGCAGTCGGCTACGTCGGCAGCATGGAGATCGGCGAGGAATGCCCGCAGGGCCTCACTGTCCGAGCTGTCCAGCAATCCCCGGAGTCGCTCGAACATCTGCTCACCATCGCCCGCTTGCTCAACCATCACTGCCCGGCCTCCCTGAACCAGCTCCCGAATCCAACCATTATGCCCACAACCACGCCCCCGACAACCGGCCTGGCTTGGGTAATCACCACCACGCCTGGATCAACTGATATGAGTGAATGTACCCCGGCCTGGCGCTCTTCATCCCCCCGCAATCGGAGGAAAAATGCTGACCACGCATCCCTCCTCCAATCTGCGGCCCCGATCGCCCTCGTATCGGCCATCCACCAGCACCAGAAAGGCCGTCGCCAAAGGGATGCCCAGCCTCCCCACCACCTCGCCAATCGACGCACCGACCGGCACCTCGATCCGCGCACTGCTCCGCCCACTACCCGGCGGCAGGTGTTTGCGAAGGGTCGCGAATAGTCGAACTTCGACGGTCAAATGATCTTCCTCCACCCGGCAACCCCGCGGCAACTCATCGCCCCCGACCATGCCCGTGGACCAACCCCCTGCGCAAAGCCTCGCCAAAGCTGCTCTCCCCCCGGGCCAGCCGATCCTCCCACCCCCGACAATCCCGCCCCGTGCTGATCAGCCAGCTCAGCACCCCCAGGTCGTCGCACGAATTCCACAACACCGCCCCCTCGCAACGCCCCCCGCGAAAGACCAGCCGCCGGGAAACTCCCCGCCGCCGATCCTGGTGGCTGTGCACTGCGCACTCCGCATCAGACCCGTCGTCACCATCGCCCGAAACGCCGAACACCCCGACCGACGCCAGAGTGTTCCCGAACAGCGTGGTCACGTTGCGGTTCAGCCCGCCGCCCCACTCCGTGCGCCGCCCGGCCATGTTCAGCCCCGCGATCCGCCCCTGCTCGCAGGCGTTCGACCAGGTCCCGAAGCACACCCTCCGCCCGCTCACACAGTGCCGCGCTTGGGCCACGTCACCCGCCGCGAAGAC
>CAZFMS010000528.1:0-1775 GCA_964520125.1 uncultured Planctomycetaceae bacterium
GCGCCTGGGTCGGCGCCCTGGGTCTCACAGCGGGCTTCGTTGCCGGCTACCTGGCCCTCTTCGGCTGGCCCGGCCTGGCCCCAAAAGAGAGCTGGCAGTGGCTGCCCCACATAGCGACGCTAGTAACCGCCGCCGCCATATTGCTCGGATCGTCGCGAGTCCCCCGCCCCGCCGCTTGGGCCATTGTCGCCTTAGCCACCGCCGCCGCAGCCTGGCTGTTGGTCCCCCCCTGGCAGGAATCCCGAATCGCCTGGACCATAGCCCTGGCGGTCGCGGCCCTAACAGTCTGGATCGCCTTGTTCACCCTGGCCCAGCGCACCTCGGCCGTTTCGCCGTCCTTGATCATCCTGATCGCCGCCTCGGCCGCCGCCCTGGTCCTCGAACGAGCCGCCACCGCCAAGTTCGCCCAGCTCGCCGGCGTATTAGCCGCCTCGACCGGCGCTTGTCTAGTGATGTCCCTCTTGCGGTCCCCCCCCAAGCTAGGACCGAGCTTAGCCGGCCCCGGAGCGGTCCTGTTAGTCGGCCTAATGTTCACCGGCCACTTCAACCACTACGGCGACCTCCCCCCCGCCTGCTTCTTCCTAATAGCCCTGTCCCCCCTCCTAGCCTGGACCACCCAATGGCCCCCAATTCAACGGCGCAAGACCTGGCAACGCCTCCTCTGCGAAGCCCTAGCCCTCCTAATCCCCACCGCCCTCGCCCTAGCCCTGGCCTTCGCCGCCACCAACTCGAACGGGCCCTAATCCTCTGTCATCGTTGATTTGTGGGCTTGAGTGAGCCGGGCCGTCCCCGGCCCGGTTAGAGCCCCCACGACCATCCGCCATGCCGAGAATCTCCCTGTGGCCGGCTTCCCCACGATCTCCGATCCTGGGGGAGCGATTACCTCTGACCGCCCCAGTGGCCGGACGATGTGGTATAATTCGGATGGGAAGACAAAATCGCGGCCAGATGCTGCGGAGCATTAAGATGAGCGGAGACACCAGGACCATCCTGCGCGAGTTGCGAGCCCGCTTGGCGATACTCTACGGCGGGAGCCTGCGCGGTCTATATCTCTATGGATCATACGCCCGGGGTGATTACGACGCGGAATCTGATTTCGACGTGTTGGTGATCCTGGACGACTTCGCGTCCTACGGGGCCGAAGTCGATCGCGCCGCCGAACTGACTGCCGCTTTGTCCCTCCAATACGGAGTCAGTATCAGCGAGGTCTTCGTGCGTGAGCAAGAGTGGCGGACGGGCGATTCACCCTTCCTGCGAAATGTGCGTGAGGAGGCCGTTGCGGCATGAAGGACGCCACCGCGAAGCTGTTCGAAAAAGCCGGACGGGCCATCGCCGCCGGCCAAAGCTCTCTACGCCACGGCCATATCGAGGCGGCCGTCGGACGGGCCTACTACGCCATGTTCCATGTCGCCCAGGGTTTGCTCAACGAGCGCGACCTGCGTTTTCGCAAGCATGGCGGCGTGCACAGCGCCTTCGGCGAACATTTCGTAAAGACCGGCGAGTTCGACCCCCGCTACCACCGCCAGTTCCTGGCGGCCTTCAACAAACGCATCGCCGCCGACTACGGCGTGGAGATCGAGTTGACGGCCTCGGAGGTTGAGGAGACCCTTGCTCAGGCACGGGACTTCCTCGACACCTCGCGCTGCTTCTTGCAGCCTCGCCCCTGAACCGCACTGCCGGTCAACGACCTAGCCCCGCCGTGTCAGATGGGTGCAAGAGAGCACTCGCCCCCCAGCAAGCCGGGCCGTCCTCGGCCCGTTCAGCCCCCCCATCAC
>CAZFMS010000529.1:0-1758 GCA_964520125.1 uncultured Planctomycetaceae bacterium
ACTGGAACCTCACCTCGCCGGCCAATCCGCTCGATGTTGGTTCTGGTCAGCCCTCTCGACCGGGCCAGCGCCCCGCGCTCCACGGCGTCCGGGCCGCCGCGGGCCTCGAGGTGGGCCTGGCCCTGCTAACCGGGGTCTGACACCTCGGATCGGCGACTGGGCCTGCCGCCGCGGCAGCACCGTCCAGAACTGCTCGGCCAACGACCGGCAGTTGCCGAACCGGCAGCGGAGGATGGAGGAAGCAACTCTCATTGGTGGGGAGAGAAGTGCCGTGAAAACTAGCAAACCCGTTCAGCGCATTTGGTGGTTCCTGTCTCTGTCGCTAATGGTGCTTGGGCTCGGGGGCTGCGCCGCGGCCCCCTTCGACATGAGCGTGGAGACCATGTTCACTCCCGCGACCCCGAACCAGGCCCCGCGAGCCAAGCCAATAATCCGCGAGCCCAAGCCGACGGACGCCGAGGCCGATTCCGACTTGCGTCATCCGTATCGCTGGCGGAAGAAGCTGCGGGCCAAGTACGCCTGACCCCGCCGGCCCCCGGCGCGGTCCCCGTCGCCGGGGTCGTGGTTCTGAATCCAATAGGGCGAAATCCTCGGATTCACAACCGCCGACCGCGGAGCTTGTCCTGGAACAGCCGGCCGGCGAGCTTCCGCATGTCCACCACCTGGTCGGTCTCGTCCACGATCTCCGCCCCCAGCAGCGTCTCGATCGCGTCCTCCAGGGTGATGATCCCCGCCGTTCCCCCGTGTTCGTCGACCGCCAGGAAAAGCTGCCCCCGACGCCGGACGAACTCGTCCAGCACCCGGTCCAGCGGGGCATTCTCGGGCACCGCGTGGATCCGCCCGGCGATCTCCGCCAAGGTGGACTCCGCCCGCCCGTTCCGTTGGGCCTCGTACATCTCCTGTCGCAGGACCACGCCGGTGATGTTATCCAGGCCTTCGCCATAGACCGGCATGCGGGCAAAGCGCAGCGGGCCGTGCTGGTCGATCGCCTGCCGCACGGTCAGGTCCTTCTGCAGCATGAACACCACGGTCCGCGGGGTCATCACCTCCCGCACGCGCACCCGTCTGAGCCGCAGCAGGTTGTGGATGACCTGATACTCGTTCTCCTGCAGGGCCCCCTCGGTCTGACCCAACTCCGCCAGCAGGGCGAATTCCTCCCGGGTGAGCTTCTGTTCCTGGCCCCGACCGAGCATCCGAGAGAGCGCTTGGAAGACCACCACCAGCGGGTAGCTCAGGTAGATCATGCCGGTGATGGTGTAGGCACTGAACGGCGCCAACTGCCCGGCGTACACCACGCCGAGGGTCTTGGGGATGATCTCCGAGAAGACCAGGATGAGCACCGTCAACACCGCACTCGAAACGGCCACCCACTCACTACCGAAGACCACGTAGGCCTGGGCCCCGACCCCCGCCGCCCCGACGGTGTGGGCCACCGTGTTGAGCGTGAGAATGGCGGCCAGCGGACGCTCGATGTTCTCCTTCATCGCCTCGAGGATCCGCCCACTGGGCCGGCCCGCCTTGGCCAGGACCGCCACCCGCGAGCGAGAGAGCGACAACAAGCCCGACTCGGTCAAGGAGCATAGGAACGAGACCCCCAGCGCCAGCAGCAAGTAGAAAACCAGCAAGGACTCCGGGCTAAGCATGCCCCCCGTTTTACGCCCCCCCCGCCCAATGGGCACCCGTGCCGTCGAACACTCCTCACTACCTCAGTGCCCCCCGCCTCCCGCCGGCAACCCCCAAACACCGTAAACAACAAGT
>CAZFMS010000530.1:0-1757 GCA_964520125.1 uncultured Planctomycetaceae bacterium
GGAGTCAAACCCGAAAACCTCATCCTGGTCGACTCCAAAGGAGTCATCTACAAGGGCCGAGACCAGGGCATGACCCCGATCAAAGCCGAATTCGCCGTCGACACCTCCGCCCGCACCCTCGCCCAAGCCCTCGAAGGGGCCGATGTATTCTCCGGGGTCTCCAAAGGCGGAATCGTCACCCCCGAAATGGTCAAGACTATGGCCAAGAAACCCATGATCTTCGCCATGGCCAATCCCAACCCGGAGATCTCCCCGGAACTGGCCGTCGAGGCCCGCCCCGACGGCATCGTCGCCACCGGCCGAAGCGACTATCCCAACCAGATCAACAACGTCCTCGGATTCCCCTTCATCTTCCGCGGAGCACTCGACGTCCGGGCCCGCAAGATCAACGAGGAAATGAAGCTCGCCGCCTGTCATGCCCTGGCCGAACTGGCCCGCGAAGACGTGCCCGACATGGTCCTCCGGGCCTACGGGGTCAAGCGACTCCAATTCGGCCCTGACTACATCATCCCCAAACCCTTCGATCCCCGCGTGCTGACCTGCGAATCCGCCGCCGTGGCCCAGGCCGCGGTCGAGTCCGGCGTCGCCCGCCTGCCCCTCGAAAACGTAGACCAGTACAAACGCAGCCTGGAAGCCTCTCTCTCCCGCGCCCAGCAGTTCATGAGCCAGATCCGCTCCCGGGCCCGCGGCAGCGACAAACGCATCATCTTCTCCGACGGGGAACACGACACCATCATCAGGGCCGTCAACCGGATCCAGGAAGAGGGCTTCGCCCGACCGATCCTGGTCGGCGATCCAGCCGTCATCCAACAGCGCGCCGAGGAACTCGGCGTCAAGCTTGGCGACGCCGAGATCATCCACCCCAAAACCTACGCCGAACGCGACCAGCTCGCCCGCTACTTCTACGACAAACGCAAACGCAAAGGCGTCACCTGGCCCGACGCCTGGTACTTCGCCGGCCGACCCGAATGGTTCGCCGCCCTCATGCTCGACCTCGGCCACGTCGACGGCATGATCTCCGGCGTCAGCCGCAGCCATCCCTTCGTCATGCAGGCCCTCTTGCAGACCCTCCCCCTGCGCCCCGGCGTCAATCGCGTCTCCGGCCTCTTCATCGTCCTCACCAAGGACGACGTCTACTACCTCGCCGACTGCACCGCCCAGCTCGACCCCTCCTCCGAGGACCTCGCCGAAACCGCCCTCCTTTCCGCCGCCGTGGCCCGCTACTTCGACAACACCCCCCGCGTCGCCATGCTCTCCTTCAGCAACTTCGGCAGCGTCAACTGCCCCCAGGCCGAAAAGGTCCGCCGGGCCGTAGACCTCGTCCGGGCCCGCGACCCCGAACTCTGCATCGACGGCGAAATGCAGGCCGACACCGCCGTCTGCCAGTCCATCCAAGAGAGGAATTTCCCCTTCTGCCAGCTCCAGGGACCCGCCAACGTCCTCATCTTCCCCACCCTGGACTCCGGCAACATCGCCGAAAAGCTGGTCAACCGCCTGGGCGGCGCCGAGGTCATCGGCCCCCTAACCCTCGGCCTCAGCAAGCCCATCAACGTCCTCCACCCCGCCTGCGACGTAGAAGACGTTGTCAACGCCACCGCCATCACCGTAATAGAATGCCTCGACGGCACCCTATAATCCGCCCCGCCCCATCACCGCCCGATCAGAGCCGCGCCCGTAAGGAAGCGGTGAACGCTCCCCATGTTCAGAGCCGCGCCCGTAAGGAAGCGGTGAACGCTCCCCATGTTCAGAGCCGCGCC
>CAZFMS010000531.1:0-1757 GCA_964520125.1 uncultured Planctomycetaceae bacterium
CAGCCCGCCCTATCATAAAGATAGGTATTGTCGATTTGCGCCGCGCCTTCCAAGACTCCAAGGCGGTCCAGGCGGCCAAGGACGACCTAGTAAGGAAGCGCAACGAGAAGCTCCAAATCATAAAAACCCGCAAGGAGGAGCTCGAGCGGTTCATCAATGAGCTTCGCAACCAGAGCAACCTTCTCTCCGATGCGGTCAAGCGCCAGAAAGAGCTTGAGTTCAGGCGGAAGCAGCGCAACCTGGAGCGCTTCACAAGCGACTCCGAGCAGGAGCTCAACCGGCGCTACCTCTCAATCAACCGGCTGTTTGTGGCCGATGCCCATAAACAGGTTGGCGAGATCGGCCGCGATGCGGGCTATACTATCATCTTGGATATGAACAACGACATTGTCCTGTACGGCTCCAAGTCGGTGGATGTGACCGACCTGCTGATCCGTCGGATGAACAACCACCATTGATGTGACGGGAAAGGGGCGGAGCGACGGTGCGCAAGCGATTGGACGAGGTGGCGGCCCTTGTAGGCGGGGCCCTCCGGGGCGATCCGGCAATCGTGGTCGCGGGTGTGGCGGGCTTCACCGACGCCGGGCCCGATGACGTCACCTTCCTGGCCGACCAGAAGTATCTCAAGAAGGTGGCCTCGTGCGGGGCGGCCGCCGTGCTGGCGGCCTCGGCCGAAGGCATCGACCTGCCGGTTGTCGAGGTGGCCAACCCCTACGCGGCCTTCGCCGAGCTTTTGGAGTTCTTCCATCCCCAGGCCCCTCCGCCGGGTGCGCTGGACGAGCGGGCCGTGCTGGGCCCCGACGTGCGTTTGGGCCAAGACGTTACCCTGTACCCCGGCGCCGTCTTGGGGGCCGGCGTGGTGGTGGGAGACAGGGCGGTCATCCACGCCAACGCGGTGGTGGGAGAGGGGTGTTCCATCGGCGCCGACTCGGTCCTCCACCCCAACGTGACATTGTATCCTGGCGTCACCCTCGGCAGGAGGGTCGTTGTCCACGCCGGAGCGGTCCTCGGCAGCGACGGGTTCGGCTACGCCCAGCTGGAGGACGGCACCCATAGAAAAATTCCCCAGGTGGGCCGGGTAGTGGTGGAGGACGATGTGGAGATCGGGGCCAACGTCACTGTGGACCGCGCCACCCTCGGCACCACCGGCATCGGACGGGGCACGAAGGTCGACAACCTCGTGCAGATAGCCCATAACAACGTCATCGGAGCCGACGGCATCATCGCCGCACAGGTAGGCCTGAGCGGCTCCTGCGAAGTGGGCGACCGGGTTATTATCGCCGGCCAGGTCGGCCTCATAGACCACATACGGGTAGGCGACGAGGCCATCCTCATCGCCCAAAGCGGCGTGATGAGCGACGTGGAGCCGGGAGCCATCGTCTCGAACTCGCCCTCCATGCCGCATGCAACGGCTCGGAAGGTCTATGCCACCCTGCCAAAGCTGCCCGGCCTCGTAAAGACCGTCCGGGCGCTGGAGAAGAGGCTCAAGATCCTGGAGGCCAAGGGAGGAAGCGACGAGTGAGCGAAGCTGGAGCGGCAGGCACCTTCATGGGGCAGGAAGAGATAAAGGAGTACCTTCCCCACCGCGAGCCCTTTCTTCTCATCGACAGGATTCTTAAGATGGAGAAGGGCCAGAGCGTTGTGGCGGAGAAGGACGTTCGCCCCGATGAGCCGTGGTTCGAGGGCCACTTCCCGGGCTACCCCGTCTTCCCGGGGGTCCTCATCGTGGAGGCCATGGCCCAGGCGGCAGGCGCGCT
>CAZFMS010000532.1:0-1712 GCA_964520125.1 uncultured Planctomycetaceae bacterium
CTGGGGATCTGATAGGGGTTGCCCAAGATGGGAATGTGACGGAGCTCTCTCTTAGAGAGATCGATGAGCTCGTAGAGGAGCTTAACTCCGAAGCGGTTGAGGCAGGACTGTGATGAACGAAAGGAGCTTGATGGACGCATCTGTTATCGTACGCATGGTGGCCAAGGCAGGACCGCCTGTTCGATACAACGAGGGCAAATACCTAAGCGACAGCAGGGTAGATGGCACCTACGACTGCATATACTGCGGGCCAACGTCATTGACGTTGTCCGAGGCATACGACGAGTGCTGTCATGGAGAGGAGTGCCCATGGCGGTTAGCCGTCGAGTTCGCACAGAGGGAAGGCGGCGAGTGACAAATAGCGACCTACTATCTGAGCTTGAGGATCTTCGTGAAACCGTTAACGACCTGGCCGACCAGAGCGACGCGGCGGAGACGGAGCTTGAATCAGCTAACCATCGGGCAGAGGACTTGTGCTATCAGGTCCGTATGCTGTCTCGGTAGGTGTCACGTTTGAAACAAGACTTGAGAGACGAGAGGAGCAGGTCTTATGATCTTGAGCTCTCTCTCTCTCTCTCTCTCTCTCAGCAATGCACGTAGAGAGCTGCGCAATTCTAGATGGTGAGGAGCCAGATAGCATGAGGATAACATGTCCCGTATGTGGAGAGTCTTTGGGTTACATTCAGCACACAGTTGAGTATGGATACATTCAAGAGGATGGCAAGTTCTTCGTGCTGGAGTGGACCGAGACAGATTGGAATGTCGACGAGATAACGATTGTCTGCTATACAAAGGACTGCGCGTTTGCGTTGGCTGACTTTGCCAAGTTGGCCAAGCGGATCGCTAGCGATATAGGTTAAGGGGTGGCCTCATGGTAAAACAGTATTTGCAGTGTCCGAAGTGCAATAGGGATCTGAAGTTCACGCGCGGCGGCCTAGTGAGTGGGCGCTTACTACGCGAGAATCTCTATGAGCCATGGTACGAGTGTGTTGTTGAAAATACGAACGAAAGAGGAGAGGCCCATGTATACTGTCCTGATACGACACAGTGCGGCTTCGTCGTTCCGTATGGTGTGCGCGAGCTCGAGCTCACAAAATACTTACGTTATGTCAACATATACCTACAGAGAGAGGCTTTGCATGCAGCTTACACAGAATCGATTACCGAGCATGATGAGGTGAATCAAGCATGAGTGATAGCCTCCTGTGCCCTCGGTGCAATGCGATTCTCTCTTTCAAGCGCCCTCTCATGGCATGGGGAACACTGCGACGAGCTGAATCGAAGATAGTAGAGGAGGTGTGGGAAGACACAGAGCATGCAGGAGATATGGAGGTCTTTTGCATTAACGTAGAGGAGTGCGGATTCACTATCCCGAGAGGGGGTGTAAAGAACGTTATATCCTACATTGATGCGTTGCGCATGTTCTTTGACCACGAGCAAGAGAAGAGGAGAGAGCTCGATGAGACCAAGTGATCGTGATACGAATGACGGGCGCGACATAATAGTCTTGAAGTACAACTCGACGACGCGCGAGCACGATGAAGTCAATACAATCAACGTGCGTACCGTTGCTAAGAACATGACTCCAGAAAACCTGGCCGTTCTCCTTGAAGACTATTCCAACAACATGCTGTTCAACCCTTCACATGATGGACATGCCCTGGGAGAGCGCCTGTGTCGAACACATAGGTACCTTCAGGGCCAGATGATGG
>CAZFMS010000533.1:0-1705 GCA_964520125.1 uncultured Planctomycetaceae bacterium
TCTCGATGGCAGAGGAGAGCACACGATCGAATGGAACCGGATAGCGGCCATTCTCGAAGATGCCTACCGTAAAGTAGCATCCAAGAGGCTTACGAACGAACTCGACATTCGATGACCATAGAATACTATCGGTTGCGCGAGTGTTTTCTCATCCTGATCCGCTGTCAATTGCAACGGATACCAGAACTGCAGATGGCAACCTTCGCAGGCGGCATCGATCGTCCCACCAACATCGGACAGTCCATCGGCATTTTTTGCATCGATAATGCGAATCGTTTCCATCGCTTGCGCATGTATGGCATGTGCAAAGCCAACCCAAGCGGCGCGATCAGTTTCCATCATGGCTTGCATCTCATCCGGCGAAAGCTCATGTTCCGGGTCATCGGATGGGGCTCCGGGTGAGCCGATACGGCGGCCGGGGATCAGCAGTGCATTTGCCGCCTCGGCCATTGTTACCGCCTGCCGACGAAGCGCCTGCCAGTCTTCTTCAGTCTCCGGTCTCGCTTGAGTCGAGTATTCCCTGGTCGCAATGAACGCAACCGAATCCCATATCGCTTCAGCTGCCGGCGACATCATTGCCTCCATGATTTCGCGAACCGTGGCTTCCGGCAGGAATTCGCTCGTATTTTGCTCGGCAACCGGCTTCGGCGGAGCTACTGTTTCACTACACGAAACGGTAGCCAGCGAGGCAATAATTGTCCAAACCATTGCGTTAAATAATTTCGTTTTCCTGCCGCCGTTCAAAATTCCGTCGTTGCTCATTGCGCTTCCCCGTTTTGTTTCCAGGTTATCTCTGGTTGTCCGTACTGCTTCCAACCGCGAATCTATACCGCTGGGGACGACGGGGTGCGCCATTCGCTCGTTGTGCTGCCATCAGCGGCATGGCAAACGGCGCAATGTAACTGGTATAGCCCCGATCCTCGTTTGACCTGCTCGGCACTGTACCATCGGAACTGTTTCTAATTGGTAGCGACACTGGAGAAATTGGCTAGCGCATTAGTCACTTTTTGAATCTGCTTCTCGCAGCCAGTAATGCCATGTCTATTCGCCATGTACGCCGGATCGTTGTAGACGAGCCAAACTATTCCCTTTTCGTCTTCGTAAGCCAGTGCTTTTTGTGGCAGATCCAACGCTGCTGTTTGAGAACACAACATTAACGGTGTGCCTACTTTCGGGTTGCCAAAAATCAGTAGTTCAGTAGGACGTATTTGCATTCCCACTTTTTCTGCGCCAGACGCATGGTCCACGCGCTTGAAAATCGTCATGCCTTTATCGCTTAATACGGCCTCCAGCTTATTGATGGTTACGGTGACGCTGTGAGCGCTTTTCACTCTTACGATACCGTTCGCGTCCGCTGCATTTGATTGATTGTTAACCGCGCTCATCATTATCAATACAGCGAGAATTACGATTTTCATATCAGCTCCGACGGTGAATTTTTTATGATATACGATGCATAAAGAATACTAAACACAATAACAGAGGGACGTTGCTGAACCGCTCGAAGCTTGGATCGCATATCATGACAGTCGCGCAGGTGCGATGTTAGTGGCTTCAAGTTACCCATAAAAACAGGTGTGTTTGCTGAACTGCGTGTCGATTATTGACGCCACCAAGGTTCAATAAGAAATTGACGGCAGGCCCGTGTGCGCAGAATCGAATATCGGTCAATCATGGAAGCAGCCTGATGGAATCAGATGTCGTC
>CAZFMS010000534.1:0-1684 GCA_964520125.1 uncultured Planctomycetaceae bacterium
AGATGCCCTCCGCCGACAGCAGGTAGTAGCGGACGTACCAGTCCTGGATGGTGCGCAGTTCGTGCGGGTCCCACCCCCCGGTAGGGTTGCCGTCCTCGTCCTGGCCCTCCAGGGTGTACCAGAACACCTGGCCCAGGGCGGTGGCGTCAGGCCCCAGGGCCGGCTGAACTCCCTGGGGCAAAGTGCCGGCGGGCAGGCTGCTCAGCTTCTCCAGAACGCGGGTCCGCGACCAGTAGAACTCGATGTCGTCATCGAAGATGATCAGCACCATCGAGAAGCCGAACAACGAGTAGCTTCTGATGGTCTTGACTCCCGGCACCCCCAAGAGTGAAACAGTCAGCGGGTAGGAGATCTGATCTTCGACGTCCTGGGGAGATCGGCCCATCCACTTGGTGAAGACAATCTGCTGGTTTTCGCCGATGTCCGGTATCGCGTCCACGGGTACCGGGTCCCGCGGCAGCCCCCCCAGATCCCAGTCGAACGGGGCGGTCATCAACCCCCAACCGATCGCCACCACCACCAGAAGCCAAACCACGAGTTTGTTGTGCAGGCAAAACCCGATGATCTTGTCGATCCACGACGGAGACGATGCGTTTTGGAGGGAATCTGGGCTAGTTGCCACCTTCGCCTCCCGTGGATTCCTCGGCCGAATCGCCTGCGAAGGTCTCCTTCAGCACCCCACACCGAAACATCGCCGAGCCAAAATAGGGATTGGCGGTTTCTTCCTCGTTCTGCAGCCAGTCGGCCCCGCGATCGTTGAAGGCCATCGAGCAGTGGAAGCGGAAGACCTCCTCGCTGCCGGCCCCGAACCTCTTGGCCACCCCGATCATCGATTCGGACAACATCGCGAAGGCCGACCGGGCCTTTTCGATATCAACCGCGGCGACGATCTTCCGGGCGGCCGTGGTGATCTCCTCCGATTCCTTCATCCATTCTTGATGGGCGGGGCCTTGGAGCAGACTCATATCCACGGCCTCGAGGGCCTTGCAGAAATCCTTCGCCGCCCCCCGGGCATCTTCGTCCGAATCTAGACTCAGGGCGGTCTGGACGCTGAAATAAGTACCGAACAGCGGCTCGAGCTGGGCCGTGAACTTGCTGGGCACGGCGAAGGGCTCGGCTGAAGCTTGGCCCTCCGCGGGCGGGACGCCCCTGCTGCCATCAGCGCCGTGGTCCTGATGCCCCGAAGCAGGTCCGCCACCTTCGGGGCTCATCATGCTGGGCTTGGCCCGAATCTGGATGGCGCTATCGATCTTGAAGTTTCCGTTCACGACGACGCTCTCGTCCTCGGTAAGTCCTTCTCGAACCAGGTAGTAATCGCCCGCCCGAGCGCCGGGCACGATGACTCGTCCCTCGTAGGTTCCGGGCTGGTCCGGTAGGGCCACGTACACGACTGCCCGCTTACCGGTCATGAGCACCGCGGATGCCGGAACCACCAAAGGCGGCCGGGCGTCCAGATCATCGGGAGAAACGAAGTCCAACGTTTCAGCCCGGACCAGCGGCATTCCGCAGATGGTGCAGTCGCCCAACTCATCATCGAGCACCTCGGGATGCATGGGGCAGATCCACTTGCCGGCCAACTCGGCGTTCACGATCAAGCCGTCCTCGGCCAGCTTGGCCCGCACCACGGCCCGGACGAACATCTGCGGTTTGAGCCGGCCGTCGGAGTTGTCCACATTCACCCGAA
>CAZFMS010000535.1:0-1677 GCA_964520125.1 uncultured Planctomycetaceae bacterium
GAGCGTTCTCTCCGTCCTTTTGTTGGTCTCGGGGTTTGCTCTCGCGGAACCGCCGGAGGGGGTGACCTTCCGGGACATCACCGTCGAGTCCGGTGTGACCTTCCGGCACACCTTCGGCGACCGCGCCTTCAGCAAGATCTTGAAGGCCACCGGCGCCGGAGTGGGGATCTTCGACTATGACGGCGACGGCGACCTGGATCTGTACTTCGTGAACGGTTCCTACCTGCCCGAGATCTGCGACGAGGCGGGCAAGGTGAACGCGGGAGCCACGAACCGGCTCTTTCGGAACGACGGCCGCGACGCCGAGCGCGGGACGATCACCTTCACCGACGTGACGGAAGAGGCCGGCGTCGGCGACACCGGCTACGGCATGGGCTGTGCCGTGGCCGATTACGACAACGACGGCGACATGGATCTCTTCGTCACCAATTACGGTCGCAACGTCCTCTACCGGAACAACGGTGCGAAGTTCACCGAGGTGACGGACCAGGCCGGCCTGGCCGGGCCGGAAAAGCTGAACGGCTACACCAAGTGGTCCACGAACGCCTGCTGGTTCGACTACGACCGGGACGGTCACCTCGACCTCTGGGTCTGCAACTACCTGGCGTTCGATCCCGCCTTCAATAATTTCTACGGCCCCGAAGGTTTCCCCGGACCCTCGAACTACCTCGGCCAGCCCTCAATCCTCTACCGCAACCAGGGCGACGGCACCTTCAAGGACGTGACGAAGCAGGCCGGCGTCTTCCGGAAGCAGGGCCGGGGCATGGGGGTCTCGGCCGGCGACCTGAACAACGACGGGTGGCCGGACGTCTTCGAGGCGAACGACGACATGGTGAATTTCCTGTTCATCAACCGGGCCGACGGGACTTTCAAGGAGGGTGCCGACGTGACCCTGGTGGCCCGCGGGCAAGGTGGTGAGAACACCGCGGCCATGCACGGATCCATGGGCGATTACGACCGGGATGGCCGGCTCGACATCTTCGTTCCGGACATGAACTACTTCTCGCTCTTCAAGAACGTGGGCACGGAGAGCTGGACCAGGATGGTGTTCGAGGACACCACCATGCGCTCCGGGATCGCCGCGACCTGCGGCCAGTATGTCGGCTGGGGCGGGTTCTTCTTCGACTATGACAACGACGGCTGGCTCGACATCTTCGTGGCCACCGGGGAGGCCCACCGGCCGGAGAACGAGCCGAACCTGGTCCTCAAGAACCTCGGCAACGGCAAGTTCAAGGATGTCTCCCTCGAGCTCGGCAAGCGTCTGTTCTGGGAGGGACGGCTCTCCCGTGGGGCGGCATACGGCGATCTGGACAACGACGGCGACCTCGACGTGGTGGTGGTCAACATCGATGTCAAAGCGAAGGGCAAGGAAGGGCTGCCGCTGGTGCTCGAGAACGTCGGCGGGAACGCGAAGAGCTGGCTCTCGATCCGGCTGGTGGGCGCCCGCAGCAACCGCGACGGGATCGGGGCGAAAGTTACGGTGACCGTGGGAGAGAGATCCTGGACCGACGAGGCGCGATCGACGATCGCGTATCTCTCGACGGCGGAGCCCCGGTTGCACTTCGGGCTCGGCGACGCGGAGAAGATCGATCAGGTGCGGGTCGCGTGGCCGTCCGGGGAAAGCCAGGTGCTCGAGAACGTGCAGGTGAACCAGCTCTTGACGATTAGGGAGAAAGT
>CAZFMS010000536.1:0-1668 GCA_964520125.1 uncultured Planctomycetaceae bacterium
GCTGAAGGTGGCCGAGGCCGGGGTCACGCTGGGCTCGACGGTGGCCGTGGGCACGCCGGCGCTGAAGGTGGCCGAGGCCGGGGTCACGCTGGGCTGAAAGGTGGCCGTGGGCACGGTGGCGTTGAAGGTGGCGGAGGCCGCGGTGGGCGTCACCTCGATGCCAGGGCTGGCCTGCAAGCTTTTGAAGATGCCCGGGTTATAGTTCCAGGAGACTTGTGTGTCGCTTGTGAGGAACCGGGCCGAGGTTTCCCAATTTTCGCTGGTTTGCGTGTGGCTCCAAAGTTCACCCAACGTATAGGGGGCGCCGCCGCCGGCGTCTTGAAAGTTGGCGACAAAGTACCACGACGAGGTGGTCTGCGTTGTGGCGGTTTCATAGGCCGCGACGATGTTGGCCTCTCGGTCGCCCGAGGGTGTGGTAAAGGTCACCAGGATCCGGTTGGTGACCCAGTCCGGCTGGGCGGTTCCATTTTCGCTCCACTTAGTTGCATTTACCTTTTTGAGCCTGATGGCCAGATTTTCCGACAATCCATTCGTGCCCGCCCAGAGGTGGCCGAGCACGATGTCGATTTCGTAGGGGAATCCTGAGAGGTCGGCCATCGGTTACCACCCCCAATTCCAGGCGCGGACGGCGGCCTGATCCACCTCCGGATTGCGTTGGTGCGGATCGGCGATCACGGCTTGATGGGCCAGAAAGGCGGCTTCCCGGGTCATCAGCTCGCCCCGGTAGCGGACCGCGGTGGAGTGGTAGTCGCCGAGATCGGCGGGCCGCTCGATCGTGTAGGGGCTCGGCGCGTCGGGCACTTCGGCCCAGGTCACGCAGGTCTGCGGATGGTTGCCCAGGCGGATATTCCTGGCAGAAACTTGGCGAAGTTGGTGGCGATAGGCCGGCTCGCGGCGGATCTTCCGTTCCATTGACGCGTCGATCATCCAGCCGACTTCCGGGCTGTACCACTGGGCCCGTTCGCGCCGGTCGCACTCGGCCTGCATGGCCAATAGATCGACGGCCGCGGAGACCTTGGCCCGATCGAGCGTTTTCAGCGCCGCATAGACGGCCTCGGCGATCGAGCCGTGCTGTTGGGACCCGAGCGGCCAGCCGGTGAATTTCGGCGGGCTTCGCCGCAGGGACGGATCGTAGTTGTCGACGGCCGCGTCACGCCGCCCGAGCGTTGGTCGGTGGCCGAGGTGTCGGCAGATCCGGTCCAGGGCCGGCCCGGGATCGGCTACCACGGCATCGTAGTCGCAGACCAGCCAGTCGTCGGTATCGGAGAGCGTCGCCAGCCAGGCCAGAAGGCGGCCGTTTCCGGCCAGGTAGCGCCGCGGGTCGGCGATCCCGCGGAATTGTCCCCAGTCCCGCCGGGCCTCCTCAACCGGGTGAGTCGGCTCGGCGGACTCGTGCTCGGCAACCTGGACGGGCGTTTGCAGATCGCGTTGGCTTTCGGCCACGGCCCGCGGGTCCCGCAGACAAAGGATGTACTTCCAGACCAGGCCGGCGGGTGTGCCGGGCCCGCCAGTCACACCGGGCGGCAAGATCCCGGAAGAGACGATCTTGAGGGCCTTTCCGCCGTAGCCGTCGATCGACTTGAGCCCGCGGATCACGGTCCCGGACACTTCGAAGAACCCCTTGGGGTTCATTTGCTTGGCCCGGGCCGTCTGGCGTTCGAGGTGTTC
>CAZFMS010000537.1:0-1652 GCA_964520125.1 uncultured Planctomycetaceae bacterium
ATCGGTAAGATTCAGTGCGGTTTCAAAAGATTCTGCCAGGCGCAGGCCTAAATCCGCATGTGCCTTGAATCGATCAACGACGACTTCAATGCTGTGTTTGAGATTTTTTTTAAGTTCTGGTGCTTCGTCTAGCTCAATAGTTTTGCCATCGATACGTGCGCGAATAAAACCCTGGCGTTTTAAATCATCGAGTAACTCTTTATGTTCGCCTTTGCGCTCCTGGATAATGGGCGCCAGTAACATGAGTTTCGTATTTTCAGGTAGCTGAAGCACATGATCTACCATCTGTGATACGGTTTGTGCAGCCAGTGTGGCGTTGTGTTCCGGGCACTTAGGCGTTCCGGCACGTGCAAATAACAGGCGAAGATAATCGTAAATTTCTGTTACCGTACCCACGGTGGAGCGGGGCGATTTGCTTGTGTTCTTCTGTTCGATACAGATGGCCGGGGAAAGACCGTGTACATGTTCGACACGTGGCGGTTGCAGTCGGCCTAGGAACTGCCGCGCGTACGCGCTGAGCGATTCGACATACCGCCGCTGGCCCTCCGTGTAGACGGTGTCGATGGCCAGGCTGCTCTTGCCGCTGCCGCTGGGCCCACAGCATGCGGTCATCCGGTTCCGAGGGATCTCGACCGTAATGTCTTTGAGATTGTGTTGTTTCGCTCCCACAACGGTAATAGCGTTCCGCTCGCGCACACCCCGCCCGTCAGGGCGGCTTGCCGTTTTCTTGGTTTGCCGTTTTATTGTTTCGACGTTTTGACGTTTCGACGTTTCGACGTTTAAAACCGTGCGCAGCGCGGTGCCGGTGTAGGATCGCTTCGAGCGAGCGACGTGTTCGGGAGTTCCCTGTGCGACGATGCGCCCGCCTTCGACGCCGCCCTCGGGCCCCAGGTCGATCACCCAATCGGCTGTCTTGATGACGTCGAGGTTGTGCTCGATGACCATGACGGTGTTGCCGCCGTCGACGAAGCGATGCAGCACAGCCAGTAGCTTCTTGATGTCGTCGAAGTGCAGCCCGGTCGTCGGTTCGTCGAGCAGGTACATGGTGCGCCCCGTCGATCGCTTGACGAGTTCGCGTGCGAGCTTGATCCGCTGCGCCTCGCCGCCGGAGAGTGTGGTCGACGATTGTCCGAGCTTGAGGTAGTCCAGGCCGACGTCGTGAAGCGTCCGCAGCATCCGTTCGACTTTCGGTATTGGTTCGAAGTGCGCAAGCGCCTGCTGCACGTCCATCTCGAGCACGTCGGCGACGCTCTTTCCCTTGTAGAGAATCTGCAGCGTTTCTCGACTGAAGCGTCGACCCGTACAGAGCGGACACGGCACCCACAGATCGGCCAGGAAGTCCATCTCCAGCTTGTTTTGGCCGTTGCCCTCGCAGGCTTCACATCGCCCGCCGCCGGCTGTTCCGGAACGCACGTTGAAGCTGAATCGGCCGGGCTTGTACCCGCGGACCCGCGAGTCGGGGAGTTTGGCATAGAGTGCGCGAATCTCGTCAAAGAGCTTGATGTACGTAGCCGGGTTGGAGCGGGGTGTGCGGCCTATCGGCGACTGGTCAATCGTGATGACCTTGTCCAGGTGTTCGAGGCCGTCGATGCGGTCGTGCAAACCCGGGTCGACCTTCACAGCCCCGTTCAGGTCGCGGTTGAGCGTTTCCC
>CAZFMS010000538.1:0-1649 GCA_964520125.1 uncultured Planctomycetaceae bacterium
GAGACCCCAACCCGAGCTTATGCATGACCTGACGGAAGCGGTCGCGATCTTCAGCCAGATCGATCGTCTCGGGGGTCGTACCGAGGATCTTGCAGCCGGCATCCTGAAGCTCTTTGGCGATGTTCAGCGGAGTCTGGCCGCCGAACTGCACGATAATGCCTTCCGGCTGCTCGAACTCGTAGATGCTCAGAACGTCCTCGACGGTGAGCGCCTCGAAGTACAGGCGATCGGAAGTATCGAAGTCCGTGGACACTGTCTCCGGATTGCAGTTGACGATGATGCTCTCGGCGCCGCTGTCCTTCAGGGCGAAGGACGCGTGGCAGCAGCAGTAGTCAAACTCGATGCCCTGGCCAATGCGGTAGGGACCGCCGCCGAGGATCATGATCTTGCGGCCGCTGGCACCCTTCTCGAGCTGGTTCGGAGCATTGTAGGTCGAGAAGTAGTAAGCCGCGTTCTCGACGCCGCTCACCGGGACCGGCTCCCAGCCTTCGACCAGGCCGATGGACTTGCGCTGTTCCCGGATCTTGGTTTCGTCCACCGCCAGCAGCTGAGCCAGGTAACGGTCGGCGAAGCCGTCCTTCTTCGCCCGCGTCAGCAACTCGTCCGGGAACTCCTTGCCCTTGTAGCTGAGGATCTCCTCCTCCAGCTCCACCAGCTCTTTCATCTGTTCGATGAACCAGGCCTTGATGTAGGTCGCCTGGTGGAGCTGATCGATCGTGGCGCCCTTGCGGAGGGCTTCGTACATGATGAACTGACGCTCACTGGAGGGCTCGGCCAGCATGGCCATGAGTTCGGCCAGCGGCTTCTGATTGAAGTCCTTGGCAAAGCCCAGACCACTGCGACCGTTTTCGAGCGACCGGATCGCCTTCAGCAAGGCCTCCTTGTAGTTCTTGCCGATGCTCATCACTTCGCCCACGGCCCGCATCTGGGTGCCGAGCTTGTCCTCGACGCCCTTGAACTTCTCGAAGGCCCAGCGGGCGAACTTGACGACCACGTAGTCGCCAGACGGCGTGTACTTCTCCAGCGTTCCGTCCCGCCAGTAGGGCATCTCGTCCATGGTCATGCCGCCGGCCAGGAACGAGGACACCAGCGCGATCGGGAAGCCCGTGGCCTTCGAAGCCAGGGCCGACGAGCGCGAGGTGCGCGGGTTGATCTCGATCACCACCACCCGGCCGGTCTCCGGATCGTGCGCGAACTGGACGTTCGTGCCGCCGATCACTTCGATCGCTTCGACGATGTCGTAGGAGTACTTCTGGAGCTTCTTCTGCAGCTCCGCGTCGATCGTCAGCATCGGCGCCGTGCAGTAGCTGTCGCCCGTGTGCACGCCCATGGCATCGACGTTCTCGATGAAGCAGACGGTGATCAGCTGGTTCTTGGCGTCGCGGACCACTTCCAGCTCGAGCTCCTCCCAGCCAAGAACGGACTCCTCGACGACGTCACCGGGCAAGGCCCGTTCAAGCCCACCGAACTCAGCGAGGCCGAGCATAGGATCCTCGTGATCTTGAACAGGACGTGTGGTGCAAAGGCGGTATTAATCAAAGGGTCATGGCGATAGGTGTCGTGTACTTGTTCGCCCTTAAAAATATATTCATCGGCATCATTGGCCCAGGCCGTGGGAAAGTCGATCAGGATTAAACCAACAACGACAC
>CAZFMS010000539.1:0-1645 GCA_964520125.1 uncultured Planctomycetaceae bacterium
GGAAGCCGGCAAGGCCGGTCTGTCGGTTGCTGTGCACGCATTTGGCGGCGAACCGGCAAGGAATGTCATCCTGGCCGGCGCCCATTCGATAGAACACGGCTGGATGCTCGATGACGAACTGCTTCAGCTCATGAAGGAGCACGGGACGTTTCTTGTCGGAACCGATTTTCCGCTCGAGCACTTACAGCAGATGGTGATGTTTTTCGACGATCCCGAGGGCATGAGTCAGATGATCGTCGATCGACTGCGCAGAGCGCACGGGATTGGAGTCAAGATGGCCTTCGGAACGGACGTCGTTCTCGATCTCCCGGGCAAGAATCGAGGAGAGATGGCGATGGACTTTCTCGCCGTCTGGCAGCAAGCAGGCATTCCGGCTCCCGAAATTCTCAAAGCCATGACCACCAACGCAGCCGAGCTTATGCGACTTCAGGGCGCGCGCGGATCCATTTCAGCCGGCCAGTTTGCGGATATCGTGGCATCTCCAGGTAATCCGCTTGAAGACATTCAGCAGCTGAGATCCATCCATTTCGTCATGAAAGAAGGAAAGGTCATCAAAAGCGAAACGCGCTGAATAAAGCGCGGCAGCAGGAAGAGATCACACCTGAAAGTGTCGGAAAAAAGCCGTCTCGTAATCCCAGGTGTGTCTTCGATTGGAGAAATCACCGTGGATCCCACGATCTGCATAGTGCTGCATGTAGATGTAGGACAACTGGTTAACTCGATCGATGCGTTCTTTTTCGTTGTGTTTCTCATCTCTATCGCCGACCTTGACTCCATCCTACCCGGAAAAGCCCATTTAACCTCAACCTGGGCACATGATCGGTTCCACCATATCTCATTACAGCGTTGTCGAGGAACTCGGTCGCGGAGGCATGGGCATTGTTTATAAAGCCTTTGACTCGAAACTCGATCGCACAGTTGCTCTGAAATTTCTGCCCCCAGAAAAAACTCAGAGCGAAAAGAACCGCACACGTCTGGTCGCTGAAGCAAGAGCCGCCTCTGCTCTTAACCATCCGAACATTCTGACTATCCACGATATCGACGAGATCGATGACCAGCTCTATATCGTGATGGAGTACCTGGATGGGCGTACGCTTCACGATCGGATTTCGGAAGGTCCTTTCACCATCCAAGAGATTGCCGAAATTGCCCATCAGATAGCAGTTGGACTTCGTGTCGCGCACGATGCCAACATCATTCACCGGGACATTAAGCCGGGCAACGTGATGCTCGTGGGCCAGGATCGACTGAAGATCATGGATTTCGGCCTGGCGAAAAGAACAGGGGGGAAATCGCTTACTGAAGAGGGGCAAACGGTCGGAACTGCCGGGTATATGAGCCCCGAACAGATCCGCGGAGAGAAGGTCGACAAAAGAACAGATGTGTGGAGCTTCGGCATTGTGCTCTACGAGATGCTTACCGGCGAGCGGCCGTTCCAGGGACAGTATCTACCTGCTGTCATCTACTCGGTAGTGAATGAGGATCCGAGATTTCCAGACAGCTTCGAAGAAAACGACGCGGAGCCACTTTACCGGATCGTTGGGCGCTGTCTAGAGAAAAATCGGGATGATCGCTACGCCGATATGGGCGAGATCCTCACTGACCTGGATGCATTCATATCGAGCGCCGGCATCACTATTAGTTC
>CAZFMS010000540.1:0-1643 GCA_964520125.1 uncultured Planctomycetaceae bacterium
GGGGTGCGAGCCGTCGACGGTGTCGTCCCCGTCTTGGCCCAGAAGCAAATCCCCGGCGAGGTAGTGAAGCTCCTTGACCCCCTCGGCCTTCAACTTCGCGAAGGCGCCGCTCAGCGCGTCGCGACTCTCGCGGTTACGGGCGGCGCGTTCTGGCTTGAAAAAGGCGTCGCTGTAGGTCCGATCCTCCACCAGCAGGATGGGCGTTCGGGGGTGTGATTGGCGAAGACGCCGAACGAACGGTTCGACCCGTTGCCGAACCACGGGACCGTCCATGTTCGGCAGGCAATCGAGGACGAAGACGGCCGGGTCGAGTTCGGCGAGCAGTTCGGCCACTTCCCCTTCCATCCTCCCATTGCCGGAGAACCCCAGATTGATCACCGGACGGTCCAACGCACGCCCGATGATGGCCGTGTGCACCATGCCAGGGCGGCTGGCGCAGCCTCCCTGAGTAATCGACGTGCCGTAGAAGACAAGCGGTCGCCGGTGAGACACTGGGCGCTGGGGTGCCTTGGACAAAACCGCGTCCGCAGGAATACCGATTTCCACCTGGGACACGCCGTTGTACAGCGGCAGATAGAGACAGAACTCGCGCTGCTGCGCGGCAACTGCCTGAAACAACGTGGCCGTGTTGTCCCGGCCAGTCGGTCGGCCGTTGGCCACCCAACGCCACAAACCGGAAGGTTGCCGTACGTAGAGGTCCACACCGCTTACGCCCGTGGCCGGCATATGGGGCATGGCCAGGTTCTCCGAGGTCAACACCCAGCGAACCGTCAACTGCGAGGCATCGGTGAAAAAGCGTGCACAAAGCCCCGCGCTATGGCGGCTGAGGGTCCAAACTGGAGTCCGGACCATCGCCTCTGCGCTGTTCGGCAGCCGGTCATATGGACCGGGGGTGTCGGGCCAACCTTTTCCCTCGATGTCCAAGAGGGTCAGGCCATAGTAGCGGAGGTCTCCCACCACCCGGGCCTTCTCCACCGGAAGCTGTGCTGCGGCAGCGGCGGGGACCAGCCAAAGAACGATCATCGTCGTTAGAACTGCTCTATACATGACGGCTCCATGTGCATCGATTTCCCGTTATGTTCGAAACTCGCTGCACCTTGTCGTGCAACCTGTACACGTTTGCCGCCTATGATAGCAGATTCTCAGACACGGAACACGGACCCACACGTCTGCCCCGACGCCATGTTGGCCTGAAAGAGACGGTGCCGATCTGCAGCGGCTTCTCCTGTCCTACGTCCTGCGCCAACACTTGACAGTGTTGTCCCCAATTGTGGATACTGACGCTGTGATCGGGGAAGCAGGCTGCACGTGTGAGGCCTGCCGTTTGACACCGAGTCCGCGCATTCTCAATGACCGGCAGCAAGTTGTCCCCTGACTTCCCAGTGACCATCGGCCTGGAAAACTGCCTCGCATCCCCGCCCGGAATTCTGTCGGGGGCCCGGTTCGGTCTCCTGGTCAACCAGGCCTCCGGAGACCGTCGGTTTCGCTACTCCCACGACTTGTTGAACGAGGCCTTTCCCGGCCAACTGGCGGCCCTGTTCTCACCGCAGCATGGACTTCATGGCGAGGAGCAGGACAACATGATCGAAACGGGTGCTCGTTCAAAATGATGTTTTCCAGACCGCAGATTTCGGTTATAGTCC
>CAZFMS010000541.1:0-1634 GCA_964520125.1 uncultured Planctomycetaceae bacterium
GCGGCGGAATGTAGTATTCGTTATACTCCCGCGCATATCCCTTCGATACTACATCGCCGGTGTTAAGGACAAAAGCAGGCTTGGGGTCGAGGCTGTCAATATGCCTGACTATGCTCGACCATAGCTTCGGCTGCGAGCGGCTGTCCCCCATCACCACGTAGCGGAAACTGCCGTCGGCACTGCCGGGTCCTCTGCCGAGCTTGCTTATCTGATTCTCGAAGTTGAAGCGATTCCGATGCCGGCCCAGGAGTTTGGCAAACGCGGCCTTTAAGGCTCGAGGGGACCGAACGGTGCTGTCATCTGTCTGGCTGTCCGGAGGATCGATTTCATCGAGCGCCCCGTCTTTGACCGGGCCTCCGGCCTGGATCTGCCCATCCTCCTTCGAGTAAAAGGCCATCTTTCCAATCAAGATGACATACCGAGGTCCGGCAACGGTATCAGCGATCCACGCCTTGCTCGGCCTGGTCCTCGGCATAGCCTCAGCCAAAGTCTCCAATGCGGCCTTCGGCACCTTGCTGACAGCAATACTCTTCTTGGTGCCCCGCAGCACAAGCTCGTCAGGCTCCTCATCCGTGCCGGCTGCGTCGTTCTCGCACTCCAGTCCATACAACTCGCCCTTTGGCTTCACGTAAAACTTGTACTCCTCCTCCCCGGCCTGGGCAGAAATCTCATAAACGCCTTTGTCAAACTCCCAGTCCGTTACCTTCGCGTGAGGGGCAAAGATCCTGGCCCATCGCAACACGGCCTCGGACGGTGGTTTGGCTTTGGGAGCATTATAAAACTCGTTTCCGGGTGGTCCGACTTCAACTCTCCACGATCCGATCCGGTCCGGGATTCCTTCTGTGGAAGAGGAAGGCAGGACAGGTTCGCTGTTATATTCGGCCTGTAATTTGTCGAGGTCTATGTGGCTGACGTCGCCACGATGGATGACCAGGCGATAGCGCAAGACGAGCGGTTTCTTGCGGGACAGCGGAACCGAATCGCGTCCCGGGTAGACCGGATTCTGGGCGCTTCCCTTTCTTCTGAGTATCCATCGCTGGGGATACCCGGGCGAGGAGCTGTGACACAGTATCGCCAGCCCGCTTGTCTTGCCGTCCTTGCCGAGAGCGCCCGAGAAGTCCAGCCAGGGGCCGGCTTCCACGGGCAATGTTGTCGGCTCCACGGGGCCGTCTGTGCCTGTGAACGCGAGACCTTCGGGCAACGGTATCCTTGTGGTGAAACCGCCGTAGCCCTTGGCGTCTTCGGAGCCGCCGAGCCGCATGTCGTTCTCCAGAGCGAGCAGTTCGATCCGGAAGTCTATCTTGCGCATGTCGTCTTTGGCGCGGTGGACCGTGATGGTCGTTGTCTCTTTTACGAACGGTACCTGCTTCCCGGTCGAATCGGTCCGGAGCGGCGATTTCCAGTAGACGTAGACCTGCAGGGCGCGCGACTGGGAATCCGGGGTCAGTATTTTGGCGTCGTAGACATCCCAGCGAGAGTCTATTGTCGCCCAGGGATCGCTGAGTTTCATGTCGCTGAGCCATACCTGGTGCCAGGCCCAGAACACGCCGCGATGATGCGGGTGGTCGCGCGGGAAGTCTTCGGTCAGGACTTCGCCGTCGAGGCCGTACAGGGGATGGATGTAATTGGCGCGC
>CAZFMS010000542.1:0-1633 GCA_964520125.1 uncultured Planctomycetaceae bacterium
GCCCAGCCGAGGGATCTCCAAAGAGGGCTGAATGGAGAATTGCCAATAGGCCTGATCGACCTGCACCTGAGCGACGGTCACCGGATCGGGCCCGCCGTTAACCAGCGTCACCTCAAAGCCACTGTCAGACAGACGTACACGCTCAAAAGAGATCTCCTCAACCGGAGGCAGCGCGAGCTTAAAGATGCTCAGCGGATCGCCAAAAGCAAAGATTGAGAGCAATAGTCCAAGGGCTACAAGGGGAATCAGCGCCGAAATCCAGAAGGACAAGCCCCTGGGCATGGTGGTTGTTTGTGCTTGCCTGCTCATTCGTCACCCACCTCAAAGAACCCCATCCAACCGAGTTCAGCGAACTCGCTTTGATGGGCGTGGAACATATATCGCCCAGGCTCGAAGTCCTTGAACGAGAACTCCAGGATCCCACGCTGTGCCTGGCACTGCATGATGGTATCCACCGTCTTCAAGGTCGGATCAAAGGTGGTGCCGTGATCGTAATAATCAAAGAAGTTGGCGTGCAGATGGAAAGAGTTGATGGGGTCGAACTCGGTGATGTTGATCAAGTACAAGCGCTGGAGCTGGTCGCGGCGGATCTTGATCGGTTTGTTCATATATGCGAACGCGATGCTGTTGGCCGCATAAACCTCATTATCACCATCGAAATTTGTATCAAATCCGTTCATCACCATCAGCATTTCGTTGATCGCTTTGTTTTCAGGGTATTGGTGGTTGCGGCTTTTAGCCACTTCACGTTCGCTTCCGGAGTACTTCTCCGGGTCGGGATCAACGATGAAAGCCCCGTACAAGCCCTTATGGACATGGCGCTTGAGCGGCATGGCATGACAGTGGTATAGATGACAGCCAAAAGGGAATGCGTCAAACTCATATACTGTCGATCCGCCTGTGGGGATCACCCCAGCTCCGTTCCCGGGTACCCCGTCCATCGAAGCGGGGTGTATTCCATGAAAGTGGATCGTGTGCGGATGGACGCCGCTGTTGACGAAGGTGATCCGGATGCGATCCCCTTCGACGCAGCGGAGGCTCGGTCCGGGCACACGCCGGTTGTAGGTCCAGGCGGGAAAGAATACTCCGGGGGCGATCTCAATTTCCTTGTCAACCGCGACGATTGTGTACTCCCGCAAGGTTTGGCCGTTGGGCAGTGTGCTCACTTCTCCGTAATCCCAATCGTAGAGCATCTCATGCGGGTCAAAGCCGTTGGCGTCTTTATCGACCTGGCCAACAGTTCCCATCGATCCAGAATGGCCGCCCTGCTGATCGTTCTCCTGAGCGGGCGGGAGGGCGACGACCGGCGGTGCCTCCCCTGCGTCAAATCCAGAGGAAAGTGCGGTTGCCGCAAGCGCGCCTCCCAGCATGCTCGCTTTCATGAAATCTCGCCGACCAACATTGGCGATCTTTTTCGATTTCGACATAAATAGAACTCCTTTTACGCCTCATCCATTGCGGTCACAAATACCTGATCTGCAACGAAGCGGCTTAGATGGTATGAACTCCCTGAACGAGAATTGCGAACGTGGTAAATATCATCAAATTGCCCTCGTTCGATCAACTCGAGCGTTGTTTCAGGCTTGATCCCCAACTCACCTAAATAGCGGCGTAGGTTTGGATCATCGTCGGA
>CAZFMS010000543.1:0-1627 GCA_964520125.1 uncultured Planctomycetaceae bacterium
TTCTCGGCGGGCCGGGTACGGCACCCCCCGATGAGTAATACTGGCGTAAGTGGCGGATCGTGTGGCCGACCTTGCGGGAGCTTTCCAGCAGACCCACGCTGAGCAGCTCTATCTCGTCCCAGTTCCTGATGACCTGGCTGTCCCCTGCCAGGTCGAACCGGACGCCGGCCCTGGACAGATGCACCCCTCGGATCTCCTCGGGCGGATCGATGCGGGCCATGTCGCGGTCCGGGACGACCAGCGCCGGAACCCCGAGCGTCTGAATCCGGTCGGCCAGGGCGAAGGCCTCTCCGGCCGGAACATTCTCGGCCAGGATGCCCCGGCTGACGAGGAGTCTGCGCGAGGCGTCGGCCAGGGGTTCGCCCGTGACCCGGGCCACCTCTTCGGCCACCTCGGCCACGTTGATTTTCTCGTCGGTCTGGCGGATGACGGTGCAGAGCCCTTCGGGTTGTGCCTTGCCGACGAAGATGTTTCGGAGAAAGGAATCGACGCGGCGGATCTCATCCAGCGCCCGGTTGCGGCGCTTCGGGTTGTGATGGTCCCGGGCGGCCTGTTCGAGGCGCCGGCGCGCGCCGGCGTAGTCGCGCGTCCTTCGCGAACGGATCATGCCCACGCGGAAGGCCGCTTCAGCGGCCTGGTCGCCGAGCGGGTAGCGGTTCAGGTAGTCCTCGTAGACGCGCACGGCGCGGTCGTATTCGGTGTGGTCGACCATCAGGCCGCCGAGTTTCAGCAGAAGTTCGGCCGAGGGGGACACGCCCCCGTAGCCGGCGATGCGGTCGTACAGGCGCATGGCCTCGTCGGTTCTCCCCGATGCGATGGTCTGGGCCAACTGCTCGATGAGTTCGGTCTGAAGCGGTCGTGCCGGTACCGGCTCGGTCTCGATGATCTCGGGCTCGGGCGGCGCAGAGGTGAACGCCTCCGGGGTCGGCGGCCCCCAGCCGTTTTCGGGCGGCCTCCAGCCGTCCCGATTGCCCCAGGTCGATTCGGGCTGGGGCCACCCGTTTTCGGGCGGTCCCCAGCCGGTGGCGGTCTCGCCTGCGGTGCCGAGGATGCGTCCCACCGCGTCATAGGGGCTCAGCATTCCCTTCAGAGCCACCGCGATGCCCAGGCCGGCCAGGAACCCGCCGAGATGGGCGCCGTAGGCGATGCCGGCCGCCGATCCGAAGACGAGCCACAACAGCGCCTGCTGGGCGAACCAGAAACCGATCGCCCACTTGGCCGAGACGTACACGATGTTGATGAACCACCAGAACAGGGTGAAGATCTTGATTCGGGCGTTCGGGAAGAAGACCATGTAGGCGGCCATCACGCCGCTGATGGCCCCGGAGGCCCCGATACAGGGCAGACCGGCGTGAGCGGCGGATACCGTCACCAGGTGCGTCGCACCCCCGGCCACGCCGACAAGGAGATAGAAGAACAGGTACCCGACGTGGCCCAGCCGGTCCTCGACGTTGTCGCCCACGATCCACAGGAACACCATGTTGAAGAGGAGGTGAGCCGGTCCGGCGTGCAGGAAGAGACTGGTGACGAGCTGGTGCCACTGAAACGACGACTTGACCAGTCCATAGTGCTGCAGAATCTGCCGCTGGGCCGTCGGCCCAAGGGTAAAGAAGATGACGAACACCAC
>CAZFMS010000544.1:0-1596 GCA_964520125.1 uncultured Planctomycetaceae bacterium
ACCGGTCCAGACTGCCCATTGGCCGCCAAAACCGGCCGGAACATCGCCCCCGGGACCCCTGAGCGGCGGGCTGCCGTCGTCGCTGGACATCGCAGTCGGCCACGAGGATCATGGCTGGCAGTGGTGCCCGATGTTGGGCTCCCGGCGTCTGGTTATCGGTCCCAGGGGTGAACGCATGGCACAAATCGAACCCTTCAGGGGGATTCGCTATACCTGCGGGGATGTCAGCGACTTGATCTCCCCGCCCTACGACGTCCTCGGCCAGGCCGACAAGCAGGCCTTGCTGAAGAAGGACGACCACAACATCGTGGCCCTCGATCTGCCTCACCTGCCGCCCAAGTCGGCCGGTCCGGACATTGCCTACGGGCGGGCCGCCGGGGCGATGACCAGTTGGCTGGACGTCCGCATCCTGGCCCGGGACCCGCAGCCGGCGATCTACGCTTATCATCAAATCTACGGACTCGGCGGCAGCGCCCTGACCCGCAAGAAGCTCCTGGTCCGGCTCCGGCTGGAGCAGTTCGGATCGGGCAGCGTCTTCCCGCACGAGCAGACCTTCGGCGGCCCCAAAGAGGACCGGCTCAAACTGACCGCCGCCACCCGGTGTAACCTCAGCCCCATCTTCGCCCTCTACCCCGATCCGCAGAACAGCGTTGCCGCGGTAATCGACGCGGCGATTGAGCGGGACCCGGACCAGGTGGGCGTGCTCGCGGGGGTCCAGAACAAGCTGTGGGCCATCACCGAGCAGGCCGTCATTGATCAGGTCCGCGGGATGCTGGCCGGCAAGCAGATCTTCATCGCCGACGGCCATCACCGCTACGGCACGGCGCTGCTCTACCGCCGGCAGCAGGTCGAGGTGCTCGGCGAGCCGGCGGAGGATGACCCGGTCAACTTCGT
Source organism: uncultured Planctomycetaceae bacterium (assembly GCA_964520125.1). Taxonomy (GTDB): domain Bacteria; phylum Planctomycetota; class Phycisphaerae; order UBA1845; family UTPLA1; genus JAFGQA01. The sequence continues at coordinate 895 of CAZFMS010000544.1, forward strand.
GCTGGCCGTGCTGGGGGGGATGGAAGACCCCGGGGCGACGATCCAACCATATTTCCGCAGTGTCGTCGGCCTGGTGGGGTTGACCGCGGGGGGGCTGCAGGCGGCCCTGGCCGAGGCCTTCACTTGTTCACCGATGACCCTGCCGTCGGGGCCGGACGATCTTGCCCGGCGGCTGTCCGCGGCGGGGGCGTCGGCCTTCGCACTGTACGTTGCCGAGAGCGATGCCTGCGTGTTGCTCGTGCCCCGGGAGGAGGACCTGCTGGCGAAGTACGAACCGCAGCGCGGCCCGGCATACTGCAAGCTGGCCTACGCCATACTGCACCGCTACGTGATCGACGAGGTGATCAAGGCGCGGTTCACCGGTGGGGCGGAGCCGACGGTTCACTATCACCAAACCATGCCGGACGCCGTCGCCGATGCCCGAGAATCGTCCGGCCTGGCCGCCCTGATGCCGGCCACCACCATGGCCCAGCTCCGAGATATCTGCACGGCCGGCGAACTGATGCCCCAGAAGTCCACCTACTTCTTCCCCAAGCTAGCCACCGGCCTGGTGATCAACCCGCTGTACGACTGAGGGTGTATGCCCTTTTACGGAGGCCCGGGAGTATAGATGCATGGGTTCCTGGGTGTCCGCGTATTCGGGTGTACGGGTGCCACTGGCGGCTTGTCCCACTACTGTCCGGTTATAAGTCGAATAACAGC
>CAZFMS010000545.1:0-1593 GCA_964520125.1 uncultured Planctomycetaceae bacterium
TTACGACGCCCATCACGGCGTGCGCATCCAAGACGCCGCCCTGGTTGCCGCCGCGACCTTGTCGCATCGTTACATCACGGGCCGCCACCTGCCGGACAAGGCCATCGACCTGATCGACGAGGCCGCCGCCCGTCTGCGCATCGAGAACGACTCCTTGCCCGCCGAGATGGACGAGCTGCGCCGGCGGATCATGCAGTTGGAGATCGAACGCCAGGCCCTTACGAAAGAGAAGGACGAAGCCAGCGGCAAGCAACTCCAGGCCCTGGAGAAACAACTGGCCGAGCTGAAGGAGAAGAACAACGCCCTGACCGCCACCTGGGACAACGAAAAAGGCCAACTCCAGGCGATCAAGGAGGCCAGACAGCAACTCGACATCAAACAGACCGAGTTTGAAGAAGCCCAGCGCCAGGGCGACCTGGAGCGGGCCGCCCGCATCAGCTACGGGGAATTACCCGATCTGACAAAAGCCCTCGAAGAGCGCGAAGCCCGGCTTGCCGAGCTGCACGAGAGCGGCCGCGGGCTGCTGCGCGAGGAAGTCACCGCCGAGGAGGTAGCCGAGATAGTCAGTAAATGGACCGGTATCCCCGTCGCCCGCATGCTGGAAGGCGAAAAAGACAAGCTCATGAAGATGGAAACGCGGCTGCACCAGCGGGTCGTCGGCCAGGACGAGGCCGTGCGGGCCGTCTCCGATGCCGTCCGCCGCGCCCGGGCCGGACTGGGCGACCCCCACCGACCGATCGGCTCGTTCCTCTTCCTCGGCCCCACCGGCGTGGGGAAGACCGAGCTATGCAAGGCCCTGGCGTCCTTCCTCTTCGACGACGAGTCCGCCTTCGTCCGCATCGACATGAGCGAATTCATGGAGCAACACAGCGTCGCCCGCCTCATCGGCGCCCCGCCGGGTTACATCGGCTACGAAGAAGGCGGCCGGCTCACCGAGGCCGTACACCGCAAGCCCTACTGCGTCATCCTCCTCGACGAAATAGAAAAGGCCCACCGCGACGTCTTCAACGTCCTGCTCCAAGTCCTCGACGACGGCCGCCTGACCGACGGCCACGGCCGAACGGTCGATTTCCGAAACACCATCCTGGTCATGACCAGCAACCTCGGCAGCCAATACATCCACCAGCTCATCGACCAGAGCGGCCCAGCGGACCTCGGCCCGGCCGACATCGAGATCGAGATGAAGATCAAGGAAACCCTCAAGACCTCCTTCCGCCCGGAGTTCCTCAACCGCATCGACGAGACGATCATCTTCCATCGTCTCTCCCCCGAAGACCTCGGCCGAATCGCCGAGATCCAAGTGACCTACCTCTGCAACCGCCTGGCCCAGCGGGATATGACCCTGACCCTGACCCCCGCCGCCCGGGCCAAACTCGCCCGCGACGGCCACGACCCCGCCTACGGAGCCCGCCCCCTAAAGCGCCTCATCCAACAAGAGATCGAAAACCCCCTGGCCAAACGCATCCTAACCGGCGACTTCGCCCCCGGCGACACGATAGCCGTGGACGTGGGCGGCGAGGCCTTCACCTTCACCAAACCCCCCACCCCCGCAGCCGCCACGGCAGCGTGACCCACCGCCCGCGGCTTGTGTCC
>CAZFMS010000546.1:0-1592 GCA_964520125.1 uncultured Planctomycetaceae bacterium
ACAATCACAGCGGATAAATTACGAGAAAACGTGATTCAGAAGTGCGGAATGTGGGACTCGTTTGAGCGACCGAGGCAATCTACGTTGCCTCTTCCTACGTATCTTCGCCATTTTCCAACTCTTTCTGGCGTGCGACACAGCAGGGGGAGGCGATTGAATTGAACACTCTTCCAACCGGGATCGAGCCACAACGACTCGTCGCCAATGACAACTACGCGCTCCCCCCAGACCAACCTCAGGAACGGGCACTCAGCACCAATGCGAAATCGGGCCTTGCTGCGTCACCGCCGTGACGTTGCAGCACAGGATGCCAGAGTCCGCCCCAAACCGTACTCCCTCTCCCCAGAAAAACCCGACAACGATGGGTGCCCCGGGGGTCTGGGGGCTTGCCCCCAGCGGGGGCTTGGGGGCCGACCCCCATATCAAAAAAACGTCGGAGCGAAGCTCCGTCCTTCTCTCTCCCTCTTCTCTCCGAGTCGATCCAATCATCACCCACGACCCAAACCCGCGGCACTCCGTTCACCTACAGTTATTTGCCCTGCAAATCGGCGACGCCGCGGCGCCCTTAAGCCTCAGGATGACGGGATGGGGGGGCGAGCCCGAGCCCAAGCCCGTGCCCGTTTTTTCAGGGGTCATGGGTGTTCCCTTTGGTCAGGTTCCCCAGGATGAAGGTCGTGAGGCTCCTTGACTGTGTTTTTGAACCGCCGAGAGCGCGAAGCACGCAAAGATTGAACCAGTGTGGATATTTTCATGAGTTTGACCCGGCCTTTGCGTCTCTGCGCCTTTGCGTTGAAATGACCATGTTGGCGTCGCGGTTAGAGACACGGGCTCGGGCTGGGGCTCGGCACGGGCTCGATGTGCACCCGAAGATCCGTCAGTCTATCTGTTGCCGCCGGCGACCGGCGTGGGGTTGCTCAGGTCGGTGATCGCATCCCGTGTCTGCTCCATGAGCTTGCGGCGGTCGGAGATGCCGAGATCTTCCGTCGGGATCGGTTTTCCGAATCGAAGCTCCAGGGTGGTCGGTCGGAGCAGACGACCGTGCGGCGGCAACGCGTTGCGGGTTCCGCTGACGCCGACGGGTAGGATCGGCAATCCCATCTTGAGGGCGAGCACGAACCCCCCCCGCTGAAAGGGCAGCAGTTGGCCGTCGGGTGAGTACGTCTCTTCGGGAAACACCAGCAGCGACCGGCCGTCAGCTGCACGTTCGATGCTGCTCGCCATCATTTGGCCGGCCGTACTCCGATCGATGCGATCGATTGGCATGTGACCAAGCATCCGCATCGCCCAACCCAGGACCGGTATTCGAAACAAGCTCGTTTTTGCCCAGAAGACGGTGCGCCACCGGGAGGGGACGACCGCCATCAGCAGCGGGATGTCGAGCGCCGACTGGTGATTGGTCATCACCACGTACTGTCCATCCCGATCGATAGGATCGAGGCCTTGGACGCGGATCGGGCATCCGGCGGCCCACACGCAGATCGTCCCCCACAGGGAGGCTATCCGATGGTGCGCGAACCGAACTCCCGGGATGGCCGATACGACCAACCCCGACAGGGTACAACCCACCGTGGCCAGCAAACCGACCTTCCACG
>CAZFMS010000547.1:0-1590 GCA_964520125.1 uncultured Planctomycetaceae bacterium
GCCCCGAAGCTGACCTCGGCGTCGGTCATGACGGCGCCCGTGAAGGGATTGACCGGCCATTCTCCCTTCGGAATGAGGGCCTTCACCTGTGCTTTTTCAGCATTTGTCGCATAGATACTGTCGTGAATAACCGCGTAGTCTTCCATCGCCATTTGAAAGGTGTGCATGTTAGCTTTGACACTACCCTCCATGGCGTGAATGCGCAGCTTTATGAAGTTCGGGATTGCAATCGCCGCCAGCAGGCTGATCATGATCACCACAATCATTAACTCTACTAAAGTAAAGCCTTTGGTGGATGTCAGCATACTCAACACCTCTTCCGGCTCTTATTGAAGAAGGGTGGCGGATATCTCGTACCCACCACCCTTCCGATTCACAACGACGTCTGTGCCTTCAGGCACTAGGAGCCGTTTGTGAGCTGCAATGCAAGAACTGCTGACTTTCCATAACCCTTGATCGTGTAGCCGCTGCTGGTGGCGGGATTAGCACCCATCTCACCGGACGCGTCAGGATCGGCTCCAAACGGCACGTCCGCATCGGCCAGAGCACTGCCCGTGAACGGGTTGTTCGGCCAAGCACCGCTCGGGAAGAGCGCCTTGACAGAAGCCTTTTCAGCGGTCGTGGCGTACACGCCGTCGGTCGTCACCGCGTAATCCTCCATCGCGAGCTGGAAGGTATGCATGTTCGACTTCACGCTTCCCTCCTTAGCCCTGTTCTGCATCGAGATGAAGTTCGGGATGGCAATCGCCGCCAGGATACCAATAATAACGACGACGATCATCAGCTCGATCAGGGTGAAACCCTTGGAACTTCTAAGCATTTGGGACACCTCCTTTCGTCTAGCTTTCTATGTTTCTCTCACCTCTGCCAACTAGTTCAGCAACCGATGTGCCAGTTGTCCTTGCGACTCCTGTAATTTTCACCAACGGTTACTCTGTCAATAGGTTGCATCGGAAATTCTATTTGTAATGTTTAGGTGTTTCCTTCCAATCCGGCGCCGTCGAGTTGCAATTTCCAAGCCGGAGGTACATTCTGCACGATCTCGCGAAATTTCGTGCATCCTGCAGCGAGCCGCGGTCCCTAGGCCGCAATCCTCTCCTCTTCCTCGTTCGTTGGAATACCCTTCAGCATGCCGAAGGCCTGCAGCTTCCTATATAGCGTTGAGGCATTGATTCCAAGAATTTCCGCCGCACGCTTCTTGTGCCACCTGGTATAGTTCAGGACCTTTAGGATGTACTCCTTCTCGAGCTCACCGAGTGTCATTGTGGGAGAGTCAATCACCAGACTCCCCCTCCTGCCCGGTCCCTCCAGCACCCTGTCCGGAAGATCGTCCCTGTCGATCAGATTGTCCTCGTCCAGGATAACCGCTCTTTCGAGCACGTTCTCCAGCTCCCGCACGTTGCCCGGCCAGTCATATCTCTTGAGTACGTCCATGGCCTCACGTGTAATCTTCTTCACCTCACCGTCGCCTGCGAATCCCTTCAGGAAGTGATCCGCCAGCACCGGCACGTCCTCTCGCCGCTGCCGCAGGGCGGGCAAGCGAATGGGGATAACGTTGAGCCTGTAGAACAGATCCGCTCTGAATTTCCC
>CAZFMS010000548.1:0-1582 GCA_964520125.1 uncultured Planctomycetaceae bacterium
CCGAATTGCGAATTGCGTCGCAGAATCGCCAAGAACGCCAAAGATAAGGCGTATGTCCCCCGAACTCCCATCATGATACGCCCAACCGCTCCTCGATACAACAATCACGGGCCGAAACGGGCCCGTCTCTGCGGATTTTGCCCCATCAGCATCCTTCGCCGATTCTCAAGCCTGGCGCGGGTTAGCTTCAGGCTAGCAGGCATGCCACGAACGGACCGGGGCATGGAAACCGGGGAGACCTATCCGGTGCTCAGCCGAAGGAACGGGCGCTTGCGGCCCTTCCAAAATGACGGCGATTGAGAGCCGTTCAAGTGGGTGCAACGCACCATGGCGATTCATTGTTGGCTCGACGCCTCTAGAAGCAGCCGGCGCACCTCGTCCAGCAATACGGGCAACTTGAAGCGGATCACATCCCAGACCGCACCGTCGTCGATGGTGTCATATCCATGAACCAGGATGTTGCGAAAGGCAACGATCGCACGAACATCACTGATGCGGCCGGCGGTCTGCGGGTCCGCTCGGTTCAGGCGGAGAACGGCCTCGCCAATGATCTCAAAGTTTCGCTCCACGGCCTGACGCAAGAGACGGTCGGCGGTGTAGTCCTCCAGTCTTAGGGATAACGCCGCTCGGGTCACAAACTCGGCGGCGTCGCGGATGTCCTCGAGCAGTTTGGGGGCTTCAGGCTGCATAGAGCGGCACCTTGGTTTGCTCGATCGCCTTGCGGAAATAGGGGTTGCGAATGGCGCCGCGGCACACAAGATCAACCGGGCGGCCGAAGAGGTCCTCCAGGGCGAACAACAGCCCGAAGTATTGGTCGGCTCGATTCATCCTCACCGGATCGGCGAATTCGACCAGCAAGTCGATATCACTGGACTGCTGATCAAAGTTCTGCCGCAAGGCGGAGCCGAAGAGCTCCAGCCGCCGGACGCAAAACCGTCGACACAGATCATCGAGGGCGTCCCGTTTGTCGCGAATCAGATCAACCATGACGAGCATCATACCACAAGAAACCACCAGACTCACGTCGTCGTCACAGGGCCCATTCAGCGGGTTGTTCCTGTGCCCTCCTTTCTCGTAAAGGGCAACGCCGGTGGCCGCGGCTGGCAACGGACCGGCCGCCGCCTCCCGCCACAAAAGCTCGCCCCACACCCCAAGCAACCCGCGCAGGCCGGATAAGGTGTATGTCCCCCGAAGTGCCCGAGAAATGAAGCGTCGTATGCAGCCAATCAAGCCTGAAACGCGACCGATAACGCTCCAAATTGCCGCATTCGAACCGTCAAATGCAGCATTTGAGCCGATCTGCTTGACGATCGCGGCGAAAAGGAATAGGGAGAAGCTCGACAGATACGGAAGATTCCGGCTATGTCGCGATTTCCAAGCAAAGAGGCGGAGGTGTTCGCCTTGGCTCAGGAGATGATGACCGGGCTGGCCGCCAACGCTGCGATTTATCCGCCGCCCGGTCACCGTTGTGGAATTGGCAACAGCTTGCGGTGTGGCATGGCCGCATTTGAAAATGTGGGGTGGCTTTGAAGCTACGCTACTATCTGGATAGCGAGACCGGTCAGCCGCATTTGTACCGCCA
>CAZFMS010000549.1:0-1580 GCA_964520125.1 uncultured Planctomycetaceae bacterium
GACAACGCGGCCTAGCAGCGCCTCACCAACGGGTACCTCGAGAATGCGGCCGGTGGTCTTGACCGTATCGCCTTCGGAGATGTGCTTGTAATCGCCCAGGATAACCGCACCTACCGAGTCTTGCTCGAGGTTCAGTGCCATACCAAACGTGTTACCCGGGAACTCGAGCATCTCACCGTAACGTGCGTCGGCGAGGCCGTGAATGCGAACGATACCGTCAGTAACGGCGATAACCGTACCAACGTCCCGCGCCTCCGCAGTCGCTTCGAAGTTCTCGATGCGCTCTTTAATCAGCTGGCTGATTTCAGAAGCTTTGAGTGCCATTTTGTTTTCCTCTTCAGTTGATCAACGCGTTCGTCAGGCCATCGAGCCTCGCGCGCAGTGATCCATCAATAACAACATCGCCGGCCTTGATAACTGCGCCACCGATGAGATTTTCGTCAATTTCAGTTTCGATGCGAACTTCGCGACCCAGTCGCTTTGCCAGCACCGTCGATATTTCTTTTTCCTGAGCCGCGCTCAGAGGGCTTGCCGACGTAACAAGCACATCAACCGTACCCTCTACGTCCGCTTTGAGCGCCTCGAAGTGCTCTGCTATCTCGGCCAGCACGCCAACCCGACCATTTTCGATGAGCAGCCTGAGAAAATTGGTGCCTTTCTTGTCGCTTCCCGCCAAAACGTTGGCCCTGGCCCTGGCAAACAGCCCGGTCAGAAACTCGAGGCGTTGCTCGTTCGAGAAGGCCGGGTTCGAAAGATACTCGGCTATCTGGCCGTCTGCCGATAGCTGCCCGGCAGTGTCCAGCGATTCCGACCATGCGGCGAGCTCGCCGTCCTCGTGCGCCAGGTCGAAAACGGCCTGGGCATACGGGCGCGCGATTGTGTTGTTATCGGCCATGGCTGATTACAGCTCCTGGGCCAGCTTGCTCAGGATGTCATCGTGCTCCGCTGCGTCGATTTCCCGATTGAGAATCTTCTCGGCACCTGACAGCGCGACCGCTGAAACCTGTCCCCGCAGCTCTTCGCGTGCGCGGTTGGTTTCCAGTTCGATCTCGGCCTTTGCCACTCCAAGCTGCCGCTCGCGCTCTTTCGTACCATCCGCTTTGCCATCAGCAACGATCTCGTTCGCCCTTGCATGGGCCTGGTCGAGGATACCGGTTGCCTGCTTGCGCGCGTCCGATACGATCTCTCCAGCCTGAACTTTCGCCTCTTCGAGCGATTGCTCGCCCTTTTCGGCAGCAGCCAGGCCATCAGCAATCTTCTCCTGACGCTCTTCAATCGCCTCGAGCAGCGGTGGCCAGATGAACTTCATACAAAACCAGACAAACACGATCATGGCGATCGTCTGGCCGATGAGAGTCATATTAATATCCACAAGGTTCTCCAAGCGCCGTGGGAGGGGCCTCCGGCCCCGATCGCGACCAGGGGCCGCTCCCACGAACTTCAGTGGTTCTAATTAGCCGCCGGTCGCAGCTTGCAACTGACCGATGAACGGGTTTGCGAACGCGAAGAACAGCGCGATACCAACACCGATCATCGCAACAGCATCGAGCAGTGCGACGACGATGAACATCTTCGTCTGC
>CAZFMS010000550.1:0-1578 GCA_964520125.1 uncultured Planctomycetaceae bacterium
ATGATCGACTGCATCCCCGTCAACCGCACCGGCACCGACACCGCCTCGGTCAAGGCCGCCCTGAGACACCTGGCCGCCGGCCGCGTCCTGGGAATCTTTCCCCAAGGCGGCATCCGCCATCCCGACGACCAGACCGAGGTCCAGGAGGGCATCGGCCTGCTGGCCCTCCGTAGCGGGGCCGCCGTCATCCCCGCCTTCATCTCCGGAACCCACCACAGTGACAAGGTGGTGACACCCTTCTTCCGCCCCCAACGGGCCGTCGTCCGCTACGGCCCACCGATCGACCTCTCCCCCTGGAAGGCCGGCAAGAGAGACCGCACCGCCTACCGCCGGGCCGCCGAACACATCATGGACCGCATCAACGCCCTCCGGCCGCCGCCGGCTCCCCAGGGCTGACCACCTCTACTGGACAATCAGCCCCTCAGCCGATATAGCATCCGGCAATACAGCCAGGGCCGCGCCCGGCAACCGGCAGAGCAACCTGTTTGCCCGTCTGCGAGGTACCCATGAAGCTCATCATTCAAATCCCCTGTCTAAACGAGGAAGAAACCCTGCCCGCCACTCTGCAGGACATCCCCCGCCGGATCGACGGCATCGATCAGGTCGAAATCCTGATCATCGACGACGGCTGTACCGACCGCACCGTCGAGATCGCCCACCGGCTCGGCGTCGACCACGTCCTCAGCTTTCCCGGCAACCGGGGCCTGGGCCACGCCTTCGCCGCCGGCATCGACTTCTGCCTGCGCCACGGCGCCGACATCATCGTCAACACCGACGGCGACAATCAATACCACGGCGGCGACATCCCCAAGCTGGTCAAGCCCATCGTCGAAGGCCGCGCCCACCTGGTCATCGGCGACCGCGAACCCGAGAAGATCGCCCACTTCTCATTCATCAAGAAGAAGATGCAGAGCCTCGGCAGCCGGGTGGTCAGTCGCCTGGCGGCCATGCCCGTGCCCGACGTGGCCAGCGGATTCAAGGCCTACTCCCGAGAGGCCGCCATGCGCATCACCTGCTCGACCGATTTCGACCACACCGTGGACCACGTCATCCAGGCCGGCCGAAAGAAGATCATCACCGTCACCGTGCCCATCCGCACCAACGAAAAGCTCCGCGAGTCACGCCTCTTCTCCAACATCGGGGTCTTCATCACCCACTCCCTGAGCATCATGGTTCGGGTCTATTCCTCCTACCGGGCGATGAAGATCTTCGCCACCGCCGGGTTGGTCATCATGTCGGTTGGTGTCTTCATCGGCCTGCGCTTCCTGTATTCCTTCTGCTTCACCGACCAGCACCACCTCCACGTCCAGTCCCTGATCCTGGCCGCCATCCTCCTGTTGGCCGGCTTTCAAATGGTATTAACCGGCATAGTCGCCGACCTGATCAACGCCTCCCGCGGTGTCCTCGAAGACGTCTCCTACCGACTCCGACGCATGGAACTAGAACAACCCCCCAACCCCCCCCACCGACGACACGCGCCACATGACGTAAGCAACCCCACATAGCAGAGCCCTTCATAACTGAACCCCGCACAACAAAACCCCGTACAACAGAACCCTGTATAGCAGACCCCCACAC
>CAZFMS010000551.1:0-1576 GCA_964520125.1 uncultured Planctomycetaceae bacterium
GTTCTGTTGCCCAGGTGAGCATTCTCAACAAGATTCTCACCGCAGTGCAAGGCCATTTCGAACTGGCTCAGGATGCTGAGCCGATCGCCATAGAGGCCGCCGGGTTGGAGTAGCTACCCGGACGTAAAAGCACCCGGACACTGGGAGCGGGAGCGAGTCCACGCATCACAACGTGGGCTCGCTTTTTCGTTGGCAGGTGTTCCAACTAACGAGCCACTGCAAAGGCCCAGAGAACGATGGTTAAATGCGACACACTGTCGCATTTGACACCAAAGGTGGTGTACGCATCCATCATGTCCCAATCGTCGTCGTTGCACTTGTCGCTGGACAGTAGATAGAGTGCGGATGGATCGATGGTCAAATTCCGAAAATTTCGGATTTGCAAGCCAGACACTCTCACGGTGGTGACAAAGAAGTGTCACCAGCAAGCGTAGCGAACAGCTAGGGTAGACTACCCTAACTAGCCGGGATTGAGTGGTGTGCACTAGGGTGGAAACAGCGGCAATTCCCTGGAAAACCCCTAGAAACCCAGTGTTTCCAACTCATAAATACCATTATGAGTCCCCTGCTCTAACCGCTGAGCTACGGGCCCGAAACACTAGTATAGCAGTGTTTCCCGCTTTCTCATGGTCCTTTCTACAGGGTCAAAATAGCAATTCTACCCTAATGACTACCCCAATCGTCGAAATCTCGGTACGATAATAGGGGTAGTGGGACCGCCTCGAACTAACCGAGACGGCCCCGAGACAACCACTTTCCAGGAGCGATTGCCATGAGTAAGTCTACTCGATCAAGACCAGCAAAACCACGCCGAGACTACCCGCTTTATGCCCACGCATCGGGCCAATGGTGCCGAAAGATCAGCCACAACGGCCGGCAGAAAACGCACTATTTCGGCAAGTGGGATGATCCTGCCGCCGCCGAGGCACGATGGGACCAAGAGAAGCGGTATTTGCTGGAGGGCCGTCTGCCACCTTCACGTACGTCTGCCATTGACCAGCAGACCGGCGATTTCTGCGATTTGGGGCTACTTTGCAACACGTTTTTGAACGCGAAACTGGCCGCGCACCAAGCCGATGAATTGGCACTTTGTACTTTGAAGGATTATCACGAGACGTGTTCCAAGCTTATCAAATTTCTCGGGAAGGACAGGAGAGTAGACGATATCCGACTGGATGAATTTGCCGCGTATCGACAACAATTGGCGGTAAAACTCAACGCTAATTCATTGTCAAATGAAATCAATCGTACCCGGATAGTTTTCAAATTTGCCAGTGACCAGAGATTGATAGATCGGCCAGTGACGTACGGCCAATCTTTCAAGAGGCCACCCGCGAAAAAAGTCCGGCGGGAAAAACGCGAGGGTGGAAAAAAACTATTCTCACGAGAAGAGATCCGCAGCCTGCTCGACGCGAGCAGCGGGCAAATGCACGCGATGATATGGATCGGCATAAACGCGGCTCTTGGAAACACGGACGTTGCCCAGCTACGTCAACACAACATAGCTGGCCATTGGCTTAACTACCCACGGCCGAAAACGGAAGCTGTCCGCGTGGCCCGATTGTGGCCCGAAACC
>CAZFMS010000552.1:0-1573 GCA_964520125.1 uncultured Planctomycetaceae bacterium
AGGCCTGGTCGGGATTGAGGTTGACGCCGATGGACAGCCCGCCGCTGCGCCGTGAGACGACCGGGTAGCAATACGCGTATTGCCGCCAGTGACGGTCGTGCAGTCGGTGGGCTTGGCTCAAGGGGGTATCGGGAGTCTCTGCCATAGCTGGTTCGGTCGCTCCACGGTCGACGGCCCGCGACGGATGATTCGACCGACGGCGGAGGCCGGGTCCGATCTCCGCAGGTCTGCCGGTTGGGCCGCGACCCATGATAGAGGAGATAGAGGATTCAAGCAGATGATAGCGCCAAGCACTCCAACGCGATACGACTGCCGCGGCCGGGAGGGTGGTATCGAGGTGGGCGGGGATGGGCGGCTCGGTTGGCCCGGGAGGTCCGGGGCGGACCGGCCCCCGGAGCGAGGGTGGGGCCAGGCCGGCTGGAGCGATTAACGATTGGCGGTGACGCGGCCAATCGTGCGGTTTCTCCGAGGCAAGGCCGCGCGGGCTGAAGCACGCGGCTCTTCGAGGATACAGGCGAGGGTGAAATGCTGTAGCGCGGATCAGGTGTTTGCTCCCGCAGCCGAGAGCCCGGGAGTAGCCTTGCAGATAATGCCCGACTAATTAAGGAGTTTCCAGTGTTGGCCGCGGGGGAGGCGAGGGTTTCCCAGCATCGAGACAGGGGCCAGGTCGAGAACCGGAATAAGTTGACCCATCGGCTGAGTTCTAGAGGGTGATCGAAGAGCGACTCGCGGCGAACTTGCCGTTTGCCAAAGATCATCGCTTCCGATCAAACGTGTTAGGCCAGTGGATGATTGTCGGCTCGCCCATCCGCTGGCCACGCCCGCTCGGTGGTCGGACCGGGTGGGCGTTTTTTTGTGCCCCCGGAAGCCGCTTTTTGCTGGCCGCAACTTGACCTGTTCTCGGGGCGCGCCTAGAGTCCGATCCCCGGTCGGGAGTGGGCAAGGAGATCAGGTTTCCCTTTTGAGCAGGAGTACACCCATGGCCTTTGAACTACCCGCACTGCCGTATTCGTTCGACGCCCTCGAGCCGCACATCGACGCCCAAACGATGGAGATCCACCACGACAAGCATCACAACGCCTACGTCACCAAGCTCAACCTGGCGTTGCAGGGCCAGGAGGATCTGGCGGGCAAGTCGATCGAGGATATCCTCCGCACAGTCAACAGCGTCCCGGAGAATATCCGCCAGGCGGTGATCAACAACGGCGGGGGCCACGCCAATCACACCCTTTTTTGGCAGATCATGGGTCCTGGTTGCGGAGGGGCGCCCAGCGGGGGCATCGCCGATGCAATCAGCTCGGTCTTCGGCAGTTTCGAGACCTTCAAGGAGAAGTTCTCGAACTTGGCCGTGACGAGGTTCGGCAGCGGCTGGGCTTGGCTGGCGGTGAAGGATGGGAAGGTCGAGGCCTTCAGCACGGCCAACCAGGATTCGCCGTACTCGACCGGCCACACGCCGATCCTATGCCTGGACGTCTGGGAGCACGCCTACTACCTCAAGTACCAGAACCGCCGGCCCGACTACATCGCGGCCTGGTGGAACGCGGTCAACTGGCCAAAGGTGGACGAACTCTTC
>CAZFMS010000553.1:0-1572 GCA_964520125.1 uncultured Planctomycetaceae bacterium
TGCTCATAAGAAGAACATCGGCAACTACGACGTTTCAATCTTAACATGCTCTAGTCCCGGCAGTCCACCGCGGAGCACGCCGACAGCGCAGAGCAAAGCCGTACCAGGCGGTTACAAGTATCAGCGCCCGTCGGGTGAGAAACACCCTGTTGCAACGGAAGGTCGTCCAAGCGCAATGAGCAGTGGCGCCACCTCCAGAGGCGGTTAGAGAGAACGGCGGCGCGCTTCTGTATCCGGGCTGAGGGCCGAGCCACCCGGCCGCATCACGGCGGGTAGCAACCCTCGAGCAGTGCGTCGATGAACAAGGGCAGATCATCCAGGTCACACCGGCCGTCGTAATCCATGTCCGACCGGAGCCACGCCGCCGGCCAGGAGCCGGAATCGAGCAATGCCTGAACGAACGCCTGCATATCAAGGGCGTTAAGCAGTCCGTCCTGGTCCAAATCGCCCTGGCAATACAAGGGAGCGATGGGCTGGGTGAAGGTCGACACGCTGTGCGTCAGAATCCAGTCGTCGGGATCCAAGGACACCTGGGTCGGCGTGCCGTCGATGGGAATGACGAACGTGTTCCTCTGGTCGATGCACCAGACCACGTAGGTGTTTGTTCCCCCGGACGTAGTCACCGCGATGTCCACCGGCATGGTCATCAGATCGTAGCCCCGGCTTACCTGGGTCTGGTCGATTCGGATCTCCAGATAGTGCTGACCGGAAGCCTGGGCATGATCCCAATTATACAGATAGTCAGGGCTGCCCGGATTCATCACCCATTGGTCGGTGAAGAACGACAGGCCGTATCCGGCCGTGGCGGACACCGAAGCGGCGAATTCATCCGTGGTGGCGCTATCGCCCCCGTAAGTGGCTAGGTAATCCAACATGGCTTGAAAAAACGTCTCGTCGCCGAGAACGTGGCGCAGCATGTGCGTCACCCAGGCACCCTTGTCATAGACGATCGATGAAAAAATGTCGCCTTCGTCGTTAACGTCCACGACGTACAACTGCGAGTCGGTGTTGTACGGCCATCGACCGGCCATATGCGAGTGGTAAGCAGACGTGCTCCCGCCTGGCTTGAACTCCTCCCAAACGGCCTCCGCAAAAGAGGTAGTTCCCTCGTTCAGCCAGATGTCCCCCCAGGTCTGGCAGGTCACGTTGTCGCCAAACCACTGATGGGCCAGCTCGTGGGCGTTGATCCACAGGATGGAGAAAGTCGGCATCGAGGGAATCGTCTGGTGCTCCATAAATGGACCCAAGGTCGGCGTATGGGCCATGCCGCCCTTCTCGTTCACGAACGGATACTGCCCGAATACGTCGGAGAAGACCTCGGTCATGGTTACGTAGGTGTCGCAATAGCCTCGCCAGGTCGACGTGTTGTTCTCCGGCAGGATATAGAAGCTCATCGGCATGGTGTCGCCGAGGTGGTCGTAAGTCGACGAGTACAGATCGTAGTCCGCGATGGCCATGGAAGCCAGATAGGGAATCATCGGGTTGATCTCGGCCCACTCGTAGCGAATCTTGTTGCCGCCCATCGGGGTGGTCGCCTCCAGGATCCCGTTGCTCACCGCCACGTGCGTGTCC
>CAZFMS010000554.1:0-1566 GCA_964520125.1 uncultured Planctomycetaceae bacterium
CAGGGCACCCGAGCGTGCCTCGGGACCGAGGTCGGGCGTTCATGATGCGGATCAACCTGCCCAACCAGATCACCATCGGCCGCCTCTTTCTGGCGATCATCGTCCTCGTCCTGCTGGCGTTCTTCGATTTTGGCCGGCTGCCGCAGGATCTCTGGATGATCGACGCCGCGTTCGTGCTCTTCGTGGCCTCCGCCGGAACCGACTGGCTGGACGGCTACCTGGCCCGCAAGCATAACCAAGTAACCTCCTTCGGCCGGATCACCGATCCGTTCGTGGACAAGGTCCTCCTGGTCGGAACCTCGGTCTTGTTGTTGGGCCGGGGCTTTCGCGACCAGCACGGCGACGGCGTAACCGGCCTGGCAGCCTGGATGGTGGTAGTGATCATCTCCCGGGAACTGCTCGTCTCGGGGCTGCGCGGTTTCAGTGAGTCCCAAGGCAGGCCCTACGCCGCGAATTGGTGGGGCAAGATCAAGATGATCCTGCAATCGATCGCCGTCGGATGGATCCTCTTGAGCGTGGGACGCTTGCGAGACGTGGGGTGGATCATGACCGGCCGCCCCATAGTGATCTGGATCATGGTTTTGTTCACCGTGGCGAGTGTAGTGGCCTATCTGGCCGCCTCGCGACAGGAACTCTCGGAGCGCTCGCGGGCCTAGGCGGGGCCGCCGACCTCCGGCCGTCCGCGTCTGGGCGGAATCGTCAAGGGGCTTGCCGGGTGAATGACGCGCTACGGGCGATCATCCTGGGCATCATCGAAGGCCTTACCGAATTTCTGCCCATCTCCAGCACCGGTCATTTGATCCTGGCGATGCCCCGGCTGGGGATCGACGGTCGACAGGATCCCTGGCCGGCATTCCTCTACTTCATTCAAATCGGGGCCATCTTCGCCGTCGTGGTCCACTTCCGGCGCAGCCTGTGGCGACAGGTGTTCAACAAACCGGCCGGAGGTCTGCGGAACCACTTGCTAACCAAGCTCGTCGTCGGCGTGTTGCCGGCGGCGATGGTCGGCATCCCCTTGAATTCCTTGACCGAGAAGCACTTGGAGAAACCGATCCCCGTCGCCATCGCCTTGATCATCGGCGCCGGCCTCATGTTCGTTATCGAGCGCCGCTGGCGCCGGGAGCAGGGCCCCAACATCGAACAGGTTACCCTCCGACATGCATTCCTGATCGGCGTCGCCCAATGCGTATCCATCATCCCGGGCACCAGCCGGGCCATGGCCACCATCATGGGCGGCATGATGATCGGGCTCCCCGCGACCACCGCGGTGGAGTTCTCGTTCTATCTCGCCATCCCCACTATCTGCGGTGCCGGGCTGTTCCGCCTCATCAAGGACCCCCAAGCCCTGACCGGCGGCAACGCCATGACCCTGGCCGCCGGGGCCGTCGTCTCCTTCTTGGTCGCCTGGGTGGTGATCGCCACCTTCATGCGCTATATCCGGGCCCACTCCTTTAGCCCATTTGCGATCTATCGTGTAGTCCTCGGGCTCGCCGTGCTGGCCGTATGGTGCTTGTAGCGATGGCTGAGTTGGTCAGGATGGTGGCCTGGTGAGGTGCTTGACGACTC
>CAZFMS010000555.1:0-1565 GCA_964520125.1 uncultured Planctomycetaceae bacterium
CAGGGCTTGGATCGTACCGTAGTATGTGTGGATGTCGTTAACTTCCAGCATTTAAAAATGTTCCACGTTAACTTAAGGAGTCCCAAGACCCATGACCCACGACCCACGTGAACATAAATTATTTTTTCCTGGGTCCTGGGACTTGGGTCCTGGGTCTGCCGCTACTGCGCCGCGTACGCCGATCCTAAATACGCTTCCACAACCCTTGGATCGTTCCTGATCGCCTCCGGATTTCCCTCTGCTATCTTACGACCGTGGTCCAGAACCAGGATCCGCTCTGAGATCTTCATGATCACCTTCATGTCGTGTTCGATAAGAAGTACTGATATCCCGCTTTCCCTTATCTTCCCCACAAGCTTAATAAGAGATTCGGTCTCCTGGGGGTTCATTCCCGCCGCCGGTTCATCAAGAAGAAGAAGGACCGGTTCGGTTGCAAGTGCCCTCGCGATCTCGAGCCTTCTTTGCTCACCATATGGGAGGCTGGAGGCAATAAAATCAGCCTTCCAGTCGAGACCGACGAATTGAAGCGCTTCCATGGCCTTCTGCGTTGTTTCATCCTCCTCCAGCCGTTGTGACTTAAGCCGTAAGACAATGGAGAAGTAGTTGCTCGTCGTCCGGCAGTGCCGTCCGAGCTTGACATTGTCCAGTACAGTAAGATTAGGAAAAAGCCTGATATTCTGGAACGTCCTTGCCATCCCCAATTTAGTAATGGCATCCGGCCTCACAAAGATCCCAAAGAGAGTCTTGACATCTTGTCTGTTAAGTACCACGAAAAAGTAGGCCGGATACGATATCATTGCCAGGGCCATTGGGATCAGAATATATTCGAGGTTTATCAGTTCGAAGAACATTCTGTCAGAATACAATTCACTGAACTTTATCATCCAGAACGCGGCAAAGACCGTATCCATTACGGCAAAAAGCAGGGTCACACCGCGTGTCCAGGGAACAGCTTTTCGGAGCATTGCGCCCACAAACAGCCTGAAGGCTCCTATGCCGAACATGGCTATGGAAAACTCCATGGGATATTCCACACCCGGGACGTAGATGCCAAGCATGAGAAAGATCCACAGAGCGGAAAGAGCCATAAAGAAATAACTCATCTTTGAAAGCTGCGCCAGGAGGTTTATCATCGGCTTGGGTACCAGATCAGAATTCATGAAATTGATCGTGCCCGTTGTGGGCATGGTTATCCCGGTCAGACAGTTAAACAGTGTTGTCTTGCCGGCGCCGTTTGGGCCGATCAGGCCGACGATCTCATCCTCACCCACCTCTAGATCTACTCCCTCAAGGGCCGCAAGGCCGCCGAAGACCTTCCCCAGGTTCACTCCCTCCAGAAGAATACCGTCTCCACGGGCAGCAGGATCATTTCCGACAGGGATACTGTCTATTATTTCTTTCTTTTTCATACTTTTATGGGTCGTAAAAAGTCCACTTTCTATTTAGTCCTCTTCTCGTAGAGGGACGCGTCCCCGGTCTCGCGGACAGATTCATCCGAATACATCTCACCCTTGACTCTGGCGACCGGGAACAGGCCCTCAGGACGAAATCTCATCATCAATACC
>CAZFMS010000556.1:0-1560 GCA_964520125.1 uncultured Planctomycetaceae bacterium
TCAATCTCGACTTGAGCGGTGTCACTGCCAACGCCACCGTCACCGTGGGCAATGTTGGCCACGAACTGGCCACTAACGACTTCGCCCCCCTGGCCGATCCCGCCCAAGAAACTCGCCCCGGTGCTCCCGTCGTCCACCCCCAAGGATACCGCCTGCTGGACTCCTTCTCCGCCCGTCCATATCCCACCTGGCGATGGCGCGTGCGAGACGCGGTCATCGAGCAGACCATCTGCATGGCCCCCGGCGAGGGTACCACCTTCGTGCGGTACCGATTGCTCCGCGGCAGCGCCCCCGTAGTCTTGTCAGTCCGCCCGCTGTGCACCAGTCGCCATTTCCACACCCTGGCCCTGGCCCGGAACATCGTCACCCCGTCCACCGAAACAACGGGCCGGCGCGTGATCATGCGTTGGCCGGACCATCGCCCGACCTGCCATATTGACCACAACGGCACGTTTCACGCTGAGCCGGATTGGTACTACCGGTTCTTCTTGGCCGAGGAAGCACGACGCGGCTACGACGCCGTGCAGGACCTATTCACCCCCGGCACCATCACCGCGACCTTGACCCCGGATGATCCGCCCGGCTTGGTCATCGCCGCATCCACCTCTGGCCGACCCTGGCAGGATTGGCCGCGAGCATTCTCCCAGGCCGCCTCCCGAGACAAATCCCCCGTGCGGACCCTTTCTCTTGGCGTCAAAGACCAACCCGTGGCCGATGCTCGGCCCGTCATCACCGCAGACCTCCCCGCCACCGGCCTCCCCGAGACCGGCGACCCGCTGCTCGAACAACTCATCCGGGCCACGGACGCATTCCTGGTAAGCCGCGACGCCGAATCACAGACCGTAATCGCCGGCTATCCCTGGTTCGGCGACTGGGGCCGAGACACCTTCATCTCCCTGCCGGGCCTCTGCCTGGTCCCCGGCCGGCTCGACGACGCCCGCAGGATCATCGAGTCCTTCGCCAAGTTTGTGAACCGCGGGATGATCCCCAACCGCTTCCCCGACGCCGACAACGCCCCCGCCTACAACACCGTCGATGCCACCCTCTGGTACATCCACGCCCTGGACCGCTATCTGACCTACTCGGGCGACTGGGCCCTGGTAGCCGACACCATGTTCCCGATCATCATCGACATCCTCGAAGCCCATCACCGCGGCACCCGCCACGGCATCCATCTTTGTGAGGATGGCCTGCTGGCCGCCGGAGAACCCGGCCTGGCCCTGACCTGGATGGACGCCCAACTCCCCGGCTACTCGGTAACGCCGCGGATCGGCAAGCCGGTCGAGATCAACGCCCTCTGGTACAACGCCCTCCAAATCGCCGCCGGCTACGCCGACCGCCTGGGCTCCGCCGACCACGCCGGTCGTTGGCGAACCACCGCCGCCCGGGCCCGCTCTTCGTTCAACCACCGCTTCTGGAACGGACCCGCCGGCTGCCTGTTCGACGTCGTCGAGGTGGGCGGCCGAAACGCCACCGCCGACACCTCAATCCGCCCCAACCAGCTCCTGGCCATCAGCCTGACCTACCCGGTGTTGGACGAACCTCGCTGGCAAGATGTGG
>CAZFMS010000557.1:0-1553 GCA_964520125.1 uncultured Planctomycetaceae bacterium
TCCGGCTCCTCGGTCGGAGAGTAGAGCAGAAAGCGGGTGTCCTGCTGCTGCTGCCGAATCTCCGGGCCAAACACGAGCTGTTCGGCCCGCCGCAAGAGCACCGGCATTGGAGGAACACTGGCCGGTTTGTCGTCCCGCGCCGCCTTGATCCGAATGCTAATTTCTAAAGCGGAGACCATGTCATAGAGCTTCTCCCGGTTGGCATCATGCTGCGAGTCCAGGGGAAGCAAGACGCCCTGGGAATCGAAGGATCGACCGTAACGCTGGTCGTCCAGGTGATCCGCGGCGTCATGGAACTTGGCGACGTAGTCCCAATGCTGCTGCTCAGCCTGGGCCTGCCGATCGGCCTCACGGGCCGCAGCGTCCCCCTCCTTGGCTTGGACCAGCTCCTCTATCTGGGCCGTCATACCATCCTGGACGGTCCGCAAGTGCTGGGCGTACGTCACCAGGTCCTTCGTGGCGTCGTCGTAGTCGGCGTAGTTTTTAAGATCCAGCGACGGGGCCGCTTCACTTGCCTTGGGGGCCGGGGCCGCCGCCGGTGGGGTAACTTCCTCGGGCTCGCCCGCTGGCGGGCTGTCAGTCGTGCCAGCAGCAATAAATTGCTGATCCACCATTGCCCCGGCCAACTGGAACGCCTCGGCACTACCAAAACCCGCCAGTTCGTCTCCCGAAAGCCCGTAACTGGCGGCCTGGGCACGCAGGTCGTCGTCAATCCAGTCGGTGGCGTCCGGCGGGGTAACCTCGGGTTCAGAAGTGCCCGCCTCCCCATCCTCTTCTGTATCAAGAGACTCCGGCTGGGCATCCTGGCCCTCGATATCCTCAACGTCGCCCGCCGGGTGACCGGCAGCAACGGGATCCTGGATATCGGCATTGCCCTCCGTGGCGTCGTCGTCCGTGACAGCGCCGGAGTCTTCTGTAACCTCATCGGGGTCCCGCCCCTCGCATAAGGCTATCTCACGCTCAGTCAGTTCCACCTTTGGCGATTCCTCTTCGCTCATCATCACAGCCCTCCCTGATTAAGTAAGTCCCCCACACTCGAATTGGGAACATACCACATCGGGGGGCCATGCCAAAGAGGAAATTGACAGGTTGTCAATCGTCGTCGTCGGCTAAATCGGGCCGAAGTAGCAATTCATCGCCCTCCTGGGTGCCGAAATCATCCTCCAACATCCGGAATCCAGTAGCCAGCCGGCGGTCGTAATCCTGCGTATCCTCACTCATTTCGGCCTCTCGACCAGTGCCTTCGCCCGGTCCAGGTCTTCTTGGGTCAGCCGGACACCCCCGAATTTATTCCTATTGACGAATCCACGGTGTTTGACGTAACGGTTGAATGCCTTCCGGGAGCCACAACGTACCTGCCGGAAGGTAGGTTCCGTGGGGTCTGGGGTGAACTTCACGTCGGCAAACCCGTGTTTTCGGGCGTCCCGCTCGAACTCCGCAAGCTGGTGATCGGGGAACCCCAACGAGTCGCTGATGACCTCATGGCGGCCGGGCCTCTTGTCCGGGTTCTTCTCCGGGAGCCCGTCCCTCTCTATTTCCAAATAGAGGCACCT
>CAZFMS010000558.1:0-1531 GCA_964520125.1 uncultured Planctomycetaceae bacterium
ATTCCATGAGGCTGCTAGAACCTTCGATAAAGAAAGCAAAAGTTCTGGCCTAGGAATGAGTGGGAGTCGATTGCCAATTCTATATTTATTTGGCTCATCTCCCAAAAGGTTGATGATAATCATGTAAATAATAAGGGACATTGGACGAACTTTCGTGTACATAACTGTATTTGACCAATATAGTTGCAATCGAAAGGATTCGCCACAATGTCCAACTTGAGTATAGCAAGCTACTTCAAAGATATGAAGATCAAAATTGTGAAACAGAATGTCCATGGAGAAGGACCGAAGTCAGCATGTATTATGCTTGAACCGGATAGAAGGTATACGTCATGCTGCCATGCCTGCGGGAAGCAATCAACAATTGTCCATTCCAAAGACCATCATCGGCTCATTCGTGATATGGATATCGCTGGAGCGGAAGTATGGCTCCAAGTCCAATACAGGAAAATCTGGTGCTTTGAATGTATACAGGCTCGTGTTGAAAAGCTTGCGTTTTGTGACGCATCCAAGAGAGTTACATATAGAATGAGTCGCTATGTCCATGAACTCTGCAAAACGATGACGGTTATGGATGTTGCCAGGCATCTTACAATGGATCCAAAGACTGTCAAACAGATCGATAAAGACTTTCTTGAGGAGGCGTATGGTCAGACTAATTTCGATCATCTGACCGTCATAATGATTGATGAAATTGCTATACGAAAAGGCCATACTTATATGACCGTTATTGCTGATTACTTTACGGGGCGTGTCCTTTGGATGGGATCGAACCGGGATAAGGAAACGGTAGATGATTTCTTTGAAGGCCTCACACCGACTCAAAAGGCTGCAATCAAGGCTGTTGCGATGGATATGTGGCAACCCTTTATTAATCGTGTTACACATCACTGCCCGGATGCGAAGATTGTCTTTGACTTTTTCCATGTGACAAATAGTTTTGGAAAAGTGATTGATAGCGTTCGTCGGCAAGAGTTTAAGAAGGCTGACGAAGCGGGTCAGGGATTGCTTAAGGGGACTCGTTATCTGTTGCTGAAAAACGAAGCGAATTTAACGGACAATCAACGTATCAAGCTCGAATCCCTCCTTTCTAAAAACGAAACTCTCAATAGTCTTTATCTCCTGAAAGATCAACTGAAGTTAGTTTTCTACTATGATGATCGAGAGAAATGTAAGCAGGCTTTGGATAGCTGGTGTGGGATGGCTTCTTGCATTGAGAATAAAAGTGTCCAGGATTTCATCAAAACCCTCAGACGCCACGAAGACGGACTGCTCAACCATGCAGACTATCCTATTGATACCGGTCGTCTGGAAGGCATAAACAACAAGATCAAGGTGATCAAACGCAAAGCCTATGGATTTCACGATACCAGATACTTTATGCTGAAAGTTAAACAAGCTTCAGCGGCTTAAATTTCATCAACTTTATTGGAGAAGAGCCAATTTTTCAGAAGGTCCCCAAGGATCTGTGGGTTTTGCTCGCCTACACACACGCATAGTCTCTCTGGAGAGTCCTCTGGAGAAAAAGAGC
>CAZFMS010000559.1:0-1525 GCA_964520125.1 uncultured Planctomycetaceae bacterium
AGGGAGATGCGGGGCGACCTGGATACGGGGGAGTTGGTTACCCACGTGGTTCGGACCCTGGCGAAGCACTTGCCCGCCCAAAAAGCCGCCCTCTACCTGTTTGAAGAGGATACGGGTGACCTCCATTTCGCCGCCGGGTATGCCACTGAGGAAGAGGCCCTTGAGCGCGTCCACTTCAAGATGGGGGACGGTCTGGTTGGGCAGGCGGCACTGGATCGCGAGTTGATGCTCCTCGATGAGGTGCCGGCGGGATACTTCAGGATCCGTTCATCCCTTGGTGAGTCAACGCCGCGCAGCCTCATTCTCTTCCCGCTGTCCTATAATGAACGCCTCCTGGGCGTCGTCGAATTCGCTTCGTTCGAGCTCTTATCCGAAGATCACATCAGCTTCTTGAGATCCGTACAGGAACCCATATGCGTGGCGTTGATCGTGGCTCAGGGCCAGACCGAGCTCAAGCAACTCCTGGAGCAAACGCGGAGGCAGGCGCAGGAGCTTCAGGTACAGCAGGAGGAGCTCCGCACCGCCAAGGAAGCGGCCGAGGCTGCCACCGGGGCGAAAAGCGATTTCCTGGCCAACATGAGTCATGAAATCCGCACCCCGATGAACGGCATCCTCGGCATGACGGATCTGGCGCTCGACACGGATCTCGATCCCGAGCAGCGCGACTATTTGGACACGATCAAGTCTTCCGCCGACGCCCTGCTCACACTGCTCAACGACATTCTGGACTTCTCCAAGATCGAAGCCGGCAAACTGGAGCTGGAGCCGATTGACTTCGCGCTGCGGGACGCGCTTGCCGATATGTTGAACACCCTCGCGAACCGCGCTCATAGCAAGGGGCTGGAACTCATATATGAGGTTCCGTCCGAGGTGCCCGACGCACTTTTCGGCGATGTCTACCGCTTGCGTCAAGTCATCATGAACCTCGTCGGCAATGCAATCAAGTTCACCGAAAGCGGCGAAGTGTGCGTCAGCATCAGACAGGTTGAGAGAACGGACCAGAGCACAACGCTGCAAGTCTCGGTTCAGGATACGGGCATCGGCATCCCCGCCGGCAAACTGAATGCGATCTTTGAGCCCTTTGCTCAAGCGGATGTCTCGACGACGCGCCGCTACGGAGGGACTGGCCTGGGTCTGACGATCTCCGTTCAACTGGTCGAACTCATGGGCGGGCGCATCTGGGCGGAGAGCGAGCCAGGAAAGGGTTCGACATTCCATTTCACCGTCGTCTTCGGGTTCGGAAAGGCCGCTCCGGCCAAGCGATCACAAGAAGACCAGGAACTGCTCGAGGGTCTGCCGGTGCTCGTCGTAGATGACAACGCTACGAACCGTCGCATCCTGCAAGACATGCTCCGGAACTGGCACATGTCTCCGCGGGTTGTCGCGGGCGCTGAGGAAGCACTGGCGGCCCTCAAGACGGCCACGAACACGGGGAAACCCTTCCAGCTCGTCCTCTCGGACGTGAACATGCCAGATATGGACGGTTTCACATTGTTCGAACGTACCCACTCCGACCCCCAGTTCC
>CAZFMS010000560.1:0-1521 GCA_964520125.1 uncultured Planctomycetaceae bacterium
GCCGCCTGGCACTTCGCCGCTTCCGGCATGGCCGCGGTGTGGTCCACCGAGAACACGAGAAGCGCGTTGTTCGCCGCGATGAAGCGCAAGGAGACCTACGCGACCACCGGCCCCCGCATGATCGTGCGGTTCTTCGGCGGCTGGGATTATCAGGCGGAGGATGCCCTGCGGCACGACCTCGCCGAGACCGGCTACACCAAGGGCGTGCCCATGGGCGGCGATCTCACCCACGCCCCCGGGGCCGAATCGCCCAGCTTCCTCATTCGTGCGGTGAAGGACCCGGACGGAGCCAATCTGGATCGGGTCCAGGTGATCAAGGGCTGGCGCGACCAACAGGGTGAGCTTCACGAGAAGGTCTACAACGTGGCCCTGTCGGACGGACGCGAGCCCGATTCAAACGGCGAGGCCGAACCGGTGGGCACGACGGTCGACGTCGAGAACGCCACCTACTCCAACAGCATCGGCGATCCCGAGCTGGCGGTCGTGTGGACCGATCCGGACTTCGACGCGGGCGAGCTCGCCTTCTACTACCTTCGTGTGCTGGAGATCCCGACGCCGCGCTGGACGGCATACGACGCAAAGCACTACGGTCTGAAGGACGTGCCGAACAACATCCCCATGGTCATTCAGGAGCGTGCCTACAGCTCACCGATCTGGTACACGCCCGAATGAGCCGGCGGTTTTGATCAAGAAACTCCTCAAAGAGCCCCTCGTCCATTTCCTGCTCGTGGGCACCGCTCTGTTCATCGTCTTCGAGTTCGTCGCCCGGGAGAGCCCATACGACGCCTCGAAGCGCATCGTGGTGGACGGCGAACGGCTGTTGACGTTTCAGCAGCTCAGCTCGAGAACGTTGGCGCCGGATCGGTTCGATGCGGGGCTGGACGATCTCTCGCCCGAGGAGCTCGAGCGGCTGATCGAGGACTTCGTGAGAGAGGAAGCCCTGTACCGCGAGGCCAAGGCGCTGGGTCTCGACAGAAACGACCCCACCTTCCGCCGGCTGCTCATCGGCCGGCTGGAGTCCGTCAACCGGATGGTCGTGTCCACCGGGGTCCAGCTCTCCGATGGCGATCTCGAGGACTACCTCGCCGCGCACGAGGACCGCTACTCCGTTTCCCCGGCTGTGACCTTTACACACGTTTTCTTCAGCGTCGACCGACACGGCGACGAGGGCGCGCTCACGCTGGCGCGCGCCAAGCTCGACGAGCTGAACCGGGCCAACGTACCATTTCACGGGGCGCCGTCCCACGGAGACCGCTTCCTCTATCACCACAACTACGTGAGAAAAGACGCGGACGAGATCGCCAGCCATTTCGGGGACGCGATGCAGCGGGAGCTCTTCACCCTGGACGCGGACGACACGAGGTGGATCGGACCCCTCCGCTCCCCATACGGCTACCACCTGGTCATGGTGACCAGCACATCGGCCGGCTATTCCCCGCAGCTCGACGAGGTCCGCCGACGGGTGGAGGCCGACGCCTCCCAGGCGGCCCTGGAGGAGGAGATCGAGAAGATCGCGACCTC
>CAZFMS010000561.1:0-1516 GCA_964520125.1 uncultured Planctomycetaceae bacterium
CCATAAGTACCGAAATACCATCGCCGCTTAGTTCACGGCGTTGCCCGAAGGGGCCGATCCCTGCAGCCGCTCAGGAGGGGGTGGTTGTGGAGTGATGGGGCGAGGGGCTGGGGACGGAGAGGCGTCGCACGCGACGCCGCTAAACAAGTGGGGGTTCGCACTGTGGGGAGACCACAGGGGGGATGGGTGGGCCACTGGCATAACAGGCTAGAAAGCCTGTTCCACAGGGTTGGCCCAGGCGAGGCAGGCTGTTCCACAGGGTGGGGTTGGGCGGTCAGCCTTGGAGGAAGGGGTTGGTGCGTTTTTCGGTGGCGATGGTGGTGGCGGGGCCGTGGCCGCAGAGGACTTTGGTTTCTTCCGGCAACGTGAAGAGTTGCTCGTGGATGTTGCGGATCAGGTCGTCGGGGGTGCTGTGGTGGAAGTCGGTGCGGCCGATGGAGCCTTGGAAGAGGGCGTCGCCGACGATGACGATGCCGGCCGCGGGGCAGTAGAAGCTGCGGCCGCCGGGGGAGTGGCCGGAGGTGTCCAGGGCCTTCCAGATCGAGCCGTCCAGGGTCAGCTCGAGGTCGGGCGGGAGGTCGCGGGATTCGGTGAGGCCGGTGGAGAAGCGTTGGCCGAGGTTGACCGAGAGGTTTTCCTCGGGGTCGGTCAGGGCGGCCTTTTCCTGGTCGGCGATGTAGACCGGCAGGTCGGGGAAGGCCTGGCGGAGTTCGGGGATGCCGCTGAGGTGGTCGATGTGTCCGTGGGTCAGGAGGATGGCCTGGGGGGTCAGGCGGTGTTCGCGGAGGTGGTCGAGGATCTGGGCGGCGGAGGGCTCGGGGCCGGGGTCGATGATCCAGCAGGGGCCCGGCGAATTGACCCAGACGACGTAGGCGTTTTCCCCGAAACCGGGCTCGACGAATTGGGCGATCTGAACGGCGGAGGACATTGGCTACCTGTTAGCGGCGGTGGGGTGGATTGGTTAGGGAGACTCCAAGAGGGTCGCTGGGGGTTTTTACACTTACGCTTACTAATCCCAAGGGGGGGCATAGGGCCGGGTTTTAGGCCAGGTTCATGGTCATGAGGAACTCGCCGTTGGTCTTGACCTTTTGGAGGCGGCTGATGAGCAGTTCCATGGCCTCGACGGGGTTCATGTCCACCAGGACCCGGCGGAGCTTGTAGGTCAGGGCCAACTCCTGGGCATCGAGGAGCAGTTCTTCCTTTCTGGTCCCCGAGGCGGAGATATCGATGGCCGGCCAGATGCGTTTGTCGACCAGGCGGCGGTCGAGGTGGAGTTCGCTGTTACCGGTGCCCTTGAACTCCTCGAAGATCACCTCGTCCATCTTGGAGCCGGTGTCGACCAGGGCGGTTCCGATGATGGTCAGGCTGCCGCCTTCTTCGATGTTGCGGGCGGCCCCGAAGAAGCGTTTGGGCTTTTGGAGGGCGTTGGCGTCGACTCCGCCGGTGAGGATCTTGCCGGAGTGGGGCACTTCGGAGTTGTAGGCCCGGGCCAGGCGGGTGATGGAGTCGAGGAGGA
>CAZFMS010000562.1:0-1515 GCA_964520125.1 uncultured Planctomycetaceae bacterium
CTTGGACCAAAATTACTAGAAACCTGAAACCGAACTAAAGGGGTATTGACAACGGCATGTCAAGACAGGAAAAAACAGTAACCGCGGTCTGGGTGACATTGCTGGCTGCTGCAACAGTGATTTTTTTGGTGGTTTTCCAGCAGATGCCACCGGCTGCCCAGGCGAAGCTGGTTGCAGGCGAGACCAAGAACCTGACCGTTGATCCCGCCCTGATAGCTCAGCCAACGCCCACTTATTTCAAGGACGGTCCACTGGTTACTGCGGCCATCGATAAAGCTTATACGAGGAACGTCAAGGTACAGCTCCAGCACTTTCTCACAATTAAAAGGGAAGATATCAAGCTGGCCCTGTCCGAATCGACACGTTATATCCAGCATCTAATCCCGATCCTTGAGCGTTACGGACTTCCTGTTGAATTGGTATATCTGTGTATAATCGAGAGCGGATATAACAATACAGCGAGAAGTTATGCGGGTGCGGTTGGAATGTGGCAGATCATAAGAGCGACATCCAGCCGGTTCGGCATACGCACTGACTCCTGGGTGGACGAAAGACTGGATTTCGAGAAAAGTACCGAAGGGGCCGCCCGTTTCCTGAAATACCTGTACGAACGTTTCGGCGACTGGGAGCTGGTTCTTGCAGCCTATAACGCTGGAGAAGGACGTGTCAGCACGGCAATAAAGCGCGCGAAAAAACGTGGACTGGATCCCGTATTCGAGAATCTGACATTGCCCCGTCAGACCAGGATTTACGTGCCCGCTTTTTACGCCGGGCTTCTCATAGCTATGGAGCCAGAGAGGTATGGCATTTTCCCGGATTACAGACCCCAGGAGGATTTTTTCAGGGTCACAGTTCCAGGAGGGGTGAGTATACCAACTCTTGCTCGGGAGATCGGGTACTCTCAGGAGAGTATTTACGCAATGAATCCATCCATTCTGCGCAAGCGCGTGCCCCCTTCCCGCAGTGGATACTCTATCCGCTTACCCTGTATCCTTGAGCTGGAAAAGGTCAACCAGGCTCTGGCCAGCCTGAATGAGGTCAACTGGATAAAATACACTGTCAAAAAGGGTGACACTCTCTGGGAGATATCCAGAAAATTCGGCATCAGGGCCGGGAGTATCGACAGAGTAAAAAGCGGTGGTAGTCCTTCTAAGATCTTTCCGGGAGAGCATCTGATGATCCCACTACTGCCTAAAGCGGGATCAAAGATATAGTGCTTTCGGCAGGTCCAAAATCCAATGTCCTATTATTAAACATGATCCTGGCTCTTGCCAGCCCTGAGCGTGAGTATATGAGTCGAAGGGGACATTGGATATTGGACCTTTTTGGGTGAATTTTCACTTATTCACCCAAAAGCAAAAAAAACTGTTGACAGCACTGTACGATATAGATAATATTCGCCGCTGGTTCAGATACTATATTAGGGTCGTAAAAAGTCCATATTCAGAACCAAAAGGAAACTTGACACAGACAGATAATTCTGGTTATCTGTATGTTAGGAAAGTTCTGCTTCGT
>CAZFMS010000563.1:0-1504 GCA_964520125.1 uncultured Planctomycetaceae bacterium
AGAGCATTACGAGGCGCCGCAACTCGAGACCTCGACAGGTTTGGCAGCCTCGGTCAAGGCACTTCACCGCCTGCCCCCACCGCTTGGACAATGGGCCTCCCCGTTGGCCGCCCATCTCCAGCGACCCACAAGTCAAGCCGGCAGAAGAGAGTGAATCACGAGACCGCCGGGCCTTGGCCGGCGACTCCTGACCGCCCACTGGATTTGGGCCCCCTTTACCACTCAGACCCCTCATCGCTCTTGCCCGGTCGGCGCCCCGTGGCGGCGCTATCCAGGGTCGGTTATCGCTTCAGTACCGTCAAACCCACATCATACACTTTTCGGGCCTGGAATGAAAGGGCCGTCCGATACTCCTCGGTTACGGCCTGCTCAGCGGTTCCCGGAAGCCCGAGATCCCGAATGTCGGGTGGCTCAGCGCCGGGTGAGAGCTGGTAGCCTCGGTTAGGGTGTCGGAAATAGCCCGGGCAGCGGCCGCAGCATCGGCCTGCCGCCTCTGCACCGTATCCGAATCCCAGGCTCGACCACTGTGGGGATGTGTGCAGCGCAGTGCTGCCCTTTCTTACTTGCGACTCACCGATCTGGGCCACTCCTGGCCTACGGCGGGGCTCATGAGGGGCGGGCCACAAGTGAATCGGCCCTGGGGCCTGCCTGGGGGCCTTTCTGCCGCGGTGGATGATGCAGGGGCGGGTGATGCCCGTTTCTTTACGGATTTCGCTTGACTAAATTGACTGGCGGGTGGTATAATGGGGATAGTCCGATAGTCAACGGGGGGCGTTCGGATTCGGAGGGAAGGCACGGTAGAGCTTTCCTCACGTCAGAAGATGCTGCTGACCTTGGTCTTGCGGATTGGCCTGTCGTTGCGGGCAGGCCCGTCCGACCAGGCGGGGACTCGGTGATGCCGACTCACAGGTTCAGTATTTCACAAGTCCTTTTGCTCGCTGTGCTTGCGCTTCTGATTGCTGCCGGGCCGAGCTTGGCCGAGCCGCATGATTGGGATGACCTGCCGCGCGGCGGCGGGGGCCTCGTGGTGAACCAGCAGCCGCACCCGTTCGGGGGCCTGGGCTCGGATACCTCATTCCGCAATTATTCAGGTCTTCCAGTCTGGCAGCGAGTAGCCGACGACGTTCTCCTGGAGCAGCCCGAGACCATCCACCGCATCACCTGGTGGGGCTTCTACGGTGGCACGTTCGATCCGCCGGAAGATCCGCCGGAGACGGAGACGATGCGGATCCGCTTCTATCAGGCCCGCTCAGGCGACGGGCTGCCGGACGACAATAACATCCTGTTCGAGGAGAGCTTCTTGAACCCGTCCAGGGCCTGGACGGGCGATTACGTGGCGGTCGGGAGCGGCTGGAAAGAAGAGTTCATCTACCAGGTCGACCTGCCGACGCCCGCAGCGCTGGACGCGGACATTCCCTACTGGCTGGAGATCGCCCAGCTTGGCGTGCTGGATAGAGCATGTTAAGATTGAAACGTCGTAGTTGCCGATGTTCTTCTTATGAGC